>NZ_LAJE02000286.1 GCF_000970465.2 Devosia insulae DS-56
GACTTGTCACAGCGCGTGCCCGGCCCACGGAGTCATTCCCGCGAAAGCGGGAAACTCTGTTCGCGGAGTTTGCCGCGCGCTCAGCAAACGGAGGTTCCCGCTTTCGCGGGAATGACTCCGAGTTTCGAATGCAAGGTCAGAGCGGTTGATCGATCGCCTCAAGGCCGGGTCTGCCCCGTGCCCTGAACCAGATACTTGAAGCTCGTCAGCTGCTCGACACCGACCGGGCCGCGGGCGTGGAACTTGCCGGTGGCGATGCCGATCTCGCCGCCGAAGCCGAACTCGCCGCCGTCGGCGAACTGGGTGGAGGCGTTATGGAGGAGGATGGCGCTGTCAATCTCGTTGAACCAGCGGGCGACCGAGGCCGGATCCTCGGTGATAATCGCCTCGGTGTGGTGCGAGGAATATTTGCCGATATGGGTGATGGCCTCGCCGACATCGGCAACCACCTTCACCGAGATGATGGCGTCCTCGTATTCGGTGTGCCAGTCCTGTTCGGTGGCGGCGATCGCCTCGGGGATCAGCGACATGACCGTCGCGTCGCCGCGGATCTCGCAGCCCTTGGCGACGAGCGCCGCGATCACCAGCTTCAGGTGCGTCGCCACCACATCGCGGTGCAGCATCAGCGTTTCGGTGGCGCCGCAGACGCCGGTGCGGCGCATCTTGGCGTTGAGGGTGACGTCAACCGCCATCTGCAGGTCGGCGGATTTGTCGATATAGGTGTGGCAGATGCCCTCGAGGTGAGCGAAAACCGGGACGCGCGCCTCCGACTGGACCCGGGCGACCAGGGTCTTGCCGCCGCGCGGCACGATCACGTCGATGGCGCCGCCGAGCCCGGCCAGCATCTCGCCAACCGCGGCGCGATCGGTGGTGGGGACGATCTGGATCGCATCGGCCGGCAGACCCGCCGCCTTGAGACCGCTAACGAGGCAGGCATGGATGGCGCGCGACGAGTTCACGCTGTCCGAGCCACCGCGGAGGATCACCGCATTGCCAGCCTTCAGGGTCAGCGCGCCGGCATCGGCGGTGACGTTCGGGCGGCTCTCGAAGATGACGCCGATGACACCGAGCGGGGTGGCGACGCGGCGGATGGTCATGCCGTTGGGTCGGGTCCATTCGGCCAGCACGCGTCCCACCGGATCTGGCAGCTCGGCAATGGTGCGAAGTCCCTCGATCATCGCGTCGATGCGCTTGTCGTTGAGCTGCAGCCGGTCGAGGAAGGCCTTGGAAATGCCCTTGCCCTCGGCGGCGCGCATGTCCAGCGCATTGGCCGAGAGGATGTCGTCGCGGCGATCGTCGATGGCGTCGGCGGCGGCCTGCAGCGCCTGCACCTTGCTTTGAGGTGTGGCAAAGGCGAGCACAGCGGCGGCAGCGCGGGCGCGGCGACCGAGTTCGAGCATGACGGTGGAGAGGTCGACGGCCGAGTCTTGGACTAGAACTTCTGCGCTCATCAGACTTTGGCCTCCAGGCCCATCAGCACCACCATGTTGTCACGGTGGATCAGTTCCGACCGGGTGCCGATGCCGAGCAGGTCGGCAACGACACGGGAGTTCTTGCCCTTCACCAGGTCGGCTTCCTCGCGGCCCATGCCGGCGAGGCCGCGGGCGATCTCGCGTCCATCGGGGCCGAGGATGGCGACGGCGTCGCCACGGCCGAACTCGCCGGTGACCCGGGTGACGCCGATCGGCAACAGGCTCTTGCCATCGAGCAGGGCGCGGGCGGCGCCGGCATCGACATGGATGGCGCCGAGCAGTTCGAGATGGCCCATGATCCAGCGCTTGCGCGCCTGGGCCCGGGATTCGGCGGGGGCGAACAGGGTGTGGCGCGCGCCTTCGGTCAGGGCGCGGAGCGGGTGATCCGCGGTACCCTTGGCGATGATCATGGCGGTGCCGGCCTGGGTGGTGATCTTACCGGCCTCGACCTTGGTGGTCATGCCGCCGCGGCTCAGGTGGCTGGCGGCGCCCCCGGCCATAGCGTCGATCTCGGGCGTGATGGCGGCGACGAACGGCAGGTGCTCGGCGTTCGGATCCTTGCTCGGCGGCGCGGTATAGAGCCCATCGACATCGGAGAGCAGGATCAGGCAGTCGGCCTCGATCATGGTAGCGACGCGGGCCGAGAGGCGATCATTGTCGCCGTAGCGGATCTCGGCCGTGGCGACGGAGTCGTTCTCGTTGATGATCGGGATGGCGCCCAGCCCGAGCAATGTCGAGATGGTGGTGCGGGCGTTGAGGAAGTAACGCCGTTCCTCGGTGATGTTGGGGGTGAGGAGGATCTGGCCGGTGACGATCTGGTGCTCGGCGAGCGCCGCGGCCCAGGCTTGGCTGAGGGCGATCTGCCCGGCGCTGGCGGCGGCCTGGCTCTGCTCGAGCGGCAGGTTGCGGGCATCGAGGTTGAGCAGGCGCCGGCCGAGCGCAATGGCGCCCGAGGAGACGATCACCAGCGACACCCCTTGCGCCTTCAGCGCGGCGAGGTCGGCGGCGAGCGAGGCCAGCCAGGCGGCACGGAGCTTGCCGGTCGCGCCGTCGACCAGCAGCGCCGAGCCGATCTTGATGGTGATGCGCCGATAGGGCGCCAGCGCGTTCGTCATCACGGCACCCAGGTGGGCTCGGATTTGCGGCGTTCAAGTTCTTCGCGTTCGGCCTTGTCGGCGTCCATCTGTGCGATGATGCGGTAGAGCACCTTGTCGACGCCCTCGCCGGTGACGCCGGAGCAGGTGAAGACCTCGGCCTTGCTGGCGCGCTTCAGCACCTTCACCTTTTCCTTCACCTCGTCCGGGTCGATCGCGTCGATCTTGTTGAGGACGACGATCTCCGGCTTTTCGGCCAGTTCCTCGGCATAGGCGGCGAGTTCGCCGCGGATGGTCTTGTAGGCGGTCTTCACGTCCTCCTGCGTGCCATCGATCAGGTGGACGAGGATGGCGCAGCGCTCGACATGGCCGAGGAAGCGGTCACCCAGCCCCTGGCCTTCATGCGCGCCCTCGATCAGGCCCGGAATATCGGCCAGCACCAGGTCGCGCTCGCCGATGGTGACGACGCCGAGGTTGGGATGGAGCGTGGTGAAGGGATAGTCGGCGATCTTCGGCTTGGCGGCCGAGACGGCAGCGAGGAAAGTCGACTTGCCGGCATTGGGCAGGCCGACAAGGCCGGCATCGGCGATCAGCTTCAGCCGCAGCCAGATCCATTTCTCGGTGCCGACGAGGCCCGGATTGGCGCGGCGTGGCGCCTGGTT
The DNA here is from genome assembly GCF_000970465.2 of Devosia insulae DS-56. Lineage (GTDB taxonomy): Bacteria > Pseudomonadota > Alphaproteobacteria > Rhizobiales > Devosiaceae > Devosia_A > Devosia_A insulae. The sequence continues at coordinate 3,229 of NZ_LAJE02000286.1, forward strand.
GGCGCTGGTCTTGAAGTGGGCGTTGCCGAAGCCGCCATTGCCGCCTTCGAGCAGAACCAGCTCCTGGCCGACCTCGGTGAAATCGGCGATCAGCGTCTCGCCATCCTCTTCGAACACCTGGGTGCCAACCGGCACCTTGAGGATCGCGTCGCCGCCCTTGGCGCCATGCCGGTCCTTACCCATGCCATGGGTGCCGGTCTCGGCCTTGAAATGCTGCTGGAAGCGATAGTCGATCAGCGTGTTGAGGCCGTCGACGCAGCGGATGATGACATCGCCACCGCGCCCGCCATTGCCGCCGTTCGGGCCGCCGAACTCGACGAATTTTTCGCGCAGGAACGATACCGCGCCGGCACCGCCATTGCCGGAGCGCACGAAGACCTTTGCTTGGTCGAGGAATTTCATCTGGTACTTTCTCGGGTGGCCTGCCGGTGGGCCATCCAGGCGGTGCGTGTCAGTTCGGTGTCGATATGGCGCACCTCCTCTCCTCGCGCAAGGCAAAGGCGCGATGAGGTGCCGATCTCGACGAATCCGGCCTTCTTCTGGATGGCCAGTGAGGCCTTGTTGAAGTGAAACACCCCGGAGGCGAGCGTTGGCGCCGCGGTGGTCTCGAAATACCAGTCGAGACTGGCCCGCACCGCTTCGCTCATCAGCCCGCGGTTCCAGAATGGCTGCGCCAGCCAGTAGCCGATCACCGTGCCCTCGATGTCGCGGTGAAAGCCGACATTGCCGATCACTCCCTCGCCATCGAGGTCGATCATGAAGCCGGTCTCGCCGGCTGGGGTGTCGGGCCGCCAGGTTCTGAGCCAGGCCTTGGCGTCGGCCAGCCGGTAGGGGTAAGGCACGCGGCTCAAATTGCCGGCCACGGCGAAGTTGTCGAGGAAACGGGCGATGCGCGAGGCATCGTCCAGCACCGGCTGTCGGAGGGTGAGGCGCGGCGTGCGGAGCGTTACGTCCATGGTCAGTGGCTCGCCTGAATGAGAGTTATGCGCGGGAAGAGTACCCCCACCCCTGTCC
>NZ_LAJE02000287.1 GCF_000970465.2 Devosia insulae DS-56
GGCCAGAGCACCAGGCTCCGCCCGACCTCCAGCAGCAGGATCCCCACAGCCGATAGCGCCGTCAGCACGGCCAGCGTTCGTTCGAACCAGTGCAGGCGGTGCCGGTGGGTTACACGGTGACCGTCGTGATCGGTAGTGGCTTGCATTTCTCCCTCCGTTTGTCCGTAAGGCTAAACCACCAGCTCCATCCGGTCCGCCGGAAACCGCGTCAGCATTGCGTGGATCGGCACGCCCTCGGCGTCGAGGTCCACGGCGTCGGACACCAGCACCACGGCGCCCGGCGCCAGCTTCAGTGCCTGGGCTTCCTCGGTGGTGGCGTGGCGGGCCGAGATGCGGGTCGAACCGCGCGAATAGTCCTCGATGCCGTAGCGCTTGAGCGCCGCAGTCACCGAGCCGGTTTCGACATAGGCGGCGTCGAATCCGGCGAAGCGGGCCTCGGGGAACCAGCCGGTCGCCCGCGCCAGCGGGCGGCCATCGGCGAAGGAGACGGTTTCCTGCCGGAGCAGCCGTGTTCCCAGTTTCACCGCCAGCGCTTCGGCGAGGCGCGCCGTGGCGCGCTCGATCTTCGATGACAGCAGCTGGCTGCTGCGCTGGCGGACCTGTCCGGCGAGACCTTCAGAGAAGCGGGTGCGGCGGCCGATCGGGTAGCTGAGGCGGCGAGCTTCGGCGACGAAGGTGCCGCGGCCGTGCTCGGCGCGCAGCACACCTTCCTCTTCCAGCACGGCGAGGGCACGGCGGACGGTGTGGCGGTTGACGCCGAAACGCTCGGCCAGGCTCAGCTCGCCCGCCAGCTTGTCGCCGCTTTCGAGCTTGCCGCCGATGATGTCGAGGCGGATGGCGTCGGCGATCTGGCGCCACAGGGCGACGCCTCCAGCCGGAGCGATTTCGGTGCGGCTCAAGATTGTCATTGCATCTTCACACGGTCGGCCTATAGCGGGGCGAAACGACATCACTTGTCTATTTTACTATACAAGTTGGAGCAAGAGCCAATGCAACAGGCGCCCCAGAATAACCCCCGGCAGGAGGCGATGGCGGTGTTGAGCCACGCCACGCCGAAGCGGCTCGGCGAACTCTGGGCCGCCTGGTCCGACAAGCCGGCCTACCACAAGGTGCGTGGCCCGGAGACCGGGCTGGTGATGGTGCGCGGCCGCGCCGGCGGTGGCGGCAACGCCTTCAACCTCGGCGAAGCGACGGTCACCCGCGCCACGGTGCGGCTCGAAACCGGCGAGGTCGGGCACGCCTATTGCCTCGGTCGCGACGGCGACAAGGCAGTGCAGTCGGCGCTGTTCGATGCGCTGCTGCAGCGCGACGCCGAGGCGGTGGAGAGGCTGGTGCTGCGGCCGCTGCGTGAAGAGCAGGCCGCCGCGGATGCCAAACTCCGCGACGAGACGGCGGCCACTAAGGTCGACTTCTTCACCATGGTTCGGGGAGACGATTGATGGACACGACAATCGAAGGCGGCTTCGCCGACCTGGTGCTGGGGGCGCAGAGCGTGTTCCGCGCCGTGATGGAGGCGCTGGCCCGTCCGGGCTCGGTGCAGTCGATTGCGTCCGATGCCGCGCCGCCGGCGCCGCTGACGCCGGAGCTCGGCGCCGTGGCGCTGACGCTGTGCGACCACGACACGCTGGTGTGGCTCGACCCGGTGCTCGCCGCCAATGAGGCGGTAGTGGCCTGGCTGGCGTTCCACTGCGGCGCGCCGCTGACCTCAGATATCGGCGCGGCGGCGTTCGCGCTGGTGAGCGACGTGACGCTGCTGCCGCGTATCGATGCCTTTGGGCAGGGCACCGACGAGTACCCGGATCGCTCGACCACGGTTGTCCTTGCTGTCGGCTCCGCCGCCAAGCCCGTGACCCTGAAGGGCCCAGGGATCAAGGACCAGTTCAGCACCCAGCTGCCGCTGCCCGATGGCGACTTCATCGAGCAGTGGGCGGAGAACCGCGCCCGTTTCCCCCGCGGCGTCGATTTGCTGCTGGTTCGTGCCGGCACGGTTGTCGGCCTGCCGCGCACCACCCGTATTTCGGAGGCTTGAGCCATGTATGTTGCCGTCAAAGGCGGCGAGGCCGCCATCGCCAATGCCCACCGGCTGCTCGCCGATCGCCGTCGCGGCGATCGCTCGGTGCCGGCGCTGCGCCTCGACCAGATCATCGAACAGCTCGGCCTCGCGGTCGATCGCACCATGGGCGAAGGTTCGCTCTATGACCGCGAGCTCGCGGCGCTCGCCATCCTCCAGTCGCGCGGCGACCTGATCGAGGCGATCTTCCTGGTCCGCGCCTATCGCACCACGCTGCCGCGCTTCGGCTATTCGAAGCCGATCGACACTGCCGCGATGAAGATCGAGCGTCGCGTTTCGGCGACGTTCAAGGATCTGCCCGGCGGCCAGCTACTCGGCCCGACCTTCGACTATACCCACCGCCTGCTCGATCCCAGCATTGCCGAGGGTGCCGCGGTGGACGAGGCCACAGCGCGCGCCAGCGCGGACGAGCCGGCGCCGCGCGTCACCGACCTCCTCGATCATCAGGGACTGATCGAGCCCGACGTGTCCGAAGTGCAGGACGAAATCGGCGATCTCACCCGCGAACCCCTCGAGTTCCCGCTCAACCGCGATCGGCGCCTGCAGGCGCTGGCCCGCGGTGACGAGGGGTTCCTGCTGGCGCTCGGCTATTCGACGCAGCGCGGCTATGGCCGCTCGCATCCGTTCGTCGGCGAGATCCGTATCGGCGAGGTCGAGGTGGAGCTCGATATCCCGGAGCTCGGCTTCGCGGTGAACCTGGGGCGGATCCGGGTCACCGAGTGCCAGATGGTCAACAAGTTCAAGGGCAATGCCAAGGTGCCGCCGCAGTTCACCCGCGGTTATGGGCTGGTGTTCGGGCAGGCCGAGCGCAAGGCCATGGCGATGTCGCTGGTCGATCGCTCGCTGCGCGCCGCTGAGCTCGGCGAGGACGTGAACCATCCGGCACAGGACGAGGAATTCGTCATCTCGCATTCCGACAACGTGCAGTCGACCGGCTTCGTCGAGCACCTGAAGCTGCCGCACTATGTCGATTTCCAGGGCGAACTCGGGCTGCTGCGCGAGATGCGGGCCGAGCACGATGTGGCGGACGACGCAGAAGCTTACCCGGAGGCGGCAGAATGAACATCGCCACCCACACAGACCGACGTTCAACCCACCGGGTCATTCCCGCGAAAGCGGGAACCTCTGTTTTCTTGCCTCCCGCTCCGCAAACGGAGGTTCCCGCTTGCGCGGGAATGACTCCGTGGTCGCTTCAGGGATCGGTGCGTCGGGGACAACTCAAATGAACATCGCCAAATACAACTTCGCCTATCTCGACGAGCAGACCAAGCGGATGATCCGCCGGGCCATCCTGAAGGGCATCGCGGTGCCGGGTTACCAGGTGCCGTTCGCCAGCCGCGAGATGCCGATGCCCTATGGCTGGGGCACCGGCGGGGTGCAGGTCACTGCCTCGATCATCGGTCCATCAGATGTGCTCAAGGTCATCGACCAGGGCGCCGACGACACCACCAATGCGGTGTCGATCCGCGCCTTCTTCGCCAAGGTCGCTGAGGTGGCGGTGACAACCCATACCGAGGAAGCGACGATCATCCAGACCCGCCACCGCATCCCGGAAGCCAAGCTCACCGAGGGGCAGGTGCTGGTCTACCAGGTGCCGATCCCCGAGCCATTGCGCTTCCTCGAGCCGCGCGAAACCGAAACGCGGAAGATGCATGCGCTCGAGGAATACGGGCTCATGCATGTGAAGCTCTACGAGGACATCGCCAAGCATGGCCGCATCGCCACGACCTACGCCTATCCGGTGAAGGTCGAGGGCCGCTACGTGATGGACCCCTCGCCGACGCCGAAGTTCGACAATCCCAAAATGCACATGTCGGAAGTGCTGCAGCTGTTCGGCGCCGGGCGCGAGAAGCGCATCTACGCAGTACCGCCCCATACCCAAGTGGTGAGCCTCGATTTCGAGGATCATCCGTTCGAGATCCAGCATTTCGAGGAGCCGTGCGCGCTGTGCGGCGCCACCGGGGTCTATCTCGACGAGGTGATCCTCGATGACAAGGGCGGGCACATGTTCGTCTGCTCCGACACCGACAATTGCGAGGATCGCCGCGAGCACGGCCACCGCGGCAAGCTCGCCGGCCACGCCCTGGAGGCAGCAGAATGACCCGCGTGGCTCGCAGTCTTGCGCCTCCCTCCCCCTTGAGGGGAGGGAGGCGCAAGACTGCGA
>NZ_LAJE02000288.1 GCF_000970465.2 Devosia insulae DS-56
GTTCTGCACCGCAGGTCGTCTCGCGACCCCTCGCCCCTCTGGGGAGAGGGTCAGGGTGAGGGGTAGCCAAGCACACCGGCAAGCCTGCTGTGCTGATGTCTGACGCCGGTGCGCTTGGCGCCCCTCACCCCGCGAATGAGGCCGGCGGCCTCATTCGCCGCCCTCTCCCCAAAGGGGCGAGGGGGCGGGGCGGCACCGTCAGCACGAGCCCCCACCCTACTTCGCAAACCGCCGCGCCCCGGCAACACACCCGATCACCGCGACGGTCACCAGCAGCATCGCCGGCGTCACCGTCTCCCCAAGCAGGCTCGCCGCCAGGGCGAGGCCGAAGAATGGCTGCAGCAGTTGCAATTGCCCCACGGCCGCGATGCCGCCCTTGGCCAGGCCGCGATACCAGAAGACGAAGCCGATCAGCATGCTGAACAGCGAGACGTAGCCGAGGCTGAACCAGGCCGGGAGCGTGACGGCGGCGAACGAAGGGGGCCAGTAGACCACCGTCAGCAGCGCCATCAGCGGCAGCGACAGGACCAGCGCCCACGAGATCACCTGCCAACCACCGAGCGTGCGCGACAGCTTCGCCCCCTCGGCATAGCCGAGCCCGCAGACGATGATCGCCGCCAGCATCAGCCCATCGCCGAGCGGCGAGGCCTCGCCGCCCTGGGCCAGCGCAAAGCCGGCGACCAGCGCGCTGCCGGCAAGCGAGAAGGCCCAGAAGGCCGGCCTCGGCCGCTCGCCGCCGCGGATCACCCCGAAGATCGCCGTCGACAGCGGCAACAGCCCGATAAAGACGATCGAATGCGCCGAGGTGATATGCTGCAGCGCCAAAGCCGTCAGCAGCGGAAAGCCGACCACCACCCCGAAGGCGACGATGGCCAGCGGGGTGAGGTCGCGCATCGCCGGCCGGGGCTGCCGGAACACCAGCAGCAGGCCGAGCCCGACCAGCCCGGCAATGCCGGCACGGGCGACGGTCAGGAACACCGGATCGAAGGCCGCGACCGCCAACCGGGTCGCTGGCAGCGAGCCCGAGAAGATGATCACCCCGATCAATCCGTTGATCCACCCGCTCGCCGACCGGTCCATGCCGCGCTCCTCATTCGCGGCCTTATCGATTGCCGCCGTCAGCCACGCCAGCTACAGTCGAGTACAGTTCGAGCAAACTGTTGTGGTTACAGATACAGCACAATCTGCCCCGCCAAGTCGCATCGAGCGCGTCATGGCGACCATTCGCGGCCGCATCGCCGCGCGCAGCCTGGTCGCCGGCGCACGCTTGCCGTCAGTACGGGCGCTGGCGAAATCCTCCGACGTCTCGGTGTCGACGGTGGCCGAGGCCTATAGCAGGCTGGTCGCCGAAGGCGCGATCGTCTCGCGCCCGGGCTCGGGCTTTTACGTCGGCCGTGAGCCCGCGCCGATGCAGCTTTCGGCGGTGGGGCCAAAGCTCGATCGGGCGATCGACCCACTCTGGGTGTCGCGCCAATCGCTCGAAACCGACGATGCGGTGCCCAAACCCGGCTGCGGCTGGCTGCCGGCGTCCTGGATGGCCGAACAGAGCCTCAGGAAAGCCCTGCGCACCGCCTCGCGCGCCGGCGTCGACAGCCTCGCCAATTACACCTCGCCGCTCGGGCTGCCACCACTGCGGCAGCTGATCAGCCGGCGGCTGGGCGAACGTGGCGTCGAGGCGGCGCCCGACCAGATCGTCCTCACCGAAAGCGGCACCCAGGCCATCGACCTCGTCTGCCGCTTCCTGCTCGAGCCCGGCGATACCGTGCTGGTCGACGATCCCTGCTACTTCAACTTCCAGGCGCTGCTGCGCGCCCACCGGGTGCGCATCGTCAGCGTGCCCTATGCGCCCGCCGGCCCCGACGTCGAGGCCCTTGCGACGACGCTCGCGGCCGAGCGGCCGCGCCTCTACATCACCAATTCGGCGGTCCACAACCCCACCGGAGCGACACTCTCGCCGGTGACCGCGCATCGCGTGCTGAAGCTCGCCGACCAGCACGGGCTCGTGATCATCGAAGACGATATCTTCGCCGATTTCGAGCACAGCCCGGCGCCGCGGCTCGCCGGCTTCGATGGGCTCGACCGGGTGATTGAGATCGGCAGCTTCTCCAAAACCCTCTCCGCCTCGGTGCGCTGCGGCTTCATCGCGGTGAAGCGCGACTGGCTCGAGCCGCTGATCGAACTGAAGATCGCCACCATGTTCGGCGGCGCCCGGCTCAACGAGGAGCTGGTGCTGAGCGTGCTCGGCGATGGCCGCTTCCATCGCCACGCCGAGGCGGTGCGCACCCGGCTGGAACGGGCCCGCCGCAGCACCGGCGAACGGCTCGGCGAACTCGGCATCACCCCCTGGCTGGAGCCGCGCGCCGGCATGTTCCTTTGGTGCACACTGCCCGATGGCAGCGACAGTGCCGAGCTCGCCCGCGCCGCCTTGGCCGAGGGCATGGTGCTGGCCCCCGGCAACGCCTTCAGCGCCGCGCAGACCGCCGGCAACTTCATGCGCTTCAACGTCGCGCAGATGGATGAGGGGAGTTTTGCAGTGTTGCGGCGGTTGCTGTAGCCGTCAGCTGCGGGTCAGCGCCGGGCTCAACCGCTGGCGCCGACCAGCCCGATGCGGCTGAACCCGGCCGCGTCGATCAGGCCCATGATCTCCATGACCTGCTGGTAGGACACGTCCTTGGCGCCGCGCAGATAGATGCGCTGGTCGGTCTCGCCGTTCGACAGCTCGCGGATCATCGCCACGACAGCCTCCTTCGATACCGGCGTATCGCCGATGAAGATGGCGCCGTCGCTTTGCACCGTGACAGTGAGCGGCGCGGCATCGACCTTGGGTGTCGCGGCGCTTTTGGCGAGCTCGACCGGGACGGTGACGGCCATCAGCGGCGCCGTCACCATGAAGACGATCAGCAGCACCAGCATGACGTCGACGAACGGCGTCACATTGATCTGGCTTTGCGGGGCGAAGCGCGATTTACCGCGCCGGTTGCCCCACCCGTTGCTCATCGAGTCCATGGCGGACCGTCCCTCTGCTGTCGTTTGCCGGCGCGGCGGCGAGATCGAGCTCGCGCGTGATGGTCGACCACAGCTCGCGCGAGAAGTTTTCGAGCCGCGAGCCGAACCCGGCAATGTCGCCGCTGAACTTGTTGTAGAACACCACCGCCGGGATGGCCGCGACGAGGCCCAGCGCCGTCGCTGCCAGCGCCTCGGCGATGCCGGGCGCCACCACGGCGAGGCTGACATTCTGCTGCTGGGCGATCGAGGTGAAGGCGTTCATGATGCCCCAGACCGTGCCGAACAGGCCGATAAAGGGTCCCGCCGAACCGATCGTTGCCAGATACAGCAGACCGCGCTCCATTCGGGCAATGCGGCGCTGCGCTTCGACTTCCATCGCCGCATGCACGCGCTCGCGGAAGGTCGGCAGGTTCAAGCGCGCCCCGCCCTCGACGCTCAGCCGCCACTCTTTGAGGGCCGCGAGGAACAGCGCACTGATCGCCGGGATGTTGCGGCGGAGGTTGATCGATTTCTCGATCTCGTCCAGCGAGCGCCCCGACCAGAACAGCCGCTCGAAGCGGGAGGCCGCCCGGCGCTCCCACAGGATGACCCGCCAGCGGTCGAGCACGATCGCCCAGGTCGCCACCGACGCCAGCAACAGGCCGATCAGCACCAGCTGAACAACCAGATGCGCCTGCAGAAACAGGTGGAAGAGATCGAACTGCAGCGTCGACGCGTCAGCTGGCGACGCTGCGAGCACGGGTGTTGCGTCCATTCAGTCGTCTACCTAACTCTGTCGACTACCACATTGATCGCACCGGGCGCGGGCCGCCGATCACGCCCGATCCGCCACGGCTTTAGTCCCTGTTGCTCCAGCCAGCCGCGCCGCTGGCCAGGGCGCTGATCGTCGCCTCGGTGGTCGCCGCCACGGTCGACTCGGTCCGGCCAGTTGTCCGTCTTCTTGT
>NZ_LAJE02000289.1 GCF_000970465.2 Devosia insulae DS-56
CCCCCTCCCCCGTTTCACGGTGGAGGAGCACTGAGAGGCCGGTGCTCCCGGAATGTCGATTCGCCGCGCAGCAGTTCGACTAGCCTCGCAAACAGGAGGTGCCTCAAATGAAGTTCGTGTGTCTCGTCTACATCGACAGCGTCGCCATCGGCGCGCTGAGTGAGGCCGAGGGGCGGCAGCTGGCCGACGACTCCATCGCCTTCGACTGGGGGCTGCGGGACAGCGGCAAGCTGATCCTGGCGCAGCCGCTCGAGGCGCCGCAGTCGGCAGTGACGGTGCGGCAGCGGGCCGGCAAATTCTCCAGCACCGATGGGCCGTTCGTCGAAGCCAAGGAGCACCTGGGCGGTTTCTTCCTGATCGAAGCGAAGGATATCGATGAAGCGATCGCCCTGGCCAAGACCAGCCCGATCATGCGGGTCGCCAGTGTCGAAGTGCGGCCGGCGCTGGAGCAGGTGGATAGCGTGACGGGGCGCGGGCGTCCGGAGGTGGCGTAGGGCGCTGCCCTTGCGGTAACGGCCGGCCGCCGCCAATGTCGCGGACATGACGCTACCTCTCCACACGCCCTATGACGGGTCCGCAAAACTCTTCCAGATCGGCGTGAAGCCGCTTCCGCTTGCCGATTGGTTCGAGGTCGATGGCCGTCTGGCGGCAGACCTCGCCGAGAAGGAGCGGGTAAGCGCGGCGCACGCGGACTCGGTGTTTGTGGCCGAGCCAGGAACGGAGCAGGCGCAGGCCGAGGTGCTGGCATTGCTGGTGGAGCACCTCGTGACGCAATTCCCCCAGCACTATCGGCGGATCGGCGACGGGGTCGAGATCATACCCGCCGGAAAGCACGTGGCGCTGGGCGTGCCGGGCGAGGCGCCGCTGCGGGCGGCGGCAAGGCTGGTGCAGGAGGACCTGGTGCTGATGCGTCGCGGCGAGGCGGGCTGGCGGCTCGCCGCAGCCTCGCTCTGCTTCCCCTCGTCATGGTCGCTCAGGGAGAAATTCGGGCGGCCGCTGCGTGAAGTGCACGGGCCGGTGCCCGGATTCGGCGCCGGGACGCGGAATGCAGAGCTGATCCAGCGCATGTTCGACAATGCGCGGCCCGAAGTGCCAATGATCCGCTGGAACTGGTCGCTTTATGGGGACGACCGGCTGCATCACCCCGAGACGGCCGATCCCGGCGCACGGCGTTTCGGGGCGGACGAGCGGGCGGCAAGCGTATTCCTCAGGGTAGAGCGGCAGACACTGCGGAAGCTGCCGGCGAGCGGCGATATCCTGTTCGCCATCCGCATCCATGTCGATCCGCTTGCACGGCTGGAGCAGCACCCGGAGGCGGCAAGGATCGCCGGCTCACTGGCCGCGCAACTCATGGCGCTCGGGGCTGCCGAGCTCGACTACAAGGGGCTGACCCTCGAGCGCGACCGGCTGGTGGCGCGGCTGGACGAGATCGCCGCGCGAGCACCGGAGCCATAAAGTTGAAGGGCCCGGGGTGATCCCCCGGGCCCTCAAATTACCGCACGGCGGGTTGGCGTGAGCCGTTACGCCACGCCGGTCATATGCGCCAGCACCGCCAGCAGCAGCAGGGCCACGATGTTGGTGATCTTGATCATCGGGTTCACCGCCGGGCCGGCAGTGTCCTTGTAGGGGTCGCCGACGGTGTCGCCGGTGACCGAGGCCTTGTGGGCATCGGAACCCTTGAAGTGCTTGACGCCGGCGCTATCGGTGAAGCCGTCCTCAAAGCTCTTCTTGGCGTTGTCCCAGGCGCCGCCGCCAGCCGTCATGCTGATAGCGACAAACAACCCGGTGACGATGACGCCCATCAGCATGGCGCCGAGCGCCGAGAAGGCGGCGGCGGTGCCGGCAATCCAGTAGATCACGACGAACACCACGATCGGCGACAGCACCGGCAGCAGCGAGGGGACGATCATTTCCCTGATCGCCGCCTTGGTCAGCATGTCGACGGCCCTGCCGTAATCGGGCTTTTCGGTGCCGGCCATGATGCCCGGCTTTTCCTTGAACTGGCGGCGGACTTCCACCACCACCGATTGGGCGGCGCGGCCCACGGCAGTCATCGACATGCCGCCGAAGAGGAAGGGCAACAGGCCACCGAACAGCAGGCCGACGACGACATAGGGGTCGGCGAGCGAGAAGGTGAGGTTGCCGAGGCCATGGAAAAACGAGCCCTCGGCCGCGGTGGCGGCGAAGAACTGCAGGTCCTGGGTATAGGCGGCGAACAGCACCAGGGCGCCGAGGCCGGCCGAACCGATGGCATAGCCCTTGGTGACGGCCTTGGTGGTGTTGCCGACGGCGTCGAGCGCGTCGGTGTTGTGGCGCACTTCCTTGTCGAGGCCGGCCATTTCGGCAATGCCGCCGGCATTGTCGGTGACCGGGCCGAAGGCGTCGAGCGCGACGATCATGCCGGCCAGCGCCAGCATGGTGGTGACGGCGAAGGCGATGCCGAACAGGCCGGCAAGGTTATAGGTGACGATAATGCCGATGATGATCACCAGCGCCGGCAGGGCGGTCGATTCCAGCGACACCGCGAGGCCCTGGATGACGTTGGTGCCGTGGCCGGTCACCGATGCTTCGGCGATCGAGTTGACCGGGCGCTTGCCGGTGCCGGTGTAATATTCGGTGATGACGATGATGAGGCCAGTAATGACGAGGCCGGCGACGCCGCACCAGAACAGGTTCCACGGGGTGAACTGCTTGCCGCCTTCGAGGCCGAGCTGCACGTCGAGCCCGCCGAACACCCACATCAGGGTCGGCAGCAGCGCGATGAGCGAGAGGACGCCGGTGGCGATGAGGCCCTTGTAGAGGGCGTTCATGATGTTGTTGGAGGCGCCGAGTTTGACGAAGTAGGTGCCGATGATCGAGGTGACGACGCAGGCGCCGCCGATGGCCAGCGGCAGCACCATGCCGGCGAGCTTGAAGGCATCGGGGAGGACGATCGCCGCCAGCACCATGGTGGCGACCGCGGTCACCACATAGGTCTCGAACAGGTCGGCGGCCATGCCGGCGCAATCGCCGACATTGTCGCCGACGTTGTCGGCAATGGTGGCGGGGTTGCGCGGATCATCCTCGGGGATGCCGGCTTCGACCTTGCCCACCATGTCGCCGCCGACATCCGCACCTTTGGTGAAGATACCGCCGCCGAGACGGGCGAAGATCGAGATCAGCGAGGCGCCGAAGCCGAGCGCCACCAGCGAGTCGATGACGATGCGGCTGGTCGGCGCGATGCCGAGGAACTGGGTGAGGACGATGAAGTAGAGGGTGACGCCGAGGAGGCCGAGACCCGCAACCAGCAGCCCGGTGACGGCACCCGATTTGAAGGCGAGGTCGAGGCCGCCGGCCAGCGACTTGGTCGCCGCCTGGGCGACGCGGACGTTGGCGCGGACCGAGACGTTCATGCCGATGAAGCCCGCGGCACCACTGAGGATGGCGCCGATGGCGAAGCCGATGGCGGCATAGATGCCGAGCAGGAAGAAGGCGAGGATCAGGATGACCACGCCGACGATCGCGATAGTGGTGTACTGGCGGCGGAGATAGGCGGAGGCGCCTTCACGCACTGCGGCGGAAATCTCCTGCATGCGGGCCGAACCCGCATCGGCCTTCAGCAGGCCCTGCGTCGTGACGACGCCGTATACGATGGAGAGCAGACCGCACACGACGATCGCCCATAGCAATAGAGTCATAACGAATGTTCCCTCGATGTGACGTCACCGGGGAACGCTCCGTAGTTGCAGCGGCGAACCGCTCCTCCTCGCCCCCCGACGATCGCGTGCGAAACTTGTGCCAAATCGCCGCAGGGGGCGCAATGGGGTAGGGGTGCGGCGGTTCGTTGAGGGGCTGGTG
>NZ_LAJE02000290.1 GCF_000970465.2 Devosia insulae DS-56
AGATGGGTAAAAGGGACAGCCCCTCAAGGGGGAGGGAAGCAAGAAAAGAACAGGGGCCGTTTCCGGCCCCTGCCCTAAACCTCGATCAGTACGGCGACGGGTACCAGTCGTCGTCGCCCCAATCGTCTTCATCATCGATCGGGTAGAGCTTCTTGATCCGGTCGACGACGCCGGAGCAGCGGTTGATGCGCATCGAGTAGACCCAGTCGTCGTAGCCGGCCTCGACACGGACGCGGTTCTTGCTGATGTGGTCGACGATGTCGACATCGAAGAAGCCGACATTCTTCAGGCCCCTGCGGATCTGCTTGTCGGTGAGGCACCAGTTGAAGAAGTCGTTCGGGCCAAAATTCTTCTTCTTGAACTGCTGCAGCTGCTTCTGGTCGCCGCCCTGCGGCTTCACCTCGAGCGAGAAGCCGCCCATGTTCGGGGCGGCCTGCACCGGGACCGCGCTCAGGGCGGTGCCGGCGAGGACGACGGCGAGAACCGCGGCGCGGCCGGTCTGCCGGAGGGTGTTGAGAACGGTCATTTCAGTAGTCCTTAGGGTTCGATTCAGTGCTGCATCTGCAGCGTTGAATTCACCTTAGCGCACTGATTTTGAACGTGTTTAGAACCACCCCTTCAGAAACCATTCAGCGCAGCGCCGCACTTATGCCGCGGTCACCACAATCGCGCCACGCCGCGTCGCGACGATGGTGTGCTCGTACTGCACGCACGGGGCCGGCGGGTCGGCCACCAGCGTCCATTCGTCGTCCTCGTCGCGCTGCTCGGCCATCCGCCCGCCCAGCGACAGGAACGGCTCCACTGTGAACACCAGCCCTTCGCTGATCACCCGCCGATCGGACTTGTCCGGCCAGGTGGCGATCTCACCCGGCTCGTCATGCAGACTGTCGCCGACGCCGTGGCTCGCGAGATTCTCGATCAGCGTGTAGCGGTGTTTTTTGGCGAAAGCGCCGATGGCCAAACCAATGCCGTTGAGCGGCGCGCCGGTCTTCACCGCGCGGATCCCCTCCCACATCGCCCGCTTGCCGTCGCGACAGAGCGTCACCAGCCGCGGATCGGCCTCCGGCACGATAAACGACGCGCCGGTATCGGCGAACACGCCGTCGAGCTCCGCTGACACGTCGATATTCACCAGGTCACCGGCATGGATGATGCGCGCCCCCGGGATGCCGTGCGCGATCTCCTCGTTCACCGAAATGCACGTAGCGCCCGGAAAATCATAGGTGATCTCGGGCGCCGACCGGGCCCCGGCGGCCTCGAGGACACGCCGGCCGATATCGTCGAGCTCCTGCGTGGTGATCCCCGGCGCCAGCGCCGCCGCCATCGCATCGCGCGCCACCGCGCAGATGCGGCCGATTGCCTTGAGCTTTTCGAGTTCGGTTTCGGTGTTGATGGTCAAATCGCGTAGGTCCCGGCTTCCGCCATGTGTGTGAGGTCGTCGATGAGCGGGTTGTGCTCGCCGTCGCGGATGAAGCCGGTATGCCGCAGCCACATCCACATGGTGACGCGGTGAACCAGGGTATAGATCCAGAGCGCCGCATCTGGGTCCGAGTGGTCGACCTCGCCATAGCCGGCGCGGATATGCGGGGTCGAGCCCGGCGCGTCGTGCTCTGAGCAGAACAGCGCCTTGGCGAGGTCGCATACGGCGTCCGAGGCCCGGGCATTGCCATAGTCGAGCAGCCCGGTCAGCTGCAGCCGCCCCGCTGCATCACGCTCACCAAGCAGGTTGTGCGGCTGGAAATCGTCGTGGGCGAATACGGCGCCGCGACTTTCGGCGATGACATCGGCATGGGCTGCGAAGATAGCTTCGAGCCGCTGCGCCAGCGCCTCGCCGCCGCCGAAGTGGCGGAACCGGCTGATGCTGTAGGCAAAGCGCCGGTCGAGGTATTCGCTATTGGTCGCCGACGGGTCGACCACCCCCTGCTCGCCGAAGGCGCCATAGCCGCCCGGCACCGGCACGGAGTGCAGCTTGCGCAGCATCGTGCCCATTTGCCGGTAGAGGTCGCCAACGTCCGGCTCGTCCTTGAAGGTCATCACCTGTCTGCCGGGCAGGTAGTTCGCGATGGTGTAGCGGAACGGTAACCGGGTGCGGCTCTCGTCGGAGGCGAGGAAGCGCGTCATCGGCACATCGAGGTCTCGCAGCAGCAGCGAGGCGTAGATTTCCTTACCGGTCGCGTAGGGAAACGCGTCCTTGAACGCCTTGAGCACCAGCGGCGCGCCGTCAGTACGGTCGATGCGGAACGAGCGCGCCCCGCCGCCGATAAGCTCAGTCACCGCCGTTGGCACCCCGAGGCCAAGCTCGCCGAACAGTGCGACGAGCTTCGCGATGTCGATATCGACCGGCGGCATCTTGTAGGACGGCTCCGCCACCGCCTCGATTTGTGTCATTCCCCTCACCCCAGCTTCGCTAGCCAATTTTGTGGGCAAGCTACGCTGCACGCCCTGCAAGGGGAAGGGAGAACGAAGGGGCGGAAGAGCCCCTTCGCGCCTTCAGCCCCTGAGCTTCAGGTACGCCTCGACCAGCCCGCGCGTGGAGCTGTCGTGGGCCGTTGCCTTCTCCGTTCCCTGCACTTTCGGCAACAGCGCCTTGGCGAGTTGCTTGCCGAGCTCGACGCCCCACTGGTCGTAGGAGTTGACGCCCCAGATCGTTCCCTGCACGAACACCTTGTGTTCGTAGAGCGCGACGAGGCTGCCGAGCCGCTCCGGCGTCAGCTTGGGATACAGCAGCGTGTTCGAGGGACGGTTGCCGGGGAACATTTTGTGCGGCGTCAGTTCCTTGATCCGCGCCTTGTCGAGGCCCTGGGCGCTGAGCTCCGCCACCACCTCGTCCTTGGTCTTGCCCAGCATCAGCGCTTCGGATTGCGCCAAGACGTTCGCCACCAGCTTGTCATGATGCGGCGGCAACTGCTCATGCGGCTGCGCGGCGATCAGGAAATCCACTGGGATCACGTCGGTGCCCTGGTGGATCAGCTGGTAGAACGCATGCTGCCCATTTGTGCCCGGCTCGCCCCATATGATCGGCCCGGTATTGTAGTCGACCGGTTTGCCAGAGAGTGAAACCGATTTGCCGTTCGATTCCATGTCCTGCTGCTGGAGGTAGGCGGCAAAGCGGGAAAGCCGCTGGTCGTAGGGCAGCACCGCGTGGGTCGAAAAGCCCCAGGCGTTGCGGTACCAGACGCCAAGCACGCCCATGATGACCGGCAGGTTCTTTTCCAGCTTGGTCTTCAAAAAGTGCTGGTCCATATCGTAGGCGCCCTTGAGGAACGCCTCGAAGTTGTCGTAGCCGACGGCAATCGCCACCGGCAGGCCGATCGCCGACCACACCGAGTAGCGCCCGCCGACCCAGTCCCAGAAGCCAAAGATACGGTCGGACTTGATGCCGAAACCGGCGCAGGCCGTTAAGTTGGTCGAAAGCGCCGCGAAATGATCCGGTACCGCCGCTTCGCCCAGTGCCGAGGCGATCCAGGCACGGGCAGTCGCCGCGTTGGTCATCGTCTCGTCGGTGGTGAAGGTCTTCGAGGCAACGATGAACATCGTCCGCTTCGGGTCGAGCCCGCGCAGCACGTCGTGGATATGGGCGCCGTCGACGTTCGAGACATAATGCGCCCTGAGGTCGGCCCGCGTGTAGGGCGCCAGCGCCAGCGTCACCATGGCCGGGCCGAGGTCCGAGCCGCCGATGCCGATATTGACCACGTCGGTGAAGCTGTCGCCGCTCGAACCCTTGATCGAGCCATCGCGCACCGCGTCGGAGAAGCCCTTCATCGCTGCGAGGACGCCGCGCACTTCGGGCATCACGTCCTTGCCGTCGACCACCACCTTCTTGTCGCCCATATAGCGCAGCGCCATGTGCTGCACCGCGCGATCCTCGGTGATGTTGATGTGCTCGCCCTTCCACATCGCATCGCGCCGTTCCTCGACGCCGGCGGCACGCGCCAGCTCGAACAAGGCCGCCATCGCCTTTTCGTCGATGCGGTTCTTCGAGTAATCGAGCAGCAACTCACCGGCCTTGGCCGAGAACGTCTTGAAGCGGTTCGGGTCGGCCGCGAACAGCTCGCGCATCGTCGTCTCGGCGAGACGCTTGCGCGACTTCATCAGCGGGTTGAGGAGGGACTTGCGGGGGGTGGCCATGACGCTGTTCTCCGGAAAGTACTAGATGACGGCGATGTCGCCTGCCGCCCATGTCGCTCGGGTTTGTGCCGCATAATCGGCCAACGTACCAGCCTCGATCGCCGTGCGGGCACCTATGCAGAGCTGCTGGTAGTAGCTCAGGTTGATCTGGCTCAGGATCATCGCCCCGAGCATCTCCTCGGTGCGGATCAGGTGGTGCAGGTAGGCACGGCTGAAACGGCGGCAGTTCGGGTTGGGTGACTCTTCGTCGAGCGGACGTGGATCGTCCTTATGCCGGGCGTTCTTCAGGTTGATGACACCGAAGCGCGTGTAGGCATGCCCATGCCGTCCGGCGCGGGTCGGGTGCACGCAGTCGAACATGTCGACGCCGCGCTCGATACCGCCAAGGATGTCGTCGGGCTTGCCCACCCCCATCAGGTAGCGCGGCTTGTCGGTCGGCAGTTCCGGGGTGATTTCGCTCAGCACGCGGAACATCACTTCCTGCGGCTCGCCCACCGCGAGACCGCCGATCGAATAGCCGTTGAAACCGATCGACTTCAGCCCCGCCGCCGAGCGTCCGCGCAGCTCGGCGTTGTCGCCGCCCTGCACGATGCCGTGCAGCGAGCGGTGCGGCTGGTTGCCGAACGCATCCTTCGAACGCTGCGCCCAGCGCAGCGACAGCTCCATCGCCCGTTCCATCTCCTTGTGCTCGGAGGGCAACGGGATGCACTCGTCGAGCTGCATGATGATGTCGCTGTCGAGCAGCGTCTGGATCTCGATCGAGCGTTCCGGCGTCAGCTCGTGCGCCGACCCATCGATATGCGAGCGGAAGGTCACACCCTTCTCGGTGAGTTTCCGCAGCTTGGTCAGCGACATCACCTGGAAGCCGCCGCTATCGGTGAGGATCGGCCGCTGCCAGTCCATGAAGTCGTGCAGCCCGCCCAGCGCCGCGACGCGCTCGGCGCCAGGCCTGAGCATCAGGTGATAGGTATTGCCGAGCAGGATATCCGCGCCGGTGTCGCGCACCTGCTCGGGATACATCCCCTTGACGGTGCCCACCGTGCCGACCGGCATGAAAGCCGGCGTCTGCACGTCGCCGCGCCAGGTGTCGATCCGGCCACGCCGGGCCATGCCATCGGTGGCGAGGAGGGTGAAGGAGTAATCGGATTTCATGGCCGGCTACTTAGCCGTCCGCTCGCCTCCTGTCACCCCGCGGCGAGGCCTTCCTCGTCCGCCCGCGGCGAGGGCCTTCCTCGTCCGCCCGCGGCGAGAGCGTGCTCTCGTCCGCCCGCGGCGAGAGCGTGCTCTCGTCCGTCCGCGGCGAGGCCTTCCTCGTTCGTCCGCGGCGAGGGTCCGCCCTCGCCACCCCTGCTGATCAGACCGCGGCGGTGATCTTGCGGTACTGACTTTCGTCAAAGGCCTTCAGGGTTGTCCCGCGAACGTTGCCGAGCGCCGATGCCCTGAGGATGAACGTCGCTATTGCTTCATCGCTCGGCGCATCGGCGACGATCAGCTGATCGTACTGGCCGAACGTCATGTACACGGCCTCAAACGTGATACCGGCCTGTTTGGCCGATGCCTTGGCTGCATCGTAGCGGCCGGCCGAGTCCTTGATTGTCTTGATGCCCTGGTCGGTCCAGTTGAGCAACATGATGTACTTCGACATACGACGTTCCTCCCTGTTGGCGAGGAATATACTCTCCTCGTCGCAGCAGAATATCCCTGCCGTAATCCGGCAGCAAATCGCATGACGTCTTTCGCTAGGCACCGAACTCCTTGGCGCTGCGCGGCGCGTCGGGACGTTGCTCGTCCAGCGACTGCCGATAGCGGATGCAGCCGCGCATGAACTGCGCCCACTCCGGAACCATGATCTGCGGATCGGTCCTTTCCGGCAGCAGGTCCCACAGTTGCGGATGGTGCCAGCAGAGCCTGTGCATGGTGCTGTCGCGGTGTTCGCGGATACCGGCTCGCAGCCGCCTGGTTTCGGCAATCAGCGCGGCATGGTCCATTGCATCGAGATCATCGTCCATTCGCTCTCTCCTCAGGCGCGAAACAGCAGCGATGCATCTCCATACGAATAGAACCGATATCCGTTCCCGATGGCGTGCGCATAAGCGGCACGCATCGTGTCGAGCCCGGCGAAGGCGCTGACCAGCATGAACAGGGTGGAGCGCGGCAGGTGGAAATTGGTCATCAGCATGTCCACCGCGTTGAAGCGGTAGCCCGGCGTGATGAAGATGTCGGTGTCGCCGACGAAGGGCTGCAGCGTGCCGGTGGCCCGTGCCGCCGTCTCGAGCAGCCGAAGGCTGGTGGTCCCCACCGCGATCACCCGCCCGCCTTTGGCCCTGGCGGCGAGGATGCGCTCCACCACCGCCGCGGGGATGTCGCCCCATTCGGCATGCATGACATGGTCGTCGGTGTCGTCGACCTTCACCGGCAGGAAGGTCCCTGCCCCGACATGCAGCGTCACCCGCTCGACGCTGACGCCGAGATCGGCCAGTTGCTGCAGCAGGCTTTCGGTGAAATGCAGCCCGGCGGTCGGCGCGGCCACCGCGCCATCGCGGGCAGCGTAGACCGTCTGGTAGTCCGATTTGTCGCGCTCTTCGGTGTGGCGCTTGGCCTCGATATAGGGCGGCAGCGGCATGGCGCCATGCGCCTTGATCGCCTCGTCGAGCTCGGCTCCACCCAGATCGAACGCCAGCGTGATCTCGCCGGTGTCGCCCTTCCCTGCCACCGTCGCGAGGATCGAGCCGTTATCGCCCAGTTCCAGCCGATCGAGCAGGTGAAGTTTCTTCGCCGGCCGGGCAAAGGCTCGCCAGGTATTGGCGTCCACCCGCTTGTGCAGGTTGAAGCTGACATTGGCGCGGAGCTCGCCGCGGATGCGCGTGCCGGTGAGCTCGGCCGGCAGCACGCGCGTATCGTTCACCACCAGCACATCGCCGGCGCGCAGGATCGTCAGGAGATCGCGGACGTGTCCATCGACCAGCGCTTCACCGGGGCGAACCACCAGCATGCGGGCGGCATCGCGCGGCTCTGCCGGGTGAAGCGCAATGCTCTCCGCGGGCAGATCGAAGTCGAAGTCGTCAACCTTCATGGGCGATGTCGCAGCGGATCGCATAGACCCCGCCGGTCGCGGGCTTCAGCGTGCCGGTCGCAAGACCACCGCCGCCTTCGAAGCGCGTCACCAGCCGGACGGTGGCAATGTCGGTGTCGCTTGCGGTGGCGTGGAAGTTGAACAGCACCTTATTGTCCATATCGAGCCCGGTGATCGTTGCGAGGCTCGCGGGCTCGGTGGCGCTGGTCGAATAGCCGGGATCATCGCCGATCTTGAGTGCAGCATCGGTCACTGCGTAGCCGGCATCGCCTTGGGTCAGGGTGAAACCGAGTGTCAGCCCGCCGGCAATCGACCGGCAGGTGTAGTCGTCGGCCAAGGCCGTGCCGGCGCTCAGGGCCAGCGCCGCGATCGCGACTACTGTCCGGAGCATGATACCGCCCACACACCCTGCCCCGGGATGCGGAGCGTGCCGCCATAGACGAAGCTGTCGGCCTCGGTGCTTTTGAACAGCCGCAACTCGGCGATCTTGGCCGCCATGCCCTCATCGACGGCGTCGATCAGGATCATGTCACTGGTCTCGAAGGCCTGCCCGACCACCACCGGATCGCCCGGCCCGTAGGCCGCGCTGCTCGCCCACACCTTCTCGCCGACCGAGATGTTGAGCCCGGCGATCGACAGGAAGTCGACCGAGCCGACAAGGAAGTCGAAAGTCGCCGCGCCATCCGGCGCGACGCAGTTCACCCACTCCGTCGCCAGCGACGGAGTGGCAAGGCCGCAAAGGCTCGCGATCGAGGCGATTGCGGCCAGCCGGATCATTCGGCGATGTCCGCCGCGACCTTCACCGAAACCATCGAGTCCGGATCACGCACCGGCTCGCCGCGCTTGATCTGATCGACATTTTCCATGCCTTCGATGACCTTGCCCCACACCGTGTACTGGCGGTCGAGGAAGCGGGCATCGTTGAACACGATGAAGAACTGCGAGTTGGCGCTATCCGGGTTCTGCGCACGGGCCATCGACGCGACACCGCGAACGTGCGGCTCGGCGTTGAATTCCTGCTTCAGGTTCGGGTACTTCGACGATCCGGTGCCGGTACCGGTCGGATCGCCGGTCTGCGCCATGAAGCCGTCGATCACGCGGTGGAAGACGATGCCGTCGTAAAAGCCTTCGCGCGCCAGCTTCTTGATGTGCGCGACATGGTTCGGGGCCAGGTCAGGGCGCATGGCGATGACCACCTTGCCCTTGGTGGTTTCGATGACGAGGGTGTTCTCGGGATCGGCATAAGCCATGGGATGGGGCCTTCCTTACTTGTATTCGATTTTGGCGGAGATGATCTTGTCCGGGTCCTGAACGGGCTGGTCACCCGCGCCCTTCTTGATCAGGTCGACGAATTCCATGCCCGAAACGACCTTGCCCCAGATGGTGTACTGGCCATCGAGGTGTGGCGCGTCGGCGAACATGATGAAGAACTGCGAGTTGGCGCTGTTCGGATCGGACGAACGGGCAGCGGCAACGACACCGCGGGTAAAATGCTCGGCGGTGGTGAATTCGGCTGCGAGGTCGGGCAGGTCGGAGCCGCCCATGCCGGTGCCGGTCGGGTCACCGCCCTGCGCCATGAAGCCGTCGATGACGCGATGGAAGACGATGCCGTTGTAAAAGCCCTTCTCGGTGAGCTCGATCACCCGCTTCACATGGCCGGGCGCCAGGTCGGGGCGAAGCTCGATATCGACGATGCCGTCCTTGAGCTCGAGGATCCAGTGAGGCTTGCCCTCCTGTGCCCTCGCGGCCTGTGGGGCGGCGATCGAGACGGTGAAGAAGGCGGCGACCGCGGCGAGGAGAATGCCGAGGATGATGCCGGCGCGCTTGATGGGATCGGACATTATTTCTTCAGTGCCTTCAGAACGATGGGCGGGACAAAGGCGCTGATGTCGCCTCCGAGCTCGGCGATCTGACGCACGAGCGTGGCCGAGATGTGGCGGACATGCGGGCTGGATGGCAGGAAGACCGTCTGCAGGTCCGGCGCCATCTGGGCATTCATGCCCACCATCTGCATCTCGAAATTGTAATCGGTGGTGTCGCGCAGGCCGCGAATGATCAGCTTGGCGCCCGCGGCGCGAGCGGCATTGACCATCAGGCCGGAGAAATCGACGAACTGGAATTCAGTGTCAGTTCGCTTGCCGATCGGCTCGAGCACGGCGCGCAGCAGCGCCACGCGATCCTCATGGCTGAACAGCGGCTTCTTGGAATGGTGGGTCCCCACCGCGATCACCAGCGTATCGACCAGCTTGCAGGCCCGCTCGATCACATCGAGGTGGCCATTGGTCAAGGGATCGAAGGAGCCGGGATAAAAGCCGACTAGTCTGGCCATGGCGGAGCGCCCTCCCCGTTGTTGTTGCGGCGGGTTTTGTCACGGCAAACCAATTATGGCAAGCCGGGCGCGGGAGACACCGGTTCGGGGGCGCTATACTGTCGATCCCGTTGCCGGGGGCCTGATATGACCGAGATCACCTTCCATCCGCTGTCCGAAATCCCGCCGCCCGAGTTGCTCGCGCTCCTCACCGACCCGGATGTGCGCCGCCATATGCCGCTCGCCGGCGACGACTGGAACGCCGAGAGCGCCGCCGACTGGGCGCGCGCCAAGGACGCGCAATGGCAGGAAAACGGCTACGGCCCATGGGCCATCCGCATCGATGGCGGGTTCGCCGGCTGGGGTGGCTTCCAGAAGGAAGGCGACGAGGCCGACCTCGGCCTCGTGCTGTTCCCCGGCCAGTGGGGGCACGGCGCGGCGATCTTCCGAGAACTGGTCCGGCGCGGCACCGAACTGCAGATCCGCAACGTCACTATCATGTTGCCGCCCAGCCGCGTGCGGCTGAAAGGCCTGGTTCGCCTGGGCTTCGAGCCAGCCGGCGAACTGGACTATGCCGGCCAGCGCTTCCTGAAGTTCCGGTTGGTCACCTAGAGCTGCTGCGACGGCAACGCGGCGGCACGGATCAACTGTATCGAATGGCCGATGCGAGCAAGCGAGCGCGACATCGCCTCGTCAGTCTCCGCCTCGGTCAGAGAGAGCCCTTCCAGATACGTGGCCAGCGGCAGCTCCATGGTTCGCTCGAGCATGCGGGTGATGGCATCTCGGGCGTTGTCCAGGGGCTGATGCGTGCCCGCTGCAAAGTAGATCGCTAGATCTCCCGCCAGCGCTTCCATGGCCCGCGCATAGACGACCTCGGTGGCCAGCAGCACACATGATTCCGTGATGACCATCCGGTCCTCCCCCGCCCCCTACACCTCAGTATCCAGAACCGATTGCGTCGCGCCACCACGGAACGGTGGTTGTTCATTCACGTTTCCGGGCTTGTGTGGGCATCAGGCGTGCCGCTGCAGCGCCAGCCAGATCGCCGCGCCGATCAGAATCACCCCGGCGATCCGGTTGACCAGCAGCATCCGGTCGTCGCCCAGCGCTCCGCGCGCCCTGGCGGCGAGGTAGATGTAGACGCAATCGGTGATGAGGCCCGCCGCCATCTCGATCAGCCCCAGCACGATCACCTGCGGCCAGGCGGGGAAAGCCGGGTTGACGAACTGCGGCAGGAACGCCCCGAAAAAGATCAGCGCCTTGGGGTTGCTCCACAACACCAGGAAGCCGGCCACCGCCTGTTGCAGCGGCGAGCGCGCCGCAACCGGTCGGTCGGTGGCAATGCCGTGCCGACTGGTGATGTAGCCCCAGCCGATCCAGATCAGGTAGGCCGCGCCGACATACTTGATGATGTCGAACGCCGCCCCGACGAAGCCGGTCACGGCTTCGAGCGCCAGCGCCACCACCAGCACCATGGTGAAGCGCCCCACCTGCACCCCGGCTTCCATCCACAATCCGGCCGTCATGCCGCGCGCCAGCGACGTGCTGACCAGCGCAGAGACGGTAACCCCGGGGACGATCACCACAACAAAGGCGGCGACGACGAAGGAGATGAGGATCGGGAGATCAGCCATGGCGGCGCTGAACTAGCACCGCCATGACGATTGAGACAGTCCCGTCAGCTGCGCTTCTGGAACGCCAGCCAGATGCCGCCGAGCATCAGGATCACGCCCGATACCCGGTTCATCATCCGCACCCGCGCGACAGTCAAAAGCTGCCGGGCGCTGCCGGCGATCACCGCGTAGACGCAGTCCGAGAGGGTAGCGACGGCCATGACGATCAGCCCCAGCACCATGATCTGCTCGAAGGCCGGGCGGCTCATGTCGATGAACTGCGGCAGGAAGGCCCCGAGGAACAGCAGCGTCTTGGGGTTGGACCAGTTGATCAGCGCCCCCTGCCAGATGTAACGGCCGAGCGGCAGTTTTTCGCCTGGCGTGCCCATCTCGAGTTTGCCCGACGAGGTGAACATCTTGAAGCCGATCCACACCAGGTAGGCCGCGCCGACGAACTTGATGATGGTGAAGGCCTCCGACACCAGCGTCATCACCGCGTCGAGCCCGACGGCGACAATGAACACCATGCTCAACATGGCGATCTCGGTGCCCAGAATCGTCAGCAACCCCGCTTTGGTGCCGCGCGCCAGCGAATTGGCGACCACCACGGTGACCGACGGTCCAGGTACGATAGCGAACAGCAGGCAAGCGGCAATGTAGGGAAGCAGGATGGCGGGATCGATCATCTGAAACTCCGGGGCGTTAGGCTGGCTCGCTCCAACGAGCCAGCCACAACTATCGCTGCGCCGCAAGCAGGGTCAGCAACCCACGGCGAGCAGCAGATCTATCCGCCAATCAGGCGGACTATTCAATCATCTTCCGTTGCTGTAGCGTGTTTGTCGCACATTTTCCGCTATTGCGACGCGATGACCGCCGACGCACCGTTCAGAACGCGGTCGCTGGTTTCGCGTAAATCTGCCGCCTGTTGGATAATCTCGAGGTCAGATGGGCAAACTCTGTTCGATGGTGGAACGCAAACGGGCGGCAATGCCGCCCGCTGCTTGATCGAAACCATGTCGCCGTCAGGCGGCGGTGTCATCGCCCGGCTCGTCGGCCCCCGGCTCGCCAGCCTCCGGATCGGCGTCGTCAGCTTCCGGCTCGCTGATCCGCTCAACCGACACTACCTTCTCGCCATCAGCGGTGTTGAACACCGTGACACCCTGCGAGGAGCGGCCGACGATACGGATGCGGTTGTCCGGGCCGGCATCCACCGGGTCGCGGATCACCTTGCCGCCACTGGTCACCAGCATGATCTGGTCGCCGTCTTCCACCGGGAACGAGCCGATCAGCGGGCCGTTGCGCTTGTTCACCGCCATGGCGACGATGCCTTTGCCGCCGCGCCCGGTGATCCGGTACTCGTGGCTCGAGGTGCGCTTGCCGTAGCCGTTTTCCGAGATGGTCAGGATGAACTGCTCGGCGGCCGACATCGCCGCATAGCGCCTGTCTCTTCTCCACATCCACGAGCCCACGAGACAGGCAGACAAACCCTCTGCCTGCTTCTGCTTGAAAAAAAAACACACTAATCGGCTCACACCAGACAGTATCACCGAA
>NZ_LAJE02000291.1 GCF_000970465.2 Devosia insulae DS-56
CGGCGGTGGTGGGAAGCACAAGCGGAAGTCAGCCGGGGGGCGCGAATGCAGGCACCAAGGGGGGGAAAGAGAAGGGGGGGAGCGGAGAGGAAGCGAACGGCGGGCGGCAGCAGGGCGAACGAGGCGCGCGCCCAACGGAGCGACAGCCCCGCGGCGAGGGCGCGCGGAGGAGCCAAGCCCAGCGCCGAGGACCAGGCCTTGGGTCAGGCGAGGAGCCGCGGGGCGACGAGGCGGCGCGGGGGGGAGACGGGGGGGGGGGGCGCGGGAAGGGGGGGGGGGGGGGGGGGGAGGAGGCGGGGGAAGGGGGAGGGTGGGCGCGCGAGGGCGAGGGAGGTCGGGACGGGAGTGCTGGGTGGGGATGTGGACGGCCGAGCGGGAGGGAATGAGCGGGCTGGGGAGGTGGCGGTGGAGGATGGCGCGGATGAGGATGGCGGTGGAGTGGAAGGGGGCAAGGTGGGAGCCGAGCGGATGGGCGAGGGTGGGGTGGAGGGACGGCACGCTGGCCTGCGCGTCGGCGGAAAAGAACCCGGCCGGCGCGTGGTCGAGATAGTCGATGGCGCGCTGCAGCTCGAGGAAGGCATTGTCCTGCCGTTCGCGGTCGCGGGTGATGTCCTCGACGGTCCACAGCACCAAAGGCTTGCCGCCCTCGTCGATGGTCGGCAGCGCCCGCACCCCGACCCGATACCAGAACGGCTTGGTCGAACCGCCGACCGAACCGCCGAGCCCGCCGATGATGCGGATATCCTCGATCGCCGGCCGCCCGTCGCGGGCCGCGCGCGCCAGCCGATACACCGCCTCGGAGGCCTCGGGCTCGCCGGCAAACAGCCGCGGCACCGAAACCGGCACCCCGTCGGTGACCCCGCCGGGAAACTCGCCGTAGTGCGCGTTGACGTAGCTGATCTTGCCCTCGCGGTCGGTGACCAGCGCGCCGAACGGCAGGCTGTCGACCACGGCGCGGCTGAGCGTCTGAGTGTCTTCGCTGGCCGAGAAACGGAACAGCCCGGCGGCCACGGCGAACAGGCAGAAGACGCCCACCACGGCGAGCAGCCCGAGGAATACCAGGATCAGGTCGGCCGGGATACGGTCGCCCAGCGTCGCCAGCAGCACGGCGCCCGCAATGAAGAAGGCCGCCAGCGCCACCACGCGCCACAGCCCCGCACTGCTGCGCCCGCGGTTCAGCAGCGGGTTGGGATAGTTATCCTCGTCGAGCGGCAGAGGTGCCATGCGCTGGTGGTGCCCCGGGGAAAAGTCACGCCGAATCGGCCTTCTCAAGGTCTAGCAAAGCCACAAGTCGGTTGGGTAGCCGCAATGGCGTTATCCCCGTCGGGTCGGGCAGATTTGTGAGAGGGCGACGCCGATAGACCAGGGCACCAACCGTGCCGACAACCACCGTGTCATTCCCGCGAAAGCGGGAACCTCTGTTTTCCTGGCCGCGGAACCATCGCAAACGGAGATCCCCGCTTTCGCGGGGATGACGCCGGTGGGCGCTACTGCTTTCGCGGGCCTGAGAAGGCTGCGTACCCCTACCCCGCCTTCCACCCGCGGCCCTGCTTCAGCCGCATCACGAAGCCGATGACTTCGGCGACTGCCTTGAAATGCTCGGTCGGGATGGTCTGGTCGATATCGACGCTGGCATAGAGCGCCCGGGCCAGCGGCGGGTTCTCGATGATCGGCACGTCGTGCTGTTTGGCCAGCTCGCGGATGCGGAAGGCGATGGCGTCGGCGCCCTTGGCGACGCATTGCGGCGCCGCCATGTCGCGATCGTATTTCAGCGCCACGGCGAAGTGCGTCGGGTTGGTGATCACCACCGTCGCCTGCGGCACCGCCGCCATCATGCGCTTGCGGCTGCGCTCCATGCGCACCTGCCGGATGCGGCCTTTGACCTTGGGGTCGCCTTCCTGCTGCTTGTATTCGTCGCGGGTCTCCTGGACCGTCATCTTCAGCCGGTTCCACCAGCGGGTGCGCTGGTACACGTAGTCGGCGATGGCGACGACGGTGACCACCGCCAGCACCGCCCCGAAGATGTTCAGGCTCAGGTCCATGAACTCGGCGGCGATCATCGCCGGTTCGAGCTGGATCATCATCTCGAGGCTGTCGATTTTGGGCGCCAGCACAAACCACAGCACCGCCGACACCACGGCGAGCTTGATCAGCCCCTTGACGAAGTTGACCAGCGCCTCGGTCGAGAACAGGCGCTTGGCCCCCTCGATCGGGTTGATCTTGGAGAATTTCGGCTTGATCGGATCGAGCGACAGCAGCGGCCGATGCTGCACCAGGTTAGCGGCAATGCCGAACGCTGCGAGGACGATCGATGGCAGGATCGCCACCAAGAGGATCGAGCCGGCGAGCCCGCTCCAGAACGCCGCCAGCGCCTGGCTGCCGACCTCGAACTTTTCGGCATTGCCGAGCAGCACCTTGAGCTGTTCGACGAGGCTGGCGCTGGTCGGCCCTGCCATCATCGCGAACACCAGCGCCGAGCCCGACAGGATGAACCAGGTATTGACCTCCTGGCTCTTGACCACGTCGCCCTTCTCATGGGCGTCGCGGAGCTTTTTTTCTGAGGGGTCTTCGGTTTTTGACGACTGTTCCGGGGCCTCGTCGCTCATTTACCGCATGTCTCCCGAAAGTGCGTACCGGTTTCGGAACAAAGACATGCGCAATAACAAAGAGCTAAGGCGCACGGAGCGACTCCTGGAGATCGCGACGCGCATTAGCGAACGCCGCGCAGCATGGCGAGCACGCCCTCGAAATGCATCAGGTAGAGGCCCATCATCATGGCGAGCAGCAGCGCCATCAGGATCAGCCCGACGCCCACAGTTGCCGGCATGGCGATGAAGAACACCTGCAATTGCGGCATCAGCCGGCTGAGGATGCCCATCCCCAGGTTGAACACCAGCCCGAAGACGATGAACGGCGCCGACATCTGCACCCCGATGACGAAGGCGCCGGCGACCGTATCCACCACCGTCTGAGCCGCGTCGCCGAACATCAGCGGCTCCTTGGGCGTGAAGATCATGTAGCTGTCATGCACCGCCGACAAAGCCACATGGTGGAGATCGGTGGCAAAGATCAGCGCGATGCCGAGAAAGCTGAGGAAGGCGCCGATCAGCGCGCCCTGCACCCCGCCATTGGTCGGGTCGGCCGCCTGGGCGACGGAAAGGCCCGACGACGAGGCGATCACTGCGCCGGCGGTCTGCGTGCCCGAGACGGCCAGCCGGGCGATAGCGCCGAGGATCAGCCCGACGATCACTTCGTGCAGCAGCACCACCACGATCTCGGGCAGGTTGGTCGGCAGCGCCGGCAGCTGCGGCGAGACGATCGGATAGAGCACCGCGGCAAAGACCAGCGCGAAACTCAGCCGCATGCGCGCCGGGATGGCCGTCTCGCCCAGCGCCGGGATCAGCATCAGCATGGCGCCGACGCGAGCAAAGATCAGCACGTAGAAATAAGCCGTCTCGGGCAGCCAGTTGAGCGAGATCATGGTCAGCCGCCGGAGATGATCATGTCGGCGAGCTTGGTCATGTAGCCACCGAGGATGGCGCCCATGAACGGCAGCGACAGCAGCATGGTGACAAAGATCGCGAGGATCTTGGGCACGAACACCAGCGTCATTTCCTGGATCTGCGTCAGCGCCTGGAACAGTGCGATGACCACGCCGACCACCAGCCCGACGATCATCATCGGCGCGGCGACGAGGATCATCACCCAGATACCCTCGCGGGCGAGATCGAGAATTGCGGCGCCGGTCATCGGGCTTTGTCCCGGCCCGGCCCCACCCACAGGGTCATTCCCGCGAAAGCGGGAGCCTCTGTTT
>NZ_LAJE02000292.1 GCF_000970465.2 Devosia insulae DS-56
GGGGGAGGGAGCGATCGCCTCACTCCCCATGGGCTGTCTCACGGGCGCTCAGTTCCGTTCCATGGCCCCCCAAAAGCAAAACGGGCGCCCCGAAGGACGCCCGCCAAACTTCCGTTCCTGCCCCGCTCAGTGCGCGGTGCTGGTCCCGACCGAGGCGTCGAGCAACAGGTTCCGCCAGCTGTCGATCTCTGCCTGTAGCCGCATCTCTTCGTCGGCAGTGCTGGCGGCCTGCTGGGCGGTGAGCCCGGCGGCGATCAGCCCTTCGATCTTGGCGCGATCGAACTCGGCGATGTCCTGCGCCTCTTCGGCGAGAATGGTCAGCCCCTCGGGCGACACATCCGCAAAACCGCCACGCACGTAGTAGACGTGGCTGATCCCGTCATTGCGAACGACGGTCACGAAGCCCGGCTTCAGCGTCGTCATCAGCGGCGCGTGGTCGCCCAAGACGGTGAAATAGCCATCGGCGCCCGGCACGGTCACCGACTTCACGGTCTCCGACAGCAGCAGCCGCTCGGGCGAGACGATTTCGAGTTTGGTGCCTTCAGCCATCTTTTGCTTAGCGAGTAGCGAATAGCGAATAGCGAGTAGTTCGCCCGCTCTTCTCTATCCCTATTCGCTACTCCCTATTCGCTATTCGCTTCTAGATTAAGCCGCGGCGGCCAGCTTCTGGGCCTTCTTGACCGCATCCTCGATGGTGCCGACCATGTAGAAGGCAGCCTCCGGGAGGTGGTCGTACTTGCCGTCAACGAGGCCCTTGAAGCCCTTGATGGTGTCTTCGAGCGCTACGAAGATGCCCGGAGTACCGGTGAAGGCCTCGGCCACGAAGAACGGCTGGCTCATGAAGCGCTCGATCTTGCGGGCGCGCGCCACGGTCAGCTTGTCCTCTTCGGAAAGCTCGTCCATGCCCAGGATCGCGATGATGTCCTGGAGCGCCTTGTAGCGCTGCAGGATCTGCTGCACTTCGCGGGCGGTGTTGTAGTGCTCTTCGCCAACGATGTTGGCCGACAGCATGCGCGAGGTGGAGTCCAGCGGATCCACGGCCGGGTAGATGCCCTTCTCGGAGATGGCGCGGTTCAGCGTCGTCGTCGAGTCAAGGTGGGCGAACGAGGTCGCCGGCGCCGGGTCGGTCAAGTCGTCGGCCGGCACGTAAATCGCCTGCACCGAAGTGATCGAGCCCTTGTTGGTGGTGGTGATGCGTTCCTGCAGCGCGCCCATGTCGGTGGCGAGCGTCGGCTGGTAACCCACCGCCGAAGGAATACGGCCGAGCAGTGCCGACATTTCGGCGCCCGCCTGGGTGAAGCGGAAGATGTTGTCGATGAAGAACAGCACGTCCTGGCCCTGGTCGCGGAAGTGCTCGGCGACGGTGAGGCCCGACAGTGCCACGCGGGCACGGGCGCCCGGCGGCTCGTTCATCTGGCCGAACACCAGGGCGCACTTCGAACCGGCGGTCGAGCCGTTATTCTCATGCGGGTCCTTGTTCACGCCCGATTCGATCATCTCGTGGTAGAGGTCGTTGCCCTCGCGGGTGCGCTCACCCACGCCGGCAAACACCGAGTAACCACCGTGCGCCTTGGCGACGTTGTTGATCAGTTCCTGGATCAGCACGGTCTTGCCCACGCCGGCGCCGCCGAACAGGCCGATCTTACCGCCACGCGCGTAGGGAGCGATCAGGTCCACGACCTTGATGCCGGTGACCAGGATCTGCGCTTCCGAGGCCTGCTCGGTGAACGACGGTGCTTCCTGGTGGATGGCGCGGCGGGCCTTGGTCTGCACCGGGCCGGCTTCGTCCACCGGCTCGCCGATCACGTTCATGATGCGGCCCAGCGTCTCGTCGCCAACCGGCACCGAGATCGGCTCGCCGGTATCCACGACCGGCGCGCCGCGGACCAGGCCTTCGGTGGTGTCCATGGCGATGGTACGCACGGCGTTCTCGCCGAGGTGCTGCGCCACTTCGAGCACCAGGCGGCTGCCGTTATTGTCGGTCTCGAGCGCGTTCAGGATCGCCGGCAGGTGACCGTCGAAGGTCACGTCCACCACGGCGCCGATCACCTGCGAAACGCGGCCGACCGGCTTGCCGGACGTCGCGACCACCGGGGTCGAAGCGGCCTTCTTGGCGGCCGGGGCTTTCTTGGCGGCGGGAGCCTTGTCGGTCGCCGGGGCTTTTGCTGCAGTCGCTGCGCGGGCCATGATTTACCTCGTTCCTGCTAGAGCGCTTCCGCGCCCGAAATGATTTCGATGAGTTCTTTGGTGATCTGGGCCTGGCGCTGCCGGTTGTAGACCAGCGTCAGCTTCTTGATCATCTCGCCGGCGTTGCGCGTGGCATTGTCCATGGCGCTCATCTGCGCCCCGAAGAACGATGCGTTGTTCTCGAGCAAGGCCCGGAAGATCTGTACCGAGATGTTGCGCGGCAGCAGGTCCTCGAGGATCGCTTCCTCGTCCGGCTCGTACTCGTAGTTCAGCGTGTCCGGCGCATCGGCGGCCGGCGCGTCGAACTTCGCCGGGATCAGTTGATGCGCCGTCGGGATCTGCGCGATCACCGAGCGGAAGCGCGCGTAGAACAGCGTCGCCACGTCGAACTCGCCCGCCCCGTACATCGCCAAGAGCTTCTCGCCGACCGTCGCCGCATTGACGTATCCCAGCGTCCGCACTTCACGGAACGAGATCGTCTCGACGATCTTGTCGCCCAGCGTCCGCTTCAGGATGTCGTTGCCCTTGCGGCCGACGGTGAGGATCTTCACCGTCTTGCCTTCGCCGATCAGCTTCTGCGCCGTTTCACGGGCGAGGCGGGCGATCGACGAGTTGAAGCCGCCGGCGAGGCCGCGCTCACCGGTCGCCACGACCAGGAGGTGCACCTGGTCACGGCCGTTGCCGGCGAGCAGCGCCGGAGCGTCCGCACGGCCGGCATAGGCTGCGCCCAGCGCCGCCAGCACGTTGCCCATGCGCTCGGCATAGGGACGCGCCGCCTCGGCTGCTTCCTGGGCGCGACGAAGCTTCGCCGCTGCCACCATCTGCATGGCCTTGGTGATCTTCTGGGTCGATTTGACCGAGGCGATCCGGTTCTTAAGGTCCTTTAGCGAGGGCATTGGGCCGCTCTACTCCCATAGCGAGGCCCGAACCGGACCCCGCGTTATTCTGAAAGGGCTTACGAGAACGTCTTCTTGAACGCGTCGATGGCGGCCTTGAGCTTGGCGCGCAGGTCATCCGACAGCGCCTTCTCCTTGGCGATCGCCGACAGTACGTCGGCAGCCTTGGAGCGGAGGTAGCCCAGGAGGCCCGCCTCGAACTCGCCGACCTTCGACACCGGCAGGTCGTCCAGGTAGCCCTGGCCACCGGCAAAGATCACCGCGACTTCTTCTTCCGGCTTCAGCGGCGCGAACTGCGGCTGCTTCAGCAGTTCCGTCAGGCGGGCGCCGCGATTGAGCAGGCGCTGCGTGGCGGCGTCGAGGTCGGAACCGAACTGGGCGAACGCAGCCATCTCGCGATACTGCGACAGTTCGCCCTTCAGCGAGCCGGCAACCTGCTTCATCGCCTTGATCTGGGCGTTACCACCCACGCGGGACACCGAGATACCGACGTTCACCGCCGGGCGGATGCCCTGGAAGAACAGGTTGGTCTCGAGGAAGATCTGGCCGTCGGTGATCGAAATCACGTTGGTCGGAATATAGGCCGACACGTCGTTCGCCTGGGTCTCGATCACCGGCAGCGCGGTGAGCGAGCCCGAACCATGCTCTTCATTGAGCTTGGCGGCGCGCTCGAGCAGACGCGAGTGCAGGTAGAACACGTCGCCCGGGTAAGCTTCGCGGCCCGGCGGGCGGCGCAGCAGCAGCGACATCTGGCGGTAG
This sequence comes from Devosia insulae DS-56, assembly GCF_000970465.2. Classification (GTDB taxonomy): domain Bacteria; phylum Pseudomonadota; class Alphaproteobacteria; order Rhizobiales; family Devosiaceae; genus Devosia_A; species Devosia_A insulae. The sequence continues at coordinate 3,843 of NZ_LAJE02000292.1, forward strand.
GCCACGGCCTGCTTGGTCAGATCGTCGAACGCGATCACGGCATGCATGCCATTATCGCGGAAATACTCACCGATGGCGGCGCCGGTCATCGGCGCGAGGAACTGCATCGGCGCCGGATCGGAAGCGGTCGCCGCGATGACGATCGAGTATTCCATGGCGCCGGCGTCTTCCAGCACCTTGACGAACTGCGCCACGGTCGAGCGCTTCTGCCCGACGGCGACGTAGATGCAATAGAGCTTGTCCGTCTCCGAAGCGTTGGCGGCATGCGCCGGCTTCTGGTTCAGGAAGGTGTCGAGAATGACGGCGGTCTTGCCGGTCTGGCGGTCGCCAATGATCAGCTCGCGCTGGCCACGGCCGATCGGGATCAGCGCGTCGATGGCCTTGAGGCCGGTCGACATCGGCTCGTGCACCGACTTGCGCGGCAGGATGCCCGGGGCCTTCACGTCAACGCGGCGGCGTTCCTTGGCCTTGAGCGGGCCCTTGCCGTCGATCGGGTTACCGAGCGCGTCGACCACGCGGCCGAGCAGCTCCTTGCCCACCGGGGTATCAACGATGGCGCCGGTACGCTTGGCGACGTCGCCTTCCTTGATGCCGCGGTCATTGCCGAACAGCACGACGCCGACATTGTCGGTTTCGAGGTTCAGCGCCATGCCCTTGATGCCGCCCGGGAACTCGACGAGCTCACCGGCCTGCACGTTGTCGAGGCCGTAGACACGGGCGATACCGTCGCCAACCGACAGAACCTGACCGACTTCGGAAACTTCCGCTTCCTGGCCGAAGTTCTGAATCTGCTCCTTGAGGATCGCAGAGATTTCCGCGGCTTTGATATCCATTATCCGACCTCTTTCATCGCGATCTTCATCGCCGTGAGCTTGGTTTTGAGTGAGCTGTCGATCATCTGGCTACCGACTTTGACCACGAGGCCACCGATCAGGCTGGGATCGACATGTTGGTTGAGCGTGACGGACTTGCCGATCTTCGCCTTGAGCGTATCGGCCAGCGTCTTGACCTGGGCCGCGGTGAGCGGCGTCGCCGAGGTCACGTCGGCACTGACTTCGCCACGCGCGCCGGCGGCGAGCTCGCGGAACGCCTTGATGATCTCGGGCAGCGCGAACAGCCGGCCATTGCGGGCGACGACCCTGACGAAATTGCCGACCGTGGTGTGCGCCTTGGCGCGCTCCAGTACGGCGTGGATGGCCTGCGCCTTCTCTTCGGTGTTGATCACCGGGGAGCGAAGGAACCGGGCAAAATCCGGGCTTTGTTCAGACAGGGCGAGGAGATTCACCAGCCCCTGCTCGACCGCTGCGACGGAACCGTCGGCTGCGGCGAGATCGTAGAGCGCCGACGCATATGGCCGCGCGATCTGGGTAAGCACTGAATTCTGCGCTGCCAATGCCCCGTCACCCTCGTGCTGCGCAACCCGAATCCGGCCGATAGAGGCGCCGGAGGCTGCTTTCGCTTATGATTGTTCGCCGGGAAAAGCCGATGGCCCCCCGGATTTCGCGCCCCCTCTAACATGCGAGATCGGCACCCGCAAGGCACCGGAACACGAGTCTTTCGGGGAGTTTTGTCGCAGGGGCGGGCCATCGTTTGGCTTCGTCCGCGAATCCGGTGCCGCACGTGCCCGGTGCTTCTGCGTTCACGCCCGATCAAGGCATTTTCGTCACAGGAAACTCTGCGGGTCGATATCCACCTGTACCCTGAGATTCCCGGTCGCCTTGGGCGCCTGCTCCAGCCAGAACCGCACATAGCCGGAAAGGTCAAAATCCTTGCCGGACTGCGCCAGCAGCCGCACCCGGTGCCGGCCGCGGATCATCGAGATTGGCGCATCGGCCGGGCCGAACAGTTTCAGGCCTTCCGCCAGCGGCGCGACGCTCAACAGCTGTTTGGCATAGGCGAAGGCCGGGTCGTGCTCGTTGGCCGAAACGATCAGCGCCGCCAGCCGCCCGAACGGCGGCAGCCCGCCCGCCTCGCGCGCCAATAACTCATGCTTGTAGAACGCCTCGCGATCGCCTTTGACCATCGCCTTCATGACAGGGTGATCCGGATGATAGGTCTGGAGGAACGCCTTGCCGGCGCGGTTGGCGCGGCCGGCGCGCCCGGTCACCTGGGTCAGGATCTGGAAGGTCCGCTCCGCCGCGCGCGGGTCGCCGCGGTCGAGCCCGAGATCGGCGTCGAGCACCCCGACCAAAGTCAGCTTCTCGAAATGGTGGCCCTTGGCCACCAGCTGGGTGCCCACCACCAGGTCGTATTCGCCGCGCTCGATCTCGGCAAACCGCTCCCTGAGCTGCTGGTTCGAGCCCATGTCGGAGCTCAGGATCACCATGCGGGCGCCCGGGAAGCGCTCCGCCGCCTCTTCGGCGACCCGCTCGATCCCCGGTCCGATCGGCGTCAGCGAGTCGACCGCGCCGCACTCGGTGCAGGCCTTGGGCACTCGCTGCTCGTGGCCGCAATGGTGGCACATCAACACGCCGCGGAAACGGTGCTCCACCAGCCAGGCCGAGCAATCCGGGCACTGGTACTGATGCCCGCACGCCTTGCACAGAGTCAGCGGCGCATAGCCCCGCCGGTTCAAAAACAGCAGCGCCTGCTCGCCCCGGTCGAGCGTCGCAAACACTTCGCGCGCCAGTTTTGGGGCGATCCACTGCCCCTTCTCCGGCGGCTCCTCGCGCATGTCGATCGGCGCGATGTCCGGCATTTCCGCCGCGGCAAAGCGCGAGGTCAGCACCACATGCTTGTAGCGGCCCTGGTTGGCGTTGTTGCGGCTCTCCACCGATGGGGTCGCCGAGCTCAGGATCACCCGCGCCTCGGCAAACCTGGCCCGCACCACCGCCATGTCGCGGGCGTGGTAGTTCACCCCATCGTACTGCTTGAACGCCCCGTCATGCTCCTCGTCGAGCACTACGAGCCCGAGCTCGCGGAACGGCAGGAACAGCGCCGAACGCGCCCCCAGCACCACTCGCACATCGCCGTTCAGCACCGATCGCCAGGTCCGCGCCCGCTGCGCCGGCGTCATGTCGGAGTGCCACTCGGCCGGCTTGGTACCGAAGCGTTTGGAAAACCGCTCGACGAAGGTCGAGGTCAACGCGATTTCCGGCAGCAGCACCAGCGCCTGCCGCCCGGCCCTGAGCGTATCGGCCACCGCCTCGAAGAACACCTCGGTCTTGCCGCCGCCGGTCACCCCGTCGAGCAGCGCCACCCCGAAGCCGTTGACGTCGATCTCGCGAATCTGCGCCAGCGCGGCTGCCTGCTCGTCGTTCAGCGTCGGCGGCGCCGCATCGGGATCGGGCGGCAGCGCGATCGGTGGCGGCGCCATCTCGACCCGCTCGAGCGCCCCGGCTTTTTCCAGCCCCTCGACCACCGAAGCCGACACCCCGGCTTCGCCGATGATCGCCGCTTTGGCCCAGGCCTGCCCGTCCAGCATCAGCTCGAGCACTTTGTCGCGCGATTTGGTGCGCTTGTCGGGCTCCACTCCGGTCAACCGGAACGCGGTGATCGGCCGCTCCGGCTCCAGCGCTTCGGTCGAACGCAGCACGCTCCTGAGCACCAGCCCGGGCGCCGCCAGCGTGTATTTCGACACCCAGTCGACCGTCTTCAGCAGCTCTTCACTGAGCGGCGGGGTGTCGAAGACCTGCGCGATATCCTTCAGCCGGTTATGCGCGTAATTGTCCTTGGGCAGCCCCCAGACCACGCCAAGCGTCGGTCGGCCGACCAGCGGCACCGCGACGATCGAGCCACGCTGTACCTCCATGCCATAGGGCACACGGTAGCTGTACGGCCCGTCGACCGACACGCTCACCATCACCGCCACGATGTCGGGGGACTTTTCCATCTGTGCTCGCTTTGTTCACGGCTGAGATGGGAATTGCAAGTGCCTTCGCCAAACTCTTAGGCTGCTGCCGCGTTCTGTCAGCAGTCTCGGTTCAATTGCCCGTGCCCATCATCATGAGGAGCGTCCCATGCCCAGCACGATTCCCGAAGGCTACACCACTGTCACGCCGTGGATCATTTCCACCGACACCCCGCAACTGATCGATTTTCTCATTGCCGCCTTCGACGGCACAGAGCTCGGCCGCATGGCCAACGAAGATGGCAGCATCGGCCACGCCGAGATCCGCATCGGCGACGCCATCGTGATGGCATTCGACGCCCCGGCCGGCCTCGCGGCCATGCCTGCCTTTATCCGGCTCTACGTTCCCGACGCGCGCAAGGGCTTCGCCAAGGCGCTCGAGGCCGGCGCCACCGAGGTCACCAAGCCGACCCTCCTCGCCTTCGGTGACCGCGTCGCCCGCGTCCGCGACCCGCTCGGCAACATCTGGTGGCTGCAGCAGCGCGTCGAGGAGGTTTCGGAAGCCGAGATGCAGCAACGCTGGGGCGACCCAAGATGGTCCGAACCCATGGCCTATGTGCAGCACTCACTGGCCGAAGCGCTGAAGCATTGAGATCCGAGGAGGACGCTCGGCGCTTCGCTTCGAGCGCGCAACCTGCGGTTGCGATACCCCTCATCCGGCCTTCGGCCACCTTCTCCCTCAAGGGGAGAAGGAAGTTGTGGCTCGATCGTGCCACATCGCCCCTCTCCCCTTGAAAGGGGCGAGGGTGCCTCGCGGAAGCGAGGCGGGTGAGGGGCAGTGCTACAATGATCACATCACCAGAATCGGCGATCCCGACGGCACCCGCTGATACAGGTCGATCACGTCCTGGTTGAGCAGCCGCACGCAGCCCGACGAGATCGCTTTGCCGATGGTCCGCTCGTCGGTTGCGCCATGCAGCCGGTAGATGGTGTCGCGCCCATCCTTGAAGATGTAGAGCGCTCGCGCCCCCAGCGGATTCTCGAGGCTCGGCGGCATGCCGTGGCGATAGGGCTCGAGCTCGGGCTGCCGGCCGATCATCTCGCTCGGCGGCGTCCAGGTCGGCCATTCGCGCTTGTACTGGATTACGCCACGCCCCGACCAGGTGAAGCCGTCGCGGCCGATGCCGACGCCGTAGCGCATCGCCTTGCCGCCCTCGAGCACCAGATAGAGGAAGCGGTGCGCCGTATCGACCACCACGGTGCCGGGCCGTTCGCCTGTCGGATCATCAACCACCTGCCGCCAGTACTGCGGCTCGATCAGATCCATGCGCGCCGCCGGGATCGGGAAGCGCTCCTCGGGCCGCGCCGCATACATGGCGAGCACGTCGTCGGGGATGCGGACGGTTTCGGTTTCGAGTCGGGGCGCGCCGGAGGTGGCGCAGCCGGCGAGGGCGAGGGCGGCAAAGCTCGCCGCCCCGGCGAGCAGCGCCCGGCGGCCGATGATCAGGTCAGTCATGTTGAAATATCTCGTTAGCGGCCGGTTGCGGCCGCGCTGGTCAGGAATGGTGGCGATGACGTGGGAGGATCAGCCGAGCCGGGGTGGGGGCAGTTCCGCGATCGGCGACCGACCTTGCCGCATTGGCTGGTCGGCAAGGCCAAGCGCCCATTGCGCCACGGTAGCTCGCGGCACCTCGACAACCCTCCGGCTCAGTTCCGGCTGCGGCGGCATCACCCGCTTGCCACCCTGCATCTCGCAGGGGTTCGGCAAATGCGCCGGCCCGCCATCGTGGCTGGCGCTCAGCGTCGGCAGCCCGCTATTGGCGATGCAAACCCCAGCCGCAAAGCTGGGGCTCAACAGCGCGAGCAGCGCGACGCAAAGCGTCAAGAGGGTGGTCAACCGATGCATGCCGCCCCGATAGCCCGCGAAATAAGGCAGGCAAAGGGCGCCTCACGCCCGCGTGTTGGGTACCCGGGGGTTCGCTGGAGGGGTGGTGCAGATCTGCAACATGCCCCGCGTTTGCCGAATCCTAACCGCCCCGGCGCACACTGCCGCCATGTCCCACGCCATGTTCGCCGACGCCGGCCTTTCCGCCCATATCGCCAACTGGCAGCGCGATCTCGGCGCCATCAGGCGTCTCGCGCCGCTGACGCTCGAGGCCTATCTGCGCGACCTCGGCCAGTTCGTCACCTTCCTGAGCGCCCACACCGGCGGCGAAGTCACGCTGCAGACGCTGAAGGGGCTTCGCGCCGCCGATATCCGCGCCTTTCTCGCCGCCCGCCGCAACGAGAGCCTCGGCTCGCGCTCGCTGGCCCGGGCGCTCAGCGCCATCAAGAGCTTCTTCGGCTTTCTCGAACGCGAAGGCATCCTCGCAAGCGAAGCGCTGAACACCATCCGCACGCCAAAACAGCCGCGCTCGCTGCCCAAGGCGCTGACCGTGCTCGAAGCCAAGGCCACCATCCGGACCACCGACGAGCTCGAGGACACCCCATGGGTTGCCGCCCGCGACATGGCGGTGATCTCGCTCTGCTACGGCGCTGGCCTTCGTATCTCGGAAGTCCTCGGCGTCAGCCGCGCCGATCTCGAAGCAAGCGCGTTGCGCGTCACCGGCAAAGGCGGCAAGACACGGCTGGTCCCACTCATCGCGCCGGTGCGCCAGGCCATTGACACCTATCTCAGCCTCACCCCGTTCCATCCCGGTCCGGACGAGCCGATCTTTCGCGGCAAGAAGGGCGGCCCGCTGTCGCCGCGGCTGATCCAGTTGCGGATGCAGCAGCTGCGTGGCGCCCTCGGTCTGCCGCCCTCGGCAACGCCGCACGCGCTCCGCCACAGCTTTGCCACCCACCTCCTCGGCAAAGGCGGCGACCTCCGCACCATCCAGGAACTGCTGGGCCACGCCTCGCTCTCGACCACCCAGATCTATACCGCGGTCGATACCGAGCGCCTGCTCGAGAGCTATCGCGCCGCCCATCCGCGGGCCTGATGCCGCCCTCAGCGCCCCGGCGCCGCTATGACGTCGTGTGCCAGCGACAAGACTTCAGCCTTTGCCGCACTGCTCGCCGAAAAGAACGCTTCCTGCAGGCGGATCACCGTCTCCGGCTGCACCAGCCAGGCGATGAACAGGTCACTGTCTGCCTTGCTCGACCACGACTCGCTCAAACGCAGGTGACGCTGTCCCTTTGCCCAGGTCAGCTGCCAGTTGATGAACTCAGCGAGGGCCAGGCTCGCCGCCTCCGACCGATCATCCTCCCAAAGTTCGATATAGGGTCCGATGGGCTCTCCCGCCCTGACGAATGCCGCGATCAGCGCGCCGGGTTCGTCTCCCGACCGAGCCCCGGCGAGGCTTGCCGCCAGTACCCCCCGAAACACCTCGCGAACGGCCAGCCGCTCTGCCTCGGGCCAGTCTGGCAGCCCGGCTTCATTGAGCTTTCTGAACGTATACTCGGTGTTCCAATAGGGCCACGGCCCCTCGGCGCAGCATTCGAGCAACCGCGGCAGCAGCCAGCGCAGTTGCTGGCTGGCCAGCGCCCCGCTCGCCTCATGGGCCGAGTTCAGGTACTCCGAGATCTGCTCCGGCGTCAGCCGCTCGCGTGGCGTCTGCTCGATCTCGGCCTTTATGGCCTCGGACATGCAAACGCCGCAGGTGCAAACCAGCAGCGGGCCAGCCAGGCCCATATCGGGGAACACCTGATACGCTTTGGCCACGGCCAAGGGGAGGTCGGGATGAGGCTTCATACTGCCAAGCATCGGGCATGCCTCGCAAAACCGCAATCAGCCGACGAACGCACCGTTCACTCAACCGCCCACTTTACAGCCACCATGCCCGAGCGTACCTATCCGCTCATGACCGCTTGCATCCTAATTATTGGCAAAATCTGCCTCATCCCCTCCGGGGACCGGGACGCGACGGCTCTTTGACCCTCGTTTGCTCACCGGCCCCGCCATCAGGCGCGGGCAACCGGTGATCTGATGGCAGGGGCCAGAACTGGACCCGCCAAATGTCTTCCGAGACTGCGTCTACTCCACCCACCGCCCGGCCAGGCTTTCGGCAGTTCGCCTGGGCCGGCATCGTGCTGGCGCTCGCCGGCGCCGCGTTTTTCGCCACCAAGGGCATCGTCATCAAGCTGGCTCTGCTCGAGGGCATCGACTCGGTGACGACGCTCACCTGGCGAATGATCGTCGCCGTGCCGATCTTTTTGACCGTCGGCATCCTCGGCTACCGCAAGAAGCTGGCCCAGCAGCCCCTGGGCGCCCCGCCGGTGCTCACCTGGCCCGTGCTGGTGCAGACCCTCGGCGTCGGCGTCATCGGCTATTATGTGGCGAGCTATCTCGACTTTTCGGCGCTCGAATACATCACCGCGCAGTTCGACCGGCTGATCCTCTTGACCTATCCGTTCTTCGTCGTGTTGTTCGGTGCCATCTTCTTCAAGCGCAAGATCACCCTGCCGATGGTGGTGGCGCTGCTGGTGTCTTATCTCGGCATCGGCGTCATCTTCTGGCATGACCTCCGGATCGAAGGCGATAACGTGCTGCTCGGCGCCGCCCTGGTCTTCGGCTCGGCCATCGCCTATGCCGCCTACCAGATCATGGCCAAGCCGCTGATCGACAAGCTCGGCCCGCAGCTCTTCACCTCCATCGCCATGAGCGGCGCCGGCCCGGCGGTGATCGCGCATTTCCTCTTCACCCACCCGGTGGGTGACTTGGCGGTGAGCGGCAACGGGTTCCTGTTGATGCTCGCCATCGGCACGGTCTCGACCGTGCTACCTGCCTACTGCATCTCGGGCGCCATCGCGCTGATCGGCCCTGAACGCACTGCCATCATCGGCAATGTTTCGCCGGTGGTGACAGTCGGTCTCGCTATCTCCATCCTCGGCGAAGCGTTCACGCCATACCATGCGATCGGCACCGCCCTGGTGCTGGGTGGCGTCTTCCTGTTCACCCGCAAGGAAAAGCCCAAGGTGAAGGTGCTGGAGGAAAGCACGGCCTGAGCGGCCTGCTCGACCCATAGCCAACGCCCGCTCCGGCGGGCCTTTATGTTTGCGTAGCCCCAGTTGATCGCCTCGCATAAAAAACACTGTTCATAATAAATTGAACGGTGTATAGTTTGCGCATCATCGATGGAGAAGACGATGGCTCTGCTACGTTCTGGACTGGTGCTTTTTGTTTCGGTCACCCTCATGGCCGCTCTGACCCTTGGCGCCCTACTTGTTAGCACAGGCAATATCGGTGGCTGGCGGCTGGACACGAGCAGCGACTGGTCATTCCTGTTTCAGCTTTCGATTGTAACCCTGCCAACATCCATCCTTCTGGTCGTCCTGGCGTGGCGCGGCAGGCGACAGCCCTTGACGGACGGGGTGGCCCTGATGACCTGCATCGCCATCTTAGCGTGCCTCGTGGTCTACTTCTGGTGGAGCCTTTACCCTCCTCACTCAGGGCATGGCTACGCGATACTCGTTTGGATCTACGCTGGAATCGGTCTGGCAGCGCTCGTCCCTGCCTACCTGATCAGCTACCTGGCTCTTTGCCGCACTCCACTTCTACGTGGCCTTGCGCCACCGGCAAAAGCAAAGGGCGCCGCCTAAGGCAGGCACTGGAACATTCATGGGTCCGCAGCGGATCGGCCGCCCCGCGTGTTACATCCCGTCGCGCTCGCGCAGCAGGCCCAATTGCTCTGCCATGTACAGCTCGGCATCGTAATCACCGGCGAGGGTGGCGCGGAGCCAGTTGCCGCACGCCTCTTCCGGGTTGGTCGCCTGCTTGAGGATGTCGACGATGCCGGTGGAGCCGGCGGCTTCGCTTTCCCCTGCGAGCGCCGGCGCTTCGCCCGAGGCGGCCAGCGTCGCGTCGAGCTCGTCGCGCACGATGACGTTGTTGGCCAGCCAGTTCTGGTGCGCCTCCATGTAGGCAACGTCGTAGTTCGCGGCCTCCCAGCAGAAATTGGCGGCCCCGTCCATCATCCCCCACAGCACGTAAACCTGCTGCAACAGCGCACCCTGCTGCACCTCCTGCGCCACTGCCAATTGCGGCAGCGGCATGAGCGCCAGTACGACAGCCAAAATCCTGAGTTTCATGCCATCCCCCCGATGACACACTGTTCCTCAGCGCCGAGAATCTGTCCAGCATGCAAAGAAAAGGGCCCGCCGAAGCGAGCCCTGAAACCTCTGCGCTGACTGCCGGATCAGAGATCCAGCACCAGCCGCTCCGGCGCCTCGAGGCTTTCCTTGACCCGCACGAGGAAGGTCACCGCCTCCTTGCCGTCAACGATGCGGTGGTCGTAGCTCAGCGCCAGGTACATCATCGGGCGGATGACGATCTCGCCGCCGATCACTACCGGCCGCTCCTGGATCTTGTGCATGCCCAGAATACCCGACTGCGGTGCGTTGAGGATCGGCGTCGACATCAGCGAGCCGTAGACGCCGCCATTCGAGATGGTGAAAGTGCCGCCCTGCATATCGGCCATCGACAGCTGCCCGTCACGGGCGAGCTTGCCGAGCCGGGCGATATCCTTCTCGATCCCGGCGATCGACAGCTGGTCGGCATCGCGCACCACCGGCACCACGAGGCCCTTATCGGTGCCAACGGCCACGCCGATATGGGCGTAGTTCTTGTACACCAGGTCGTCGCCGTCGATCTCGGCATTGACCGCCGGGATTTCCTTCAGGGCGTGCGTCACTGCCTTGGTGAAAAAGCCCATGAAGCCGAGCTTCACGCCGTGCTTCTTCTCGAACAGCTCCTTGTAGGAATTGCGCAGGTCCATCACCGGCTTCATGTCCACCTCGTTGAAGGTGGTGAGCATGGCGGCGTTGTTCTGCGCCTCCTTCAGGCGGCGCGCGATGGTCTGACGCAGCCGGGTCATCTTCACCCGCTCTTCGCGTACATCGTCATTGGCGTTCACCGGACCACGCGGCTGCGCCGGGACCGGAGCGGGCGCAGGGGCCGGCTCGGCGGCCTTCGGGGCCGGCGCCGGGGCGGGCGCAGGAGCAGGAGCAGGAGCAGGAGCAGGTGCTGCAACCGGCTTCGGCGCGGCGGCGACAGGCGCCGCAGCCACCGATACCGCAGGTGCAGCGGCAGGCTTGGCAGCCGCCGCCAGCACGTCTTCCTTGAGGATCTGGCCGCGACGGCCCGAACCACTGACATCGGCGTCGGTCAGCCCGGCTTCCGCCATCAGCTTTGCAGCGCTCGGCGCCGGCGGCACGGCGGAACCATTGCCATTGGCGGGCTTGGGCGCCGGCTCTGCGGCAACTGCCGCCGGCTGCGGCACGTCAGCGGGCTTGGCCACAGCGGCTGGAGCTGCGGCGGCCACGGCAGACCCAGCAGCGCCGATCGCCCCGATCAGCGCCCCGACATTGACCGTATCGCCCGGATTGGCGGTGATGGTTTCGAGCACGCCGGCGGCCGGGGCCGGTACCTCGATGGTCACCTTGTCGGTCTCGAGCTCCACCACCGGCTCATCGGCAGCGACAGTGTCGCCCACCTTCTTGAACCACTGGCCGATCGTCGCCTCGGTGACGCTCTCGCCCAGCGTGGGCACCCGGATGTCAGTCGCCATCAGTTTGGTCCTTCAGTTTCTTGCCGCCGCTTCTTGGCGATTGCTGCTATTTGGCGAACGCTTCTTCGAGGAAGGCCTGCAACTGCTGCAGGTGCGTGCGCATCAGGCCGGTCGCCGTCGCCGCCGAGGCAGCACGGCCAACATAGTGCGGCCGGTCGCCCGGACGCCCCATCTGGTCCATCACCCAGTCGATATAGGGCTGGACGAACGCCCAGGCGCCCATGTTCTTGGGTTCTTCCTGGCACCAGACGATCTCGGCGTTCTTGAACCGGTTGAGTTCGTCGAGCAGCGCTTTGGCCGGGAACGGGTAGAGCTGCTCGAGACGAAGCAGATACACGTCGTTGACGCCGCGCTTCTCGCGATCCTCGAGCAGATCGTAATAGACCTTGCCGGTGCAGAGGATCACTTTGCGGATCTCCTCGTCCGGCGCCAGCTTGATCGTCGTCTTGGGCACGCCCGGCGCTTCCGCATCGTCCCACAACAGGCGATGGAACGTCGATTCCGGCCCGAACTCGACCAGCCCCGACACCGCCTTCTTGTGGCGCAGCAGGCTCTTGGGCGTCATCAGCACCAGGGGCTTGCGGAAATCGCGCTTCATCTGCCGGCGCAGGATGTGGAAGTAGTTGGCCGGCGTCGTGCAGTTGGCGACCTGCATATTGTCTTCGGCGCAGCTCTGCAGATAGCGCTCGAGGCGAGCCGACGAGTGCTCCGGCCCCTGGCCTTCATAGCCATGCGGCAACAGCATCACGAGGCCACTCATGCGGAACCACTTGCGCTCGCCCGACGAGATGAACTGGTCGACCACCACCTGCGCGCCGTTGGCGAAATCGCCGAACTGCGCTTCCCACAAGGTCAGCGTCTTCGGCTCGGCCAGCGAATAGCCATACTCGAAGCCGAGCACCGCCTCTTCCGACAGCATCGAGTTGACGACCTCGTAGCGGGCCTGCAGCTCGGCGATGTTGTTGAGCGGTGTGTAGGTCTCGTCCTTGTCCTGATCGTACAGCACCGAGTGGCGCTGGCTGAAGGTGCCGCGCTCGACGTCCTGCCCCGAGAGTCGGACCGGATGGCCCTCCTCGAGCAGCGTCGCATAGGCCAGCGCTTCGCCGGTCGCCCAATCGATGCCCTCGCCCGACTCGATCGCGGCAAGCCGGTTGTCCATGAACCGCTTCACCGTCCTGTGGGCGTTGAAGCCGGCCGGAACCGTCGACAGCTTCTGGCCCAGATTGACCAGATCGGGGATGTCCACCCCGGTGTCGCCGCGGCGCGGGCCTTCGACGTCGGCGCGCTTCAGATCCTTCCACACGCCATCAAGCCAATCGGTCTTGTTGGGGCGGAAATCCTGCCCGGCCTCGAACTCGGCCTCGAGATGGGCCCGCCAATCGGCCTTCATCTTGTCGACATCGTCGGCCGACAGCACGCCTTCAGCGGCGAGGCGCTTCGAATAGATATCGAGCGTTGTCTCGTGGCTGCGGATCTTGGAATACATCAGCGGCTGGGTGAAGCTCGGCTCGTCGCCTTCGTTATGGCCGAAGCGGCGATAACAGAAGATGTCGATCACCACCGGCCGGGCGAAGCGCTGCCGGAACTCGGTGGCGACCTTGGCCACATAAACCACCGCTTCCGGGTCATCGCCGTTCACGTGGAACACCGGCGCCTCGATCATCTTGGCGACGTCGGTCGGGTACGGCGAGGAGCGCGAATACATCGGCGACGTGGTGAAACCGATCTGGTTGTTGATCACCACATGGATCGAACCACCGGTACGGTGCCCCTTCAGCCCGGAGAGCCCCAGGCATTCGGCAATCACGCCCTGGCCGGCAAATGCCGCATCACCATGCAGCAGCAGCGGCAGCACCACCGAGCGATCGGTCTGGCGCGTATCGGCGATGAACCGCCCATCGACCGCCGAGCGCTGGTCCTGCTTGGCGCGCGCCTTGCCCAGCACCACCGGATCGACGATCTCGAGATGCGACGGGTTGGCGGTGAGGCTCAGATGCACGTTATTGCCGTCGAACTCACGGTCGGCCGAAGCACCCAGGTGGTACTTCACGTCGCCCGAGCCTTCGACTTCCTCGGGGTAGAAGGCGCCGCCCTTGAACTCGTGGAACAGCGCCCGATGGGGCTTGGCCAGCACCTGGGTGAGGACGTTCAGCCGGCCGCGATGCGCCATGCCAAGCACGATGTCCTTCACCCCCAGCGAACCGCCGCGCTTGATGATCTGCTCGAGCGCCGGGATCAGCGCCTCCGAGCCATCGAGACCGAAGCGCTTGGTGCCGGTGAACTTGACGTCGAGGAACTTCTCAAAGCCCTCGGCTTCGACCAGCTTGTTGAGGATCGCCTTCTTGCCCTCGGGCGTGAACTTGATCTCCTTGTCCGGCCCTTCCATGCGCTCCTGGATCCACTGCTTGGCTTCGGGATCGGAGATGTGCATGAACTCGACGCCGACGGTCGAGCAATAGGTCCGCTTCAGGATCTCCAGCATCTGGGGAACCGTCGCGTATTCGAGGCCCAGATAGTTGTCGATGAAGATCTTGCGGCCGTAATCGGCTTCGGTGAAGCCGTAGGTTTGGGGATCGAGCTCGGGCGCCGGATCGTCGGCCTTCATCTTCAACGGGTCGAGATCGGCATGCAGGTGCCCGCGCATGCGGTAGGCGCGGATCATCATGATGGCGTGGATCGAGTCGCGCGTCGCCTGCAGCACGTCGATGGCGGTCGGCGCCGGGGCGCCGGCGACCTTGGCCTTCTCGACCACCGCCTTCTGCACCTTGACCTGGATCTCGCCCCAGTTGCCGTCGAGCGCCGAAACCAGCTCGCCATTGGCCGACTGCGGCCAATCCTGGCGCTGCCAGCTTGGTCCCTCGGCATTCTTGTCGATGTCGGCGGGAGCATCCTCGAGCCGATCGAAATACGACGCCCAGGTCGGATCGATCGAGGCCGGATCGGCCTTGTAGCGGGCATACAGCCCTTCGATGTAATCGGCGTTGCCGCCATAGAGGAAAGAAGAGAGCAAGAACTGTTCGTTCTTTTCTTGTCGGGTCATGTCCAGCGTCGCGAGGCGTGAACCCCGCCATCCTTCTCAAACGCCCGGGAAATGCTCGACCGGGCCCTTCTTGCGTCGCGGGCCAACCTGCCCGCAACTTCTTTGTTTGACGTTAAGGCGCGGGAAACCACCCGCGCCCCGTCTTTCCATAGCGCTTTCAGGAAAAGTTGCAGACTTTTCCGGTTCGAAAGCGCGTCTACAGACCAACCCTCGCCTCAGCCTTTTAGTACGTCGGCTAGGGTTTGGCCAATCCTCGCAGGCGACTGCGACACCTTTATGCCCGCCCGTTCCATTGCCGAAATCTTGTCTTCGGCGCCGCCCTTGCCACCCGAGATCACGGCACCGGCGTGGCCCATGGTCCGGCCGGCCGGAGCCGTGCGCCCCGCGATGAAGCCGGCCATCGGCTTTTTGCGGCCGCGCTTGGCTTCGTCGATCAGGAACTGCGCGGCGTCTTCCTCGGCGGAACCGCCGATTTCGCCGATCATGATGATGGATTTGGTGGCTTCGTCGGCGAGGAACATCTCGAGCATATCGATGAACTCGGTGCCCTTGACCGGATCGCCGCCGATGCCGACCGCAGTGGTCTGGCCGAGCCCGGCATTGGTGGTCTGGAACACCGCTTCATAGGTAAGCGTGCCGGAGCGGGAAACAATGCCCACCGAGCCCTTGGAAAAGATCGAACCCGGCATGATGCCGATCTTGCACTCTTCCGGCGTCAGGACGCCCGGGCAGTTGGGCCCGAGCAGCCGCGACTTGGATTTGTCGAGCCTGGCCTTCACCCGCACCATGTCGAGCACCGGGATACCCTCGGTGATGCAGACGATCAGCGGGATCTCGGCATCGATCGCCTCGATGATGGCGTCGGCGGCGCCCGGCGGCGGCACATAGACCACCGAGGCGGTAGCGCCGGTGCGCTCCTTGCCTTCGGCGACCGTCGCGAAGACCGGCAGCGTGGCGGAGCCGTCGAGCCCCGAGGTCCATACCTCACCGGCCTTCTTGGGGTTCACACCGCCCACCATCTTGGTGCCGTAATACGCCAGCGCCTGCTCGGTATGGAACGTGCCGGTCTTGCCGGTCAGCCCCTGCACCAGGACGCGAGTGTCTTTGTTGACGAGAATCGACATTGCTTGTTCCTGGGGCTCAGCGGGTCTTAACGGCAGCGACGATCTTCTGCGCCGCGTCGTCGAGGTCGTCGGCCGAGATCACATCGAGGCCGGATGAGTTGAGGATGGCTTTGCCTTCCTTGACGTTGGTGCCTTCGAGGCGCACCACCAGCGGCACCTTGAGGCCGACTTCCTTCACCGCCGCGATCACGCCTTCGGCGATGATGTCGCAGCGCATGATGCCGCCGAAAATGTTGACCAGGATGCCTTTGACAGCCGGGTCGGCAGTGATGATCTTGAAGGCCGCCGTCACCTTCTCCTTACTGGCGCCACCGCCCACATCGAGGAAGTTGGCAGGCTCGGCGCCATAGAGCTTGATGATATCCATCGTCGCCATGGCGAGGCCGGCGCCGTTGACCATGCAACCGATATTGCCGTCGAGCGCCACATAGGCGAGGTCGAACTTCGACGCCTCGATCTCCTTGGCGTCCTCTTCGGTGAGGTCGCGCAGCGGGGCCAGTTCGGCGTGCCGGAAGGACGCATTGTTGTCAAAGCTCACCTTGGCGTCGAGCACGCGGAGGTGCCCGTTGGCCATGACGATCAGCGGGTTCACTTCGAGCAGCGACATATCGGTCTCGACGAACGCCTTGTAGAGCGCCGGGAACACCGACTTGGCGTCTTCCGCCGCCGAGCCGTCGAGCTGCAGCGCTGCAACGATCTCGGCCACGTCCTTGGCGCTCACGCCCACCGTCGGATCGATATCGACCGCGATGATCTTTTCCGGCGTGTCATGCGCCACCGCCTCGATGTCCATGCCGCCTTCGGTGGAGACGACGAACGACACACGGCCGGTGGAGCGATCGACCAGCAGCGAGCAGTAGAGCTCGCGCGCGATATCGGCGCCATCTTCGATATAGAGCCGGTTGACCTGCTTGCCGGCCGGACCGGTCTGCTTGGTCACCAGGGTATTGCCCAGCATTTCCTTGGCATTGGCAGCGACTTCCGCCGCCGACTTGGCGAGCCGCACGCCGCCCTTGGCATCGGCCGGCAGTTCCTTGAACTTGCCCTTGCCGCGCCCGCCGGCATGGATCTGCGACTTCACCACATAGAGCGGTCCGGGCAGCTCCAGCGCCGCAGCTTCCGCTTCGTGCGGCGTGAAGATCGCCACCCCGTCGGCCACCGGCAACCCGTAGGTCTTCAGCAGCGCCTTGGCCTGGTGTTCGTGGATGTTCATGTCTACCTACCGCCTTGTATCGGAAGCTCTCCCACCCGCCGGGTCGTTCCCCCGCCTTGCGGGATGCTCAACAATGGTGGAGTGGGTTTGAAGTCCCCGCGCCGTTGCAGGGAGCACCAGGGTGGGGGCCGGTCGAACCGGCCCCGCACAAACTACGCCAGCTTCGGCGCGATCTTCTTGCAGGCGTCGACGAGGCCGTTCACCGCCGCGACCGATTTGTCGAATGCCTTCTGCTCGGAGCCTGAGAGCGAGATCTCGACGATCTTCTCCGCCCCGCCGGCGCCGATCAGCACCGGCACACCGACATAGGTGCCCTTGACGCCATATTCGCCCTTGAGGAAGGCGGCGCAGGGCAGGATGCGCTTCTTGTCCTTCAGATAGCTCTCGGCCATCTCGATGGCGGAAGCTGCCGGGGCGTAGAAGGCCGAACCGGTCTTCAAGAGGCCAACGATCTCGGCGCCGCCGTCACGGGTGCGCTGGATGATCTGCTCGAGCTTTTCCTTGCTCATCCAGCCCATCTTGACGATATCGGGCAGCGGGATGCCGCCGACGGTCGAGTAGCGCGGCAGCGGCACCATGGTGTCGCCATGGCCGCCGAGCACGAACGCCGTGACGTCCTGCACCGAAACCTTGAGCTCATCGGCGATGAAGTGGCGGAAGCGCGCCGAGTCGAGCACGCCGGCCATGCCGACCACGCGGTTCGCCGGCAGGCCCGAGAACTTCTGCAGTGCCCACACCATCGCATCGAGCGGGTTGGTGATGCAGATGACGAAAGCTTCCGGCGCGTATTTGGCGATGCCGGCGCCCACCTGCTCCATCACCTTGAGGTTGATTTCGAGCAGGTCGTCGCGGCTCATGCCGGGCTTGCGCGGCACGCCGGCAGTGACGATCACCACGTCGGCGCCTACGATGTCCTTGTATTCAGAAGTGCCCTTGAGCGTCGAATTGAAGCCTTCGACCGGGCCGGACTGGCTGAGATCCAGGGCCTTGCCCTGCGGCACGCCATCGACCACGTCGAACAGGATTACATCGCCCAGTTCTTTGGTTGCTGCGAGCAGCGCCAAAGTGCCGCCAATCTGTCCCGCACCGATCAGAGCGATCTTCTTGCGCGCCATCCACCGAACCCCGTTTTGCTTATGCTGGAAATTGCGCGCCCCTATTAACCCTAGAGGGTGACGGGGGCAAGTCAGCCGTAGGTCCTAACGCTGCCGATCTGCAGCGATTGCATGGCTTGCCTATTTGCTGAGCAACTTGCCGCCTGGCAATTGACGAAGGGGATCACCACACCTAATTATGACCACATGTAGTCACACGGAGGCTTTGCCGTGAAGCAGATGCAGGCCCGCGAGGCCAAGGCCAAGTTCGCTGAGTTGTTGCATAGCGCAGAACAGGGAGAGCCTATCACAATCACTCGCCATGGCACTCCCGTGGCAATGATCGTGCCTTTCGCCAAAGGCGAGGAGATGTATTCCCTAGAGGCTAATCGCACCTTCATTGAGCATTTGCTGGCTTTTCCGGGACCGCTCGAAGTCGACAAGGACCGCAGGCCGCCGCGTGAGATTGAGCTTTGACGACGCAGTACCTGCTCGATACCTCGGTCGTGTCGTCAATCGCGCCGGGTCGTGCCGGTATGGACGAGGGCTTTCTCAACTGGCTGATCGTCACGCTGCCGCGCACACACATGTCGAGTGTCAGCGTCTTTGAGATCGAGCAGGGCATCTGCAAGCTTGAGCGCGCCGGAGCCCGGGCCCGCGCGGAAGTGATGCGTCAGTGGCTGGGGCGCCTGCTCGAGCAATTCAACGGCACCCGCATGCTACCCATGGATGCGGAAGTCGCCCGCGAGGCCGGCCGGCTTTCAGACTGGGCCCTCGCTCGAGGAGTGCACCCGGGTACGGCGGATATCATGATAGCCGCAACGGCCACGACCCACGGCCTGGTGCTGCTGACGCATAACCTGAAGCACTTCGTCCCGTTGGAGATCGACGCGATCGACCCCTCCACGCTGCCCGGCTAGCCGGCGACGACCCCATCCCCGCGATGCGCGGCTGCCAGATACTCCGCCGACTGCATCTCGATCAGCCGCGATACGCAGCGCGCGAACTCCGCTTTGGTCTTGTCGTCCTGGCCCAACTCATCGAGCGGCACGGCAAAGCTCGCCGCCAGCTTGGCGCCGCGGTCGTAAAGCGTGTCGACCAGGAGAATGAACCGCTTGGCGGCATTCGAGCGCAGCCGGTCGAACTGCGGGACATGGTCGATCATCACTGCTTCATAGGCGTGGCTGAGCTTGAGATAATCCCGTGCCCCCAGCGGCTTGTCGCACAACTCCGTGAACGTAAAGCGCGCCGCCCCCATGGCCGCCCGCGGCACCGGAATGGTCCGGCCCAGCGAATGGAGCTCCGCCGGCTCGCCGGGCGCCCCACCGGTGAGCTTCAGCCATAGCCGGTCCATCGCCGCGTCCACCTCCGCCCCGACGCCGAACTGGTACACTGCCTCGCCTTCGAACTTCAGCCGCCGGTAGTCGGTCGGCCCGTCGAGCTCGACAATCTCGGCATGCTGCTTCAATTCGGCAATGAACGGCAGCACCAGCTGCCGGTTGAGACCATTCTCGTAAAGGTCGTCCGGCCGCGTGTTCGAAGTCGCAACGATCGTCACCCCGCCAGCGAACAGCTTGTCGAACAGCCGCCCCAGCAGCATGGCGTTGGTGATGTCCTGCACCTGGAACTCGTCGAGGCATAACAGCCGCACCTCTTCGAGCAGCGGTTTCACCACCGCTGCCACCGGATCGGCACTCTCGGCCTTGCCCTTGCTGGATTTGCGGAACGCCGCGATCGCCTCGTGCATCTCGTCCATGAACTCATGGAAATGCACCCGCCGCTTCTTCTCCGTCGGCGCCAGCGCAAAGAACAGGTCCATCAGCATGGTCTTGCCGCGCCCGACCTGCCCGACGAGATAGGCGCCGCGGACCGGCGCCGGCCCGCCGAACAGCCCGCTCAGAAAGCCGCGCGAAGCCTGCTGCGCCGCGAGTTCCGTCGCCACGCGATCGAGCGCTGCCGCTGCTTTGAACTGCAATGGATCGGGCGTCAGCGCGCCGCTCCTGGTCAGCGCGTTCAGTTTCTCGGTAACTGGTGCGCCTGCGGGCCCCAACCGCCGGCTGGTCAAGCTAGCCGACCATCGTGATGCCCTGGCCGCCGGCCAAGGTACCGATGAACTGGCTGCCGCTGAGGATCAGCGAGGCGATGATGTCGCCATTCTCGTCGAACAGCTGCACCTGGTTGCCCACCAGCTGCCAGCTCGCCACGACCTTCAGCCCGTTGAGCCCGCAGCCCGGCGTCGAAGCCCGATAGCGCGAGGTGCCGGATTTCGCGGTCTGGGTCAGGTTGAGCTTGCACTGCTCGGCGCCCGACACCACGGTCCAGCCACCCAGCAGCTTTTCGACCGTCAGGCCGGTGGAGAGATCACGCCCCGAGGCCTGCGGCACCGATCCGAGGGTGGTGAACGACCCATCGGCATTGGCGACCTGCGCCGGCTGCCCGAGCTGGCCCGGCGCCGGTTGGCCGCCCGGGATCAGCGGCGCCGGCTCGCCGAGCGAGGCCTGCTGCACCGTGCTGCCCGGCAAGGCATTGAGGTCCGAGCTCGCCACCGACGAATTCTGGATCGGGGTGAGGGTTTCACTCGAGGCGATGCTGGTCGCGGTCACGCCGCTCGAGGCGCAGCCGCTCAGAACGAGCGACAATGCACCCAGTACGGCTATGGAAACGCCTGCGCGTCTCGAACTCATCATCGGCCTGCTCCGCCAGATGGTTAAGAATTGGTGACCGGCGATACAGCCTGAACGGCAAAGCCGTCAACCGCCAAAGCCCCGCTTCCCCTATGCAGCGATTAATGTGGCGGAGTTAGGGAGTGGCACGCCTCCTGCTCCACCCCCTCCCGGCCTCCCCCATCATGGGGGAGGTGAAGAGTCGAGGATGTGGCTCAATCGCGCCAAGTACACCGGCAGGCACCTCCCCCCTTGTGGGCAGGGGAATCGCATATGGAAAGCCACCGGCCGTTGTGTGAGTGCCTTCTCCCCTTGTGGTCAGCGGACGAGGGCGTTCGCCCTCGCCGCGAGGTGCCCGAAGGGCGGATGAGGGGTCTATCTCCGCGTACTCAGTCGCTCGTCGCTTACGCTCCGACCGCGCTACACTTCGTTGCGCGGCCCCCTCATCCGGCCTTCGGCCACCTTCTCCCACAAGGGGAGAAGGCCATCCAACTACTGTCAGTGCCCCATATGCGATAACCCTCCCCTTGTGGGAGGCTGGGAGGGGGGTGGCCCCACGCACCGGCCGACGGCCTACCGCCGCAGCATCTCCGCGACGAGCGCCTCGGCGAGGATCTTGCCATCCGCTGCCTCGTCCTCGGGCAACTCGATCGGAATCCCCTTCGGCCCATAGACGCCCGCGAGCCCCGGCAAGCCGTGCTCGCCGCCTTCCTTGGGATGAAACCCATGCGCCTTCAGCGCCGCGATCAGCACGCGGGCAACGGACGGGTCTTCCAGCTCGGCGACGATCTCGTACAGCTTATGCGAACTCCCGCGTGACCATCATCTGCTTGATCTCGGCGATTGCCTTGGCCGGGTTCAGCCCCTTGGGGCAGACCTTGGCGCAGTTCATGATGGTGTGGCAGCGATAGAGCTTGAACGGATCCTCGAGATTGTCGAGCCGCTCCTCGGTGGCCTCGTCACGGCTGTCGATCAGCCAGCGATAGGCCTGCAGCAGCACGGCCGGGCCGAGATACTTCTCGCCGTTCCACCAGTAGGACGGGCACGAGGTCGAGCAGCAGGCGCACAGGATGCATTCGTAGAGCCCGTCGAGCTTGGCCCGGTCGTCGCGGCTCTGCAGCCACTCCTTTTCCGGCGTCGGCGTCGTGGTCTTCAGCCACGGCTCGATCGAGCGGTGCTGGTCGTAGAAGGTGGTGAGATCCGGCACCAGGTCCTTGATGACAGGCATGTGCGGCAGCGGGTAGACGCTGATGTGACCGGCGAAATCGTCCATGCCCTTGGTGCAGGCCAGCGTATTGGCGCCCCCGATATTCATCGAGCACGAGCCGCAGATGCCCTCGCGGCACGAGCGACGCAGCGTCAGCGTCGGATCGACCTTGTTCTTGATCCACAGCAGCCCGTCCAGCACCATCGGCCCGCAATCGTCGAGATCGATGAAATAGGTGTCGAGCCGCGGGTTCTCCCCGCTGTCCGGATCATATCGGTACACCCGATACTCCTTGAGCCGCGTCGCCCCCTGGGGTTTCGGCCAGGTCTTGCCCGGCTGGATCCTGGAGTTCTTGGGAAGGACGAATTCAGCCATCTCTCAACCTACAACTTTACATGTCTTGAGCGCCGCGGCCGACGTGTTGGTCACCGCCATCACGTCATTGGCGCTCACATTGCCGATCACTGCGGGATCAAACAGTTTTCCGGGATCGGTCTGGGCATAAGTCGCGAGCTTCATCAGCTCCGGCTTCAGCTTGCTCGACAATTCCTTGGCATAGCACTGGCAGCTTTCCGCCGTGGCGCCCGGCACCTTCGAGCAGGCATCGGCCACCGCCTGCGCATCCGCCGACAGCCCGCCGCAGCCGGTAAGCCAGAGCGTCGCGAACGCGCCGGCAACAAGTCCGAGGGCTTTCATGGGAATGAGCGACACGGGCGGTACCTCTTTGTTGGTCAGTAGTTCGGCTTGCAGATCTGGTTCGATTTGGCGACGTAGGTGTTATACGCCGCATACTGGCCTTCCGGTGGCGATTTGCCCTTCATCGAGGCGATGACCATGGCCATGAATTCCTCGTCGATCAGCGTCATCGCCGCGTCCGCCTTGCACGAACAGAGCGCATCGTCCGAAGCGATGCCCATGCAGGTCTTGTAGAAATCTGCCTTCTGCGCCTCGGTCGGCGCAGCCTGCGCCACGCTCGACAGCATCCCCAGCGCCAAGAGCGCCACCAAAACCCGCTTCATCATTCGCCCCGTCTCTCTCACCGCAATTCTTTGCGGATCATCAGTTTCAAACCCGACCAGATTTCGCTGACCGCCGCCACCTTGATATCGACCAACCCGATCGGCAGCACCACCTCACGGATCACATCTTCGGTGATATCGGTCGGCACCTTTGAGGCCTTCTTCGGCCACGAAATCCAGATCACCCCATCACGAGTGATCGCCTCCAGCAGCGGCCGCGCATTGTCCTCGAGCACCCCGCGCGACGCGGTGAAGCCATGGACGAAATCCCAGCCCTTGCTGCCGCGCCACGCATCCCACTGCGCATCGCGTACCTCGGCAAAGGCTCGCGCCGACCTCAGCTCCGCCAGCTCAACCGGCAACGACAGAAACAGCACCCGCTGGCCGTCCTTGAGGCCGAGCTTTTTTGGCAGCGGAGTGCCGGAATAGCCAGCGGCGGCAGTCACGGGCCCACCGTCCGAGAAAAGCGCCTCTCCTCCAACCATGCGCCGCCGCATCCACCGAGCGTAAGAACATTCTCTCTGATGTCGACGGTGCAGGTTGCGTCTCTGTCTCCAAACAGCCACCCGTCCGGGAAGTCGTATTCGTCGTGAACGTGTATGGACCGTCCGTCGAACGTGTAAGGCCCACTCGATTCCAGCCCTTCGTCGATACCGACGGTTACGGAATTGACTGTTCCCTTGGCATCAAAGCAGAGCTCGGCGTAGGGCAGCATCCCAATGAGTTCTTTGCCTGTCTCCGGGTCCACACCCCAGGACAAGCCTTCCTCTCCGGACGGCAGCGTTATGCGTGTGGCATTGCCGACGTCCTCCTCATAGTCGCGCCAACAGCCGACCAGCGCCGTCGCAATTTCCTCCTCGGAAGCAGGTCGCACCTCAGCTTCCGCCACCGCCGACCCTGACTGCAGGCTTAGGGCGACCGCAAAGGAGAGGACCCGCTGCCAAGTTCCTGGACCGAGCTGCCGCGGCAGCGGCGTGCCGGAATAGCCAGACGCCGCGGTCAATCGCGCACCTGCAAGCCGTAGCTCGAGTCAGGGATCGCCGTGTCGGCATCCTCTCCAAGCCCCACGCAGTTCAGCAATCGCATGGCGCGGCCCGGGCTCATGAGGACATCGCAATCGAGGTCGTTGACGTCAAAGGTCCAACCGTCGGAAGGCCCGGGTCCACGTAGCTGGAGCTTTCCAGCCGAGACTTCATAGGTGCCGGCGTCCTCAATTCCCTCATCGCCGCCGACCCAACCGGTAGAAACTACGCCGTCAGCCTCGAAACAGGCCGTCACAGTGTAAGGGATGCCCCAACTGGGCGCCTTTCGTTCGGCAAAGGTGCTTTCACGTTGCCAACACCCCACAAGTGAACGGGCTATTTCCACCTCGGTGGCAGTGCGCACATCCATGGCAGCCGCACCGAATGAACTGGTCCCTAAAGCGGCAGTGACCAGAATCCACTTCACCTCAGTACACTCTCGCCTTCGGCGCGATCTTCTTCAGACTGATCCCGCCCTCGCTTTCCGGCGTCAGCGGGTCGACATGCACCGGCCGGTAGCCGAGGTCCACCTTGCCCGCATCATTGATCCAGCTCAGCGTGTGCTTCCGCCAGTTCACGTCATCGCGGTTGGGGAAATCCTCGTGCGCGTGGGCGCCGCGGCTCTCGTGCCGGGCTTCGGCCGAGACCACCGTGGTCGCGGCGCAGGCCATCAGGTTCTCGAGTTCCAGTGTTTCCACCAGGTCCGAGTTCCAGATCATCGAGCGGTCGGAAACCTTGAGATCGCTGAGCTCGCCATAGAGCGCGGTGATGCGTTCGACGCCCGACTTCAGCGATTCCGAGGTGCGGAACACCGCTGCATCCTCCTGCATGATGCGCTGCATCCGGTCACGCACTTCAGCGGTCGGCGACGAGCCATTGGCATGCCGCAACCGGTCGAAGCGCGAGAGGATGCGCTCATCTTCCGAGGCGCGGGCCGCCGGCACCATCGAACCCTTGTCGACCACTTTGGCCGCCCGGAGCGCCGCGGCCCGGCCGAACACCACGAGGTCGGTCAGCGAGTTCGAGCCCAGCCGGTTGGCGCCGTGCACCGAGGCGCAGGCTGCTTCGCCCGCCGCCATCAGCCCCGCCACCACGCGGTCCGGATCGCCTTCGGTCGGATTCAGCACCTCGCCGTGATAGTTCGCGGGGATGCCGCCCATATTGTAGTGCACCGTCGGCAGCACCGGGATCGGCTCGCGCGTCAGGTCGACGCCGGCGAAGATCTTTGCCGATTCCGTGATCCCCGGGAGCCGCTCATGCAGCACCTTCGGGTCGAGATGGTCGAGGTGAAGGAAGATGTGATCCTTCTTCGGCCCGACGCCGCGGCCCTCGCGGATCTCTATGGTCATGCAGCGGCTGACCACGTCGCGGCTCGCCAGATCCTTGGCGTTGGGCGCATAGCGCTCCATGAACCGCTCGCCCTCGGAATTGGTGAGGTAACCACCCTCACCGCGCGCGCCCTCAGTAATCAGCACGCCCGCGCCATAGACGCCGGTGGGGTGGAACTGCACGAACTCCATGTCCTGCAGCGGCAGTCCGGCCCGCGCCACCATGCCGTTGCCGTCGCCGGTGCAGGTATGCGCCGAAGTCGCCGAGAAATACGCCCGGCCGTAGCCGCCGGTCGCCAGCACCACCAGCTTGGCGCGGAACCGATGCAGCGTGCCGTCATCGAGCTTCCAGGCCATCACGCCCTGGCACGAGCCATCGGCGCCCATGATCAGGTCGAGCGCAAAATACTCGATGAAGAACTGCGCGTTGTTCCGGAGGCTCTGCCCATAGAGCGTATGGAGAATGGCATGCCCGGTGCGGTCGGCCGCGGCGCAGGTGCGCTGCACCGGCGGGCCGTCGCCGAATTCCGTCATGTGGCCGCCGAACGGCCGCTGGTAGATGGTGCCCTTCTCGGTGCGCGAGAACGGCACGCCATAGTGCTCGAGCTCGTAGATCGCCGCCGGCGCCTCGCGCGCCAGGTACTCCATGGCGTCGTTGTCGCCCAGCCAGTCCGACCCCTTGACGGTGTCGTACATGTGCCACTGCCAGCTGTCGGGGCCCATATTGCCCAGCGACGCCGCGATGCCGCCTTGCGCCGCCACGGTATGCGAGCGGGTCGGGAAGACTTTGGTGATGCAGGCGGTGTTGAGCCCCTGCTCGGCCATGCCCAGCGTCGCGCGCAACCCGGCGCCGCCAGCACCGACAATGACCACGTCGAATTCGTGGTCGATGATCTCGTAAGCGGCCATGCGGACTAACCCCAGAAGACGAGCTTGGCGATGGCGCCCAGTGCCACCACGAAGAAGAAACCGACGAACAGGTTGTTGGCGAGCATCGCCCAGCCATGTTCGCCCTTGTCGAAATAGTCCTCGACCGTGTCGCGCATGCCGTTGCGCATATGGATCGAGACATTGATCACCAAGAGCGCCAGCCCGATCGCGACGAACGGGTTGCGCGCCAGCTCGATCATCTCGGCCGGCGCGCGGCTCGCGAGGCTGACCACGAACCAGATGATGAAGATCGAAAAGACGATGTTGATCGCGCCGGTGATGCGCTGGGTGATGAAGTGCCGGGTCGAGGCCTTGGCCTTGCCGTAACGTGTCGCCGGGTTCTGGATCTGCGCCCGCGTGGGTTTGCCGAGAACGCTCATTTGAACCACACGAAGATTGCCCAGACGATCAGCGTCACGAGGATCGAGGCCCCGAGCTGGATCCGCACCGCCAGCTCGCGCCCGTTTGCATCCATCGCCTTGGCGGTATCCCAGACGAAGTGCCTTATGCCGCCGAACATGTGGTGGAACAGCACCCAGGTGTAGCCGAACAGCACGAGCTGCCCGAGCCACATGCCGAACAGCCAGGTGACGAAATCGAAGAAGCCGCCGCCGACCGCCGCCGCCACCAGCCACAGCACCAACAGCAGGGTGCCGCCATAGAGCGCAATGCCGGTCGCGCGGTGCACGATCGACATCGTCATGGTGAGCGTGAAGCGGTAGATCGAAAGATGCGGCGAAAGCGGCCGTGAAGAGGGAGCCATGCTAGTCTCGCGCCTCGCCCGCCGAGAAGGCCGGGCGCTCCAGTTTGGAATGGTTCGAGACTTCTAGCGGCGCTTTGCCCTGAGGTCAAAGGCTCTGCTTATGCGGAGCATTGCACTTTCGTCCCGCTATGCACTGAGTGCATCTCTAGCGGCGCGGGGAGCCGAGCACCTCGGGCGCGGCCCGCAGCGCCTCGAGTGTGAGCAACAGGCTCAGCACTCGCTCGCTGCTGGGTCCGGACGCCACCGGGGTGGCGGACGAAAGCGTGGTCGAAGCGATCAGCCTCTGGCTGTCTTCGGCCAGGACATCCCGCACCAGGTTGCCCTGCATCGCGAGAACCGCGAGTGCAATGACCGTTCCTGCTGCGAGTCTGCCCATCTCTTTCGTCCTTGTTGCGGGCGACCAGGCCTTTGGAACCCTGGTTTCCGCTGCTTGAGGAGACTTCTAGCTGCCTTCACTTGGCCCGGCGCTGAAGCCGCTATTCACAATCGGTTCAGCAACGCATGATCTTTGTGCCGGTTCCCGGAGGGAGAGATGACGTGAACGAAAAAGTACGGGTGCTCGGCGAACAAGTGCTGTCGAACAACTGGGGCCTGGTGAAGAAAACCACTATCGAGCTCAAACGCCGCAATGGCGAATGGCAGCGCCAGGAGCGCGAAACCTACGATCGCGGCGATGGCGCCGGCGTGCTGCTCTACAACCGCGCCCAGCGCACCGTCATCCTCACCCGCCAGTTCCGTTTCCCGGTTTTCGCCCACGGCGAGCCGGGCTGGCTCATTGAGGTCGTCGCCGGCAAACTCGACGGTGACCACCCGGTGACCACGGCGAAGAAGGAAGCCGAAGAAGAATCCGGCTATCGCGTGCACGACGTCGAACTGGTGATGAGCGCCTATATGAGCCCCGGCTCGGTCACCGAAAAGCTGTCGCTGTTCCTCGCCGAATACGACGCCGACTCGAAAGTCTCTGCCGGCGGCGGTCTCGAGGATGAAGGCGAAGACATCGAAGTGCTGGAACTCGGCATCGACGCCGCGCTCGACATGATCGCATCAGGCGAAATCGCCGACGCCAAAACCATCATGCTGCTGCAGCACGTGCGGCTTAAGCGGATTTTGTAGGGGAAACCTGGGGCCCATCCACCGGCGTCATTCCCGCGAAGGCGGGAACCTCTGTTTGCGGAGTTCTCAGCACGCTCAGAAAACAGAGGCCCCCGCTTTCGCGGGGGTGACATCGAGTGTGTGGCAAGCATGAGGTAGACGACCGGCTTCGCCGCCACGGCGTCTGCACGGTCTGCAAGAGATTCCGCTTTTGCGGGAATGACTCCGTGTTAGCCCTACCGCATGAGCACAAGCGGGCGATTTTTCGTCTACATCCTGGCTAGCCGCAAATACGGCACGCTCTACACTGGCGTGACCGGCGACCTTCCGGTGCGGATCTATATCCACCGCGAAGACCTGATCCCGGGCTTCTCATCCCGCTATCATGTGCACAAGCTCGTCTACTTCGAGCAGCACGACGACCCTTACAACGCCATCACGCGCGAAAAGCAGATCAAGAAGTGGCTGCGAGCGTGGAAGATCGAACTGATCGAGAAAGACAATCCCCATTGGGATGATCTGTATGATGGGTTGTTCGGGTAATCCGCAGTTGCCCACCTAGCATCACCTCACCCACCGGGTCATTCCCGCGAAAGCGGGAACCTCCGTTTGCGGAGTTATCAGCACGCTCGGAAAACAGAGGCCCCCGCTTCCGCGGGGGTGACACCGAGTATCTGGCAAGCAGGGAGCGTGATCAGTTCGCGACCACCTCAAACGGGTCCGCATCCACATCCAGCGTCGCATAGCCCTCGGGCAGCTTCACCGTGAATTCGGCGCCGGTTTCGCGCGGATCGAGCATCAGCATCGACAGGATCTGCGCCTTGGCCAGCGACGGCGCCGGCCTGACAGTCCCGTCCTGCGGCTGGCTGGCGAACACCGCGAGCGGCAGCGCCAGGGCGGCAAGTGCGGCGGCGGCAACAATCAGCTTGATCTGCATTTCGGGACCTCAAAACCTGGCGCATCCCAGCGCGTTTGTTATCCCCTTCTAGCCCCAGCCGTCCGAACCCGCCTTGAACCCACCGTTCATGTTCGGTTTAGCCCACCCCTACCGCTCCCCGCGCAACACCTTCGCCTCCGGGAGCACCAGATAGGCCTCCGGCACCGGCTGCGCGAGGTAATCCATGGTGAATTCCTCGCCCAGTTCCACCGCCCGGGCGCAGCGCATGTGCCGCCCGTCCGGGTCGATCACCACATTGGGGTCGGACGAATGGTTGATCAGCCCGTAGCTGGTCCTGAGCGGCCGGACCAGCAGCAGTTCCTGCGTCACCGCGTTCCACTCCAGCGTCTCGAGGACTTGCGGGAAGCGTTCCCACTCGACCAGTTGCCCATCGAGTTCGGCCAGGAGCTCCCCGGCCCTGCGAGCCCGGCTGCTGAACAGCCCGCGTCCGGCGATCCGGCTCGGCCCCACCACCGCGTCGGCGACGGTCGGCACGTACGCCCCGTCGCCGAGGAACGCCTCGGTAAAACTGTCGATATGGAGGTTCACCTCGCCGCCTCCTCGAGCAGTTCGCTCAGTTCCTCCGGCTTGTCGACCGGGACGTCGTGGCCACATTTGACCTCGCGCACCACCCACCCGGGCTGATTGCGGAACCCATCGGCGATGCCCTGGAAACCGTCCCAGCCGGTGGCAACGATATAGGTCTTCCTGGGCACCGCCTTGTAGGCCCCCGTGACCTTCAGCCGCTCGGTCAGCGTTGCAGTCGGCTGCGCCGACGCCTTGCTTTCCACCCAGGCGCGATCCGCCTCGTCGAGATAGTCGCCCGGCGAAGAGGGCGGCGACTCGGTGAGTTGCCCGCTCAGTTCCCAGCCCGGCGCGAAATCGGTAAACCCCTGTCCATCCTCGGGCACAAAGGCATCGAGGTAGACAATCGAGCACACTTTCTTTCCGAGCTGCTCCACCGCTCCGGTCGCGACGATCCCGCCATAGGAATGCGCCACCAGCACGATGTCCTCGAGGTCGTTCCACAGCACCTCGTTGACGATGTCGTCGATATGGGTGCTCAGCGTGATCGGCAGCTGGTTCAGATGCGAGCGCTCGGCCAGCCCGCTCAGCGTCGGTGCATGCACCTTGTGCCCCCGCGCCCGCAGCCGGTCGATCACCCGCACCCACGACCAGCTTCCCGTCCAGGCCCCATGCACGATCACGAACGTCGCCATCTCTTCCTCCAATGATTGCATTTTGCAAGCGATTGCGTTTTACAACCAATGATTGTATTTTGCAAGCATGGAAAACCCCGAGGCGTCTCCCCATCGTTCCGGCTGCCCGATCAACCTCGGCCTCGAGGTGTTCGGCGATAAATGGAGCCTGTTGATCGTTCGCGACATGATGTTTTCGGGAAAGCGGCATTTCCGCGAGTTCCTCGCCTCCGACGAGGGTATCTCCACCAACATCCTTGCCGATCGGCTGGTGAAGCTCGTCGAGGCCGGCGTGCTGACGCGCGCCGGCGACCCCGCCCACAAGCTGAAGGCGATCTATTCGCTGACCGAGATGGGGATCGAACTGTTGCCGATCGTTGCCGAGATCAGCCGCTGGAGCCGAAAATACCAGCCGGTCGATCCGCAGATGGCGGCGACCGGCGAGGCCCGCGATCGCGGCGGGCCGGGGGCGGTTGCCGCCCAGATGGAGGCCTTGCGGCGCATCCACCTGAACGGCGAGATCTAGGGCGCTTCCGACATTCCCACGCCGGAAGCGCGACAATCAAAAACGGCTAGACGTAGTCGACCAGTTTCTTGTCCGGGTCGTAGGGCTGGTCGCTGACCACTTTGGTCACCGCCTGTCCGCAGACCATCTTCTTGTTCATTGCGTCATACGCATAGCTGGCAGAACCGTGCAGCACCCAGCCATCGCTCAAAGCCTTCGTAACCTTATGGCAGAAGGCGGAATCGTCCTCCCCCGAGAGGAACCGGTAGATCAACATGCACTACTCCTTTTGCTCGCCCTCTTTGCCCCGGGCGATTGAAATTGCGTCCAGTTACCGCTAATCCGCTGCGGTATGGATGGGTTTCCAGCATTTTTGCTCGACGGCTACAAGTCGTTCATGTCCGACCGCTACGA
This sequence comes from Devosia insulae DS-56, assembly GCF_000970465.2. Classification (GTDB taxonomy): domain Bacteria; phylum Pseudomonadota; class Alphaproteobacteria; order Rhizobiales; family Devosiaceae; genus Devosia_A; species Devosia_A insulae. Next base: position 34,730 of record NZ_LAJE02000292.1, read on the forward strand.
CCCCGAACAGGGCCGTTACCGGGAATTGGCTGATCAGGGGCAATCCCCCACCACCATGATCATCGCCTGCTGCGACAGCCGCGCGGCGCCTGAGACCATCTTTTCGGCCGGGCCGGGCGAGATGTTCGTTCTGCGTAACGTCGCCAATCTGGTGCCGACGTTCCAGCCCGATGGCGGCCAGCACGGCACTTCGGCGGCGATCGAATTCGCCGTCGCCGCGCTCGAGATTTCCAATATCGTGGTGATGGGTCATGGCCGCTGCGGCGGCATCAAGGCGGCGCTCGCACCCGACGCCGGCCCGCTGGCGCAGGGCGATTTCATCGGCAAGTGGATGGCGATGCTCGCCCCGGTCGCCGACGAAGTGTCGAAATACACGCTGCTGACCAACAAGGAGCGCCAGACCATGCTGGAGCGCTTCTCGATCCGCAACTCGATCAACAACCTCCGCACCTTCCCCTACGTGAAGCGCCTGGAGGACGAAGGCAAACTCGCCATCCACGGCGCCTGGTTCGATATCTCCACCGGTGAGCTGTGGGTGATGAACGACGAGGGTGACTTCTACCGGCCGGACGTGTGATCGCTTGAAGCTGGTGGAGGGCGGCCGCCGCGCAGCACTCCTCACCCGCTGCCGAATTCCCGCTCCCACCGGTACAGAATATCCGGTGCCTTCGCCTCGTTCGTGGCCCCATCGGTGAACTTCACCGCCTCGAACCCCATCCGCTCATAAAACGCCCGGCCGCGCAGGTTGTTGGCGAAGCACCAGAGCTGCAGGTCCTCGTTGCGCGATTGCGCATCGGCGATCAGCACCGAGCCGACGCCCGAGCGCAGCTGTGCCGCATCGATGTAGAGATGCTCGATCCAGCCTTCGAGCTCCGCCATGAAGCCGACGATCGCCCCGTCCCGCTCCGCCACCGTCACCCGGAAATCGCGCAGCACCTTGTCGCGGACATAGACCCGGTCCTCCTCGACGGTGTGGAGATCCGGCAGGAAGGTCAGCAGCCGCCGCGACGTCGCGAACAGCGCCGCAATATCAGCCGCATCTGCCTCCGTCGCCAGCCGGAGCGTGATCATGCCGGCTTCCGCCGCAGCAGGCGTGGCCCGAACACGTTGAGCAGCAACCCGGCAAACACCAGCACGCTGCCGATGATCTCCACTTCGGTGATTGCCTCGCCGAGAAACAGCGCGGCGCTGGCGATCCCCGCCACCGGCACGAACAGGGCGAACGGCGCCACCTGCCCAGTATTGTAACGGCTCAGCAGCCACGCCCAGGCGCCAAAGCCGAACAGCGTTGCGATATAGGCCATGAAGGCGATCGAGCCGATCCCCTTGAGCGTCAGCTGCGACAGCGCCAGCGGCATCGCCCCCGGCCCATCGAGCAGCAGCGAGACCAGCAGCAGCGGGATCGGTGGGATCCCGTCTCCTATACCCCTCTGCCGCCCTAGTGTGTAACAACAAACTTTCACATCTACCTTCCCCTTCCACCTCTGCCACCTTTCCGCACCTTCAATCCTGACACCTCTTACCCACTGCGTCTTACCTCACCTTCTCTCCTGTGTGGCGT
>NZ_LAJE02000293.1 GCF_000970465.2 Devosia insulae DS-56
GGTGCCGGAGCGGACGGCGGTGACAGAGTGCGATCGGCGGGTGAAGGGGAGGGAGGCGGGGCGGAAGGAGGTGGGCGACGCGGCGACTTAAGGTGGCACCAGCCGACGGCGAGGCGGGTGCGGGAAGAGTACCCCGCACCGTGGCCGTGCCCCGCGAGGGGGGAGGAGACCAAAACACTGGCGGTGGTGATGGCGTCGCCCTCGCCCGGGGGGGGAGGGGACAGGGGTGGGGGTGCTCTTTCCGCACCGGCTTCTCACCGGGTGCGTGCCCATGCCGCCACAAACGACAAAACCCGCCTCAGGTGCCCGGGCGGGTTCGTCGTCAGCATCGGCGAGGGCTCAGCCTTCGCGGTAGTGCTGGATCCAGGTCGTGCGCAGACCAGCAAGGCCATGCTTGTCGATGGCGGCCTGCCAGTTCAGGAATTCGTCGACGGAAAGCGTGTAACGCTGACAGGCTTCCTCGAGGCTCAACAATCCACCGCGAACGGCGGCGACAACCTCAGCCTTGCGGCGGATAACCCAGCGACGGGTGTCCCTGGGAGGCAGATCCGCAATCGTCAACGGACTTCCGTCCGGGCCGATCACGTACTTTACACGCGGACGCATTTGTACGGTCATTGTACTCACTTACTCAACCTGACCACATCCCGAACCGTAGCCCATCGCACTTAAAATTCGGCTAAGGCATTACTTAAAATGCGTTAAAAGCCGGGGCTTTCGGGAAGTCTCGTCATTAACAGTTGCATGAGCTAGGCACGACCGATTCCAGCGACAAGGCTTCGTCGCAAGTTGCATGGAATGTGTCTCTATTTGTCGTGATCGGCTACCGCGATGTGTGGCTAATAAGCTACGCGGGCGACGACGGAATCCGCCCTACGGGCGGGAGGCAGGAGGTCAGCTGAAGCAGACGGCCCCCTCCCGGCCTCCCCCATGAAGGGGGAGGTGAAGAGTCGGGGCTGTGGCACGATGGTGCCAAACGCTGGATGCGGCACCTCCCCCCTTGTGGGGGAGGATGGGAGGGGGCCGTCTGCTAGCAGCTTTCGCTAAACCGCGGTCTCTTCTTCCGCCGGCGTCTCATCTGCGGCCGTCTTGGCGCGTACCGAGAGGATGGCGGAGAGGTTGACGCGGGCGCCGCCGACGATCAGCACGGGCTCGGAGCCGGAGAAGTCGATGCCGGTGACTTCGCCGGTCATTTCGGTGGCCACTCCGACCAGCTTGCCGGTGGCGGTGTCGCGGGCTTCGATGCTGACCGAGTAGGTGCCTTCGGGCTTTTTCTGGCCGTCATTGCCGATGCCGTCCCAGGTGAAGACGCTCTCGCCCTTATCGACCGTGCCGGCCTTGGTGTAGACGACGTTGCCGTTCGCATCCTTCACCGTGGCGATGATGTCGGCCTTACTGTCGACGGCGAAGTGCCATTTGGCCTCGCCCTTCACCAGCTCCGTCTTGACGCCCGAGGCAGTGACGATCTTGCCGACATAGCTCACCGCCTGGGAGTTGTTGGCGGTCTGGGTCGAGGTCATCATCGCCTCGAGGAACTCGTTGGTCTTCAGCTGCTGCTCGACGCCGGTGAACTGCACCAGCTGTTGGGTGAACTGGTTGGTGTCGAGCGGATCGAGCGGATTCTGGTTCTTCAGCTGCGTCGTCAACAGCTGCAGGAACGTATCGAAGTTCTGCGCGATGGTCTGACGCGTGCCGGTTAGGGCACTGTTGGGATTGGAGCTGACACCGGATACGGCCATTTGGAACTCCTAGACGAATAGGTTGAGGCCACTGGCCGAAGCCGTGCCGCGATAGGTGGTACTGGCGGTTTCCGCGCCAACGTCGTCGCCGCCGGCGAAGCTGTTACCGCGGCCGCTGAAGTTGGGGTCGCCGCCGCGGCCGTCGCCCGTGCCGCCCTGCTGGGCGAAGGGATTTTGGCGCAGCGAGAATTCGAGGTTGGTTTTCTGTCCATCAAGCCCGGCCTGCTGCAACGCCTGCTGCAGGGCGCGCTGATCGCGCTGCATCAGGTCGAGCGTTTCGGGGCGTTCGACGGTGAGCCGGGCATTGACGGCGCCGGATTTGTCGACATCGAGCTTCACGTCGATGCGGCCGAGCTCGGGCGGATCGAGGCGGATCTGGAAGCGGGTATTGCCGGCCTCGAACTGCCGCACCACCTCGAAGGCCACCTGCGGCAGGTTCACCTGCTGCAGCGGCGCCTGGTAGGCGGCATGGATGCTGCGGGCGACGGGCGCCGCAGGAGGCTGAGTCGCCTGCGTGCTGGCCGCCGCCGCGTCGGTCGCGGCGGATTGGGGTTGTGGGGCCGGCGCCGGGGCGGCCGCCGGCTTACTGTCGGCAGCTTCGGGCTTTTCGGTTTTCGCGGTGGTCGCGGCGGCGACCGGACGGGCGATCTCGGGCTCGCTGCTCTCGAGTTTTGGCGCCGGCATCGGCTCGGGCGCGGCAGCAACTGTGGCGGCGGCAGGCTCGTCCTTCTTGGCCGGCGTCATGACGGCTTGTGGCAGCTCGAGCGTCGGCGCGGTGAACGGCTTGGCCTCGACCGGCCTGGCCGTCTCGGCTTTCGGCGTCGCCAGCGCTTCGACGATGCGCTTCAACTCACGCTCGGTAGCCGCCTGGTCGAGGCCGAGCGCGGCCTTGAGGTTCTCCGGGAGTGTTGGTGACTGCAGAGAGGCGGCGAGCGCAGTGAGCTTGTTCGCCAGTTCAGGGTCCTGGGCAGCCAGTTTTTCGCTGAGCTTGCCGATAGTGAGGCCCAGCTGACGCAGGGCCGGCGGGGCTTGCTCAAGTGTCGTCGCGCCCCTGGCGGGAGGGGTCTCGGCGGCCGTGGCCTCGGGGGCCTTGGTCTCAGGCGCAGTAGCGGCCTCCGGGGCGGCGTCCGCCACCAGCCGTGCAAAGGTATCGGGCAGTTCCGGAGCGGGTGCGGCAGGCGCCGGCTGGGTGGCGGCAGGCGTCACCTGGGTCGTGGGCGGCGTGGGCTGAGCTGCGACCGGGGCGACCTCGGGGACATCAGTCGAGGGAGCAGTGGTCGCTGGTGGCGTCGCGGGGGCGGCGGTTGGTGGGGCCGCATCCACCATGGTCGGGATGATGCCGTCGCCGCTGGCCAGTGCGCTGATGCGCGGGTCGACGGTGGTGGTCGGCGGGGTGATGGCGCCCAGGTAGATGGCGAGGGCGTCGATGGCCTCGTTGAGCTTCTTCTCGAGCGCCGGATCGACCGGTTGGCCGGCTTCGACGCTGTCGTTGAGGGCGATCAGCGCGTCGCCCAGATCCTTGAGCAGCGACTTGCCCTGGGTCTTTGAGAGGTCGTCGAGCTTGTTGACGATGGCGCTGGTTTCCGAGGAGTCCTCGGCGGCGGCAGTTTCCTTGGGCTCGCCGTCGGCGGCCCCGGGTTGCTTTGCCGGCGATGTGGCTTCGGCGGCCAGCGTCTGGATCAGGGCGCCGAACTCGGTCGAAGTGATCTTGTCGGTGGCCTCAGCCGCGGCAGCGTCGGGCGTTTGTCCGGGCGCCAGCATGGCGAGCAAAGCGGCGAACAGGCCCTCCGGCGCGCTCGCATCGGTGGTCGCCGTGGTGCCGCCGGTCACCAGACCGGGGTTCGTCGCTGCTGCAAATCCGACCGTAACCGTCACATACGCCTCGCGAGACACAATGCTCCGGTAACAGCGATGCAAGGCGCGTGCCGGAAGGTGGGGTGAGTGATTTCAATGGGTTGGTGGTGACGAGGCGGATCGCGTCACGGCAGTTTGCGCCGGCCGCGGCAGAATTTGCCGGGTGGAGATGGGATCGCCGGTCCGGTGCGGGCTGACCC
>NZ_LAJE02000294.1 GCF_000970465.2 Devosia insulae DS-56
CCCTCAATCCCTCCCCTCAAGGGGGAGGGAGGCTTGGCCTGGCCCTGTCCCCGCGGAAAATTGCCATATCCGCACTTGCCGCAGCTTCCGCCCGCCGCAACGCAATGGTAACAATTGTTTAACCATTGGAGCGTCGCAAGAGATTGGCCGAACCAGTCCGCACCATAGCTGTCCTCGTTGCCAACCCGGCGCTGAGTTCCATCCTCAGCATGGTGCTGGCTTCGGTGCCGAGCTTCCGGGTCCGTCCGTTCGAATCCGAGTTGGCGCTTGTCACCTATATGCGGCTCGCGCCAGTCGATGTGGTGGTAACCGATTTCGACAGCGCCTCAGCCCGTGCCGACCGGGTCAGTCGCGACCTGCGCGCCGACCAGAGCATCCCGCATCACGATTACCAGGTGATCGCGCTCGCCAGCGTCGTGTCGCCCGAGACCAAGGACCTCTGTATCGCCTCGGGCATCGACGAAGTGATCGTCAAACCGATGTCGCCGAAATACCTGCTCGAACGGGTGCAATCGCGCCTCTCCCGCCGCGCCGCCAGCCTCGCCGGCTACCGGCCGGTCCGCGCAACGACGTCCCGCCGGCCGGATTTCTCAAAATACGGCAACGTCATCCCGCTGTGGACACGCGAACGGCCACTGCCGACGCACTGACGATCCCCTTGACGAAAACGGTCATTGCCTCGGTCGCCTCCGCGTCCGACAGGCCGCGGGTCTGCGCCAGCGACCGCCAGGTGCTGAAATCGAGGGCGTGGCCTATCGCGGCCGCCAGCATCCGGTGGTTGGCCGCGCTCCAACCCATATTGAGCACGGCGACCGCGCCGAGTTGCAGTTCGGCGTGGTGCGCCAGTCTGGCTGCGACCGCGGGCAGTTCGGCGTCGCGGTACACATTGGCCAGCAGCCGCTGATTGCGCCGATAATACCCGTAGGTGGCTGTCAGCGCCGCCCGAAGACGAGCCTCAGGGTCGGCAATCGACGTCCACGCCTGCGCGTCGGGCGGCGGATCCAGCTCATAGGCATGGGCGATGCACGCCGCGAAGATCGCGTCCTGGTCGGCAAAGTGACGATACACCGTCAGGCGTTGGACCCCGGCATGCTCGGCGATGGCGCTGATGGTGGTCCTGGCTGGGCCCACAGAGGAGTGCAGTTCAAAAGCCGCTTTGGCCAAGGCGCGATGCATCGTGGCCTGCTTGTCGGCGCGCGCCCGGAGCTGGTAGGCCCGAGGTTTCTTATCTTTCAGTGAACGCAATTGATCACCGATATTGACGTACCACCCTGCCTGTTAGTAATGAGTGAACGATGGCGTTCACTCATAGAGGAGATATGAGTCATGTCGATCCAAATGTCTACCCGGAGAACGGCGACCGCCGGCATCGGAGCTCAACCGTCCCCCACGATTATTTCGCACGAGGCGGGCAGGATGTTCGATCTCGGCGGGTTTGGCATCCACTGGAAGATCGATGGAGCCGAGACGGGCAAGCGCTTCTCGGTCGTCCACCACCCGATCGCCCCGCATGCGCTGGCCGCTCCGCTGCACCGTCATCACCGGGAGGATGAATACTCCTATGTGCTCAGCGGCAGGATGGGCGCGCTGCTTGGTGACGACGTGGTCGTTGCTGAAGCGGGGAGCTGGGTGTTCAAGCCGCGGGCCCAGTGGCACACCTTCTGGAATGCCGGCGACACGCCGTGCGAAATCATCGAGATCATCTCGCCAGCCGGCTTCGAGGACTGTTTCCGCGAGATGGCGGCGATCTGGCCGGACCTGTCCAGGGCCGGCCCGATCCTTGAGAAGTATGAGCTCGATATGGATCCCGACAGTGTGCCGGCCCTGTGCGAGCGCTTCGGCCTCACCGCGTTCCAGCCGACACCAAAGCTGGACAGCTGAGCTCGGCGCGAGGCCTGGCCGGGCTCTGCTCGTCGGCGACCAGGCCGTCACGTTCAGCTCCCAGGGCGGCCGGCGCCTGGAACGCCGCATCGGCGACGATAGCACCCCGCCGCCGGTTGCGGCGGCTACCGGCCGGTCCGCCCCAGACGTCACGCCGTCCGGATTTCTCGCAGTACGGCAACGTTATTCCGCTGTGGACGCGGGAGCGTCCGCGGCCGACGCACTGACAGCCGGGCGCCGCGCCCGCTCATCCGCCTTCCCTCCCCAGTGGACCAATCAGGCTGTTGCCTCAGGCCAGCTTAATAATCGTCTTGCCAAGTTCGCCGCGTTCGACGGCTTCGTGGGCGGCGACGATGTCGTCGAGGGTCAGCACGCGGCCGATCTGGTGGGTGAGTTGATTGGCCTCAAGCGCGGCGTTGATGCCGGCGGCGGCTTCGCGGTGGGCCTCGGCAGTCATCACATAGACCAGCACGAAGCGGATGGTGGCGTCGAGAAAGATCATCGGCCAGAACGGCAGCGTGGGCTGAGGCACGGCATCGCTGGCATAGGTGGCGACGACGCCGTTGGGCGCCAGGGTCTTGCCGATCAGCTCGAGATTGGCGCCAAAGGCGACTTCGACGAAGCGGTCGACACCCCTGCCCTTGCTGTCGCCAGTGAAGGCAGCAACCCGAGCGGGCAGATCATCAGTATGGCGGTTGAGGACCAGATCGGCACCGGCCGCAGTGGCTGATGCGGCGGCCTCATCATTGCCGACCGAGGCGATGACGCGGGCACCGCCCAGCTTGGCGAACTGGATGGCGTAGCGGCCCACCGCGCCGGCACCGCCGGAGACGAAGATGGTTTTGCCAGTGACCGGACCATCGACGAAGACACAGCGATAGGCGGTCATGGCGGGAATGCCGAGGCAGGCGCCTTCCTCGAAGCTGACGCCGTCAGGCAGCTGGACAGCCTTCCAGGCGGGGAGCGTGGTGTATTCGGCGGCTGAGCCGTTCCAGCGGCCAAGCTGGGATTCGTAGAACCAGACGCGCTCACCGATCCGGCTGTCGAGTTCGGGAGAACCCACGGCGACGATCTCGCCCGCGCCATCCTGATTGGGCACGACCTCCGGGAAGGCCGGGGCGCCGCTGCCGCTGCGACCCTTGGTGTCGGACGGATTGACCCCCGAGGCACGGACGCGGATCAGCACTTCGCCGGGCGCGGGGTGTGGCGTCGCCAACTCGCCGACCTGCAATACGTCGCGGGCGGGGCCCTTGGTGGAAAACCAGGCAGCTTTCATTCGAACGTTCCTCTTGTTTCCCAGCCTAGCTAGGTCTTCAATGCATCTGAGAACAGTACGTACAAAGGCAACATGTACTATCATGAATGATAGCACCCCTATCCTGACCCGCCCGCGCCGTAAGGCTGGCCGCACCGGTTGCGCGGTGGAAGTGACCCTTTCGGTAATCGGGGGCCTCTGGAAACCGGTGATCCTGTTTCACCTGCTCGACGGCAAATTGCGCTTCAATGCGCTGTGCCGGATGGTGCCCAATGCGACGGCGCGCATGGTGACGCTGCAATTGCGCGAACTTGAGCGTGACGGGGTGATCAATCGCATCGTCTATCCGGAAGTGCCCCCGCGGGTCGAATATGAGCTGACGGAACTCGGCCGTTCGCTCGAGCCGGTACTGCTCAGCATGCGAGCTTGGGGGATGGGCTTCAGCTCGGACGAGGAGCGCGAGCACCTCCACATTTGCCCCTAGGCGGGCTCTCGCGACAGCCCGGCGCGCAGGGCCATCGCATATGGGGTTAAGCACTGCACTCTCCGTGCTCCTCCACCGTGAAACGGGGGAGGG
>NZ_LAJE02000295.1 GCF_000970465.2 Devosia insulae DS-56
GGGACGCTCGGTGCTGACTGCACCACCCCCTCCCTCAATCCCTCCCCTCAAGGGGGAGGGAAGCGGCTGATAGATCTGCTCTCAATCCATCGCCGCTTCCAGCAACTGCCGATAATCCTCCGCCGTCGCCAATCGTGGATTGGTTGCGTGGCTGTGGTCGGCCAGCGCCCGTTCGATCACCCAGTCGAAGTGATCTTCGCGCACGCCCAGCCCGCGCAAGCCCTCGGGAATACCCAGCCGGCGGTTCAGCGTATCGAGTTCGCGGGCGAGGTCGGTGGCCGGCGGGAAGCCCATCGCGGCCTTCAGCCGCCCCAGCTTCTCGCCGATCTCCGGGCCGTTGAAGCGCAGCACCGGCGGCATCAGGATGGCGTTGAGCGTGCCGTGGTGCAGCGAAACATCCTTGAGGCCGCCCAGCGCGTGGCTCAGCGCATGTACCGCGCCCAGGCCCTTCTGGAAGGCGAGCCCGCCCATCAGTGCGCCCATCATCATTTCCGAGCGCGCCGTAGCGTTGCGGCCATCGCGACAGGCCGCTTCGAGATGCCGCCAGATCCGCCCGGCCCCATCGAGCGCGATCGCCTCGGCCGGCGGATTGAGCCGCGGCGAGCAGAGTGTCTCGATGCAGTGGCTGAGCGCATCGAGCCCGGTCGCGGCGGTCAGGCCCGCCGGCAGCCCATAGGTCAGCGCCGGGTCGCAGATCGCCCGCTTCGGGATCAGATGCGGCGAGATGAAACCGAGCTTTCGCCCATCGTCGAGCGTCAGCAGCGCCGCCCGCCCGACTTCGGCGCCGGTGCCCGCCGTGGTCGGCACGGCGATCAGCGGCGCCACCTTGGCGCCGATCCGCTCCAGCCCACCATAGATCATCGCATACTGCTCGAGCGGCCCCGGATGCGTCGCCAGCAGCGCAACGCCCTTGGCGAGGTCGATCGGCGAGCCGCCACCGATGGCGACGATGCCGTCGCAGCCTTCGCCGCGATATTGCTCGAGCGCCGCGATCACCGCCCCCTCGGTGGGGTTGGGCGGCGTATCGAGGAACACCGGGGTTTCCGCCGGCAGATGCGCCAGCGCCTCGGCCACCAGCCCTGCCGCCAGCACGCCGCGATCGGCGACCAGCAGCGGCCGGTTGAGCCGGAACTCCTCCACCGTCTCGGCAAGGGTTGAGAGCGCGCCGGCGCCGAACTCGATGCTCGTGAGGTAGTTTATCCGTGCCATCAGCCTATCCGTTCGCCAGTTCGATCAATGTATCTGCGTGACAGGGCGTCCCCGCCTTGCACCAGCAGGCAAGGTTATGTCCTTGAAGTTCCGCCCGGATGACAGCCCGCGCCGGCGGCTCGCCCGGCGACAAAGCCGGATCGAGCGTACCGGTGAGCCACTGCCCGCACAGCTCCACCGCTTTGACCTGCGCCGCGGCATGATCGAGCCCATAGCGCCTGGCTGTGTCGTCGATGGTGAAAGGGTTGCCCCACCGCCCCGGCCGGGTGATCAGCTTCGCCGGCAGGCCGTTGAGCGCCAGTGAAGTCGCCTGCAGGTTGAAACCGGCCTTGCGCGACACTTGCAGGCGCTGCGGGCGAGCCATCAGCGCAGCTCCTTGTCGTAGACGAATTTCGGCATTTCGAGCTTCCACACGATCGCCGCGACGCGCAGCGCGAAGCCGATGGCGATAGTGCCGAGCACCAGCAGGTCATGCGGCACGTCGAACGACCGGCCCAGATAGTAGAGCGTACCCGAGATGATAGCGACGGTGGCATAGAGCTCGGACGAGAACACCAGCGGCACCTCGTTGCATAAAATATCGCGCATGATGCCGCCGGCGATACCGGTGATCATCCCGGCGACCACCACGATGATCGGCTGCTGCCCCATCTCCAGCGCCACATTGCAGCCGATGATGGTGAAGGCGGCAAGCCCCAAGGCATCGAGCAGCAGGAACGGCCAGCGCAACGCCGCCATGTAACGGGCCAGCGCGATGGTGATGAAGGCGGCGGCGCAGCAGATGATCAGCAGATACGGGTTCTCGACCCAGATCAGCGGATAATGCCCCAGCACCAGGTCGCGCGCCGTGCCGCCGCCCAGCGCCGTGACGCAGGCGAGCACGCAGACGCCGAACCAATCCATCTTCCGCCGCCCGGCCGCCAGCGCGGCGGTCATCGCTTCGGCGGCGATCGCGACGTAAAAGATGATCTGCAGCAGCATGGCGTTCCCCGTGGGTCGCCCGACGGGGTTCCCGACCGGAACTAAAGCAGACGAATCGCCTCGTGGGCTAGTTGGCCTTCGGTGTGATATCGGCGGTTGACTGAATGGTGATCACCTTCACGTCGAACTCGGCGCACTTGTCATCCTTGCAGACGCCGTTGAGCCAGACCTGGCCGTTGCCGAACATGATGCCCTGGTAGTTGACGAACAGGTCCTGCCACTTCTGGTCGGTGATCGCCGCCTTGATCTCGTCGGTGAGGATATTGTCGTAGTGCTCCTCGAACTGCGCGGCGTCGCTCAGCTTCATCTCCTCGCCATCGGCGGTTACCGCGATCGGATACGACACCCACGCGGCAAAAGCCGCCTTGTCGCCGTCGGCCACCGCCTCCTGGATGGCATCGAACGCCGTGCGATAAGCCGTATGATCGCCGAGCGCACTGTCCACCGCCGCATCGGTATCGGCATCGGTCTGCGCCATCGCCGGGAAGGCGCTGAGGGCCAAGGCGAGGCCAAGCGCGGCAAGCAACTTCAGCATTTTCTGCAACTCCGGATGGAAACGGGTGGTCCGCCAAACCATTGATAGCTCACACTGTCGGAAACGGAATAGATGCGGGTGACCTAAAATGCGCAAACCGCAAAGCATGAAGGGCCTCGAGGAACTGGGCCGGGTGCGGCTCAGCCAGAATTTCTTCATGCGCGATTTCCTCTATTCGGAGATCGCCAGTTTCTATGGCATCCCCAATATTCCCGATGATCCCGACCTCGCCATCGCAGCGGGCAAGCGCCTCTGCGAGGAATGCCTCGAACCGCTGACGGCGCGCTTCGGCCGCATCTCGATCCGCTCGGCCTATCGCTCGCCCGGGGTCAATCAGTTCGGCAACGAGCACGACCTCAATTGCGGGCGCAACGAAACCAATTTCGGCGGACATATCTGGGATCGGCGCGACGCCCTGGGCGGTATCGGCGCCACCGCCTGCATCATCGTCCACGCGCTGCTCCCCTGGTACGAAGCCACCGGCCGCTGGGAAGCGCTCGGCTGGTGGATCCACGACCACCTGCCCTATGACGAGCTGGAGTTTTTCCCAAAGTTCGCCGCGGTGAACGTCAACTGGCGCGAACACCCCAAGCGCCGCATCCACTCGTTCATCCCGCCCCGGCGCGGCGTGCTGACCAAGCCGGGGATGGCGAATTTCGATGGGTCGCACGAGGCGGAATACGCGGAGTGGCTGGCGGGGTTGTGAGGGTTCGCCGGCCGTGCAGCGCGCGTCCCCTCGCCCCTCTGGGGAGAGGGTTAGGGTGAGGGGTAGCCAAGCACTCGGGGTCAGCAGGCATCAT
>NZ_LAJE02000296.1 GCF_000970465.2 Devosia insulae DS-56
AAACGGAGAGCACCGGGGTCGTAGGGGTCCTCCGCCGGGGAGGGGGGGAGGGGGGACAGGGAAGGTGGTGGGGGGGGCGGCCCCAAACACTGGCGCTTCCTGGCGCCCCCTCCACCGCCTTCGGCGGTCCCCCTCCCCCGTTTCACGGTGGAGGAGCACCGAGAGTTCAGTGCACAAAGCCATATGCGATTGCCCTGCCCTCAAGGGGGAGGGGAGCTATGTCAGCTTCACGACAGCTTGCTGTGGTCTGGTCGAGCCTGGCCGAGGCGCAACAGCGTCCGGCTGAGGAGTCTGGGAGGACCCCGCAGTTTTGATCAGCGTTGCCGCAACTCTGCGGCAGCCCGTGCTGTTTCATCGCGGGGCATTCCCCCAGGATCGAAATAACGACGGTCGGCAGCGTGCCGGCCGCATTGGAGGACAAGCAATGAAGCATCTCGTCGCGACTGCCTTGCTGGCTGGCGCTTTGGCGCTGCCGACCGCGGCCTTTGCCGCCGACTATTCGATCATGGCGCCTGCCGCGCCCGGCGGCGGCTGGGACCAGACCGCCCGCTCGATGCAGGAAGCGCTCACCGCCGAGGGTATTTCCGGCAATGTGCAGGTTACCAATGTGCCGGGTGCCGGCGGCACCATCGGCCTTGCGCAGTTCGTGCAGGAAGCCAATGGCAACCCGTCCAAGCTGATCGTGGGCGGCTATGTGATGGTCGGCGCGATCCTCACCAACAAGGCGCCGGTGACCCTCGACGCGGTGACGCCGATTGCCCGGCTCACCGGCGAGTATGAAGTGATCGTGGTGCCGGCCTCTTCGGACATCCAGGACCTCGCCGGCCTCGTCGCCAAGCTGAAGGCCGATCCGGGTTCGGTGTCGTGGGCCGGCGGCTCGGCCGGCGGTACCGACCACATCACCGCAGGCCTCTTTGCCAAGACCGTCGGGGTCGACCCCAAGCTGGTCAACTACGTCGCCTTCTCGGGCGGCGGTGAAGCATTGGCCGCGGTGCTCGGCAGCCAGGTCACGGTCGGCATTTCCGGCTATGGCGAGTTCCAGTCGCAGGTGGAAGCCGGGGCGCTGCGCGTCATCGGCGTTTCGGCCCCGGAAAAGGTGGCGATCATCAGCGGGCCGACCTTCAAGGAAAGCGGCATCGACCTGGTGGTGCAGAACTGGCGCGGCGTGTGGGCCGGTCCTGGCCTCAGCGCCGAACAGACCGCCGCCATCGGCGCCGATGTCGAAAAGCTGGTGAACTCTGCCGCCTGGACCAAGATCCTCGAGACCAAGGGCTGGATCAACACTTACCTGCCGGGTGACGCGTTCAGGACCCAGCTAGCCACCGAGATCACTGCCACTGAGGCAATTCTCAAGGATATCGGTCTCGTGCAATGATCGAGCCCATGGCTCAGGCAAACAAGCAGCGCCGCCCAGACTGGGCGGCGCTGGTCATCGCTGCGGGTCTGTTGGCTCTCGCGCTGCTCATTGCGTGGGATGCCTCGCGGCTGGGCGCCGGCGGCGCCTATGCCCGGATCGGCCCGCAGACCATTCCGTATGCGATCGCCATCTGTCTCGGCGGTCTCGCCGTCTGGACAGTCATCGCCGCCTATCGGCACGATTTCCCCGAGCGCGAGCAGCAGGACTTGCCGCCTGTGCTGTGGATCGTCGGCGGACTGATCGCGCAGATGGCGCTGATCAAGTTCACCGGCTTTTCGATCGCCACCGGCATCCTCTTCGCCATGACGGCGCGGGGCCTGGGCAAGGTTTCAATGCCGCTGGCTTTGCTGAGCGGCACCCTCATCTCGGGCTTCGTCTGGTTCTTGTTCGCCCGCGTGCTGCAGCTGACGCTGCCGGCCGGCCCGCCCGAGCACCTGTTGATCCAGGGTTTTGACCTCATCACCGCGCCGTTCAAGGCCGCTCCGGGGAGCGCCAGCTGATGGATACCTTTGCCCTGCTGCTGCAGGGACTCTCGGTTGCGATCCAGCCGATCAACCTGTTGTACGCGCTGGTCGGCGTGACGCTTGGCACTGCCGTGGGGGTGCTGCCGGGCATCGGGCCGGGGACGACAGTCGCGTTGCTCTTGCCGGTGACCTACAAGCTCGATCCCGCCGGGTCGCTGATCATGTTTGCCGGCATCTACTATGGCGGCATGTATGGCGGCTCGACCACTTCGATCCTGCTCAACACGCCCGGCGAAAGCGCCTCGATCGTCACGGCGCTCGAGGGCAACAAGATGGCCAAGGCGGGCAGGGGCGGTCCGGCCCTCGCCACCGCCGCCATCGGCTCCTTCGTCGCAGGGCTGATCGCCACCATCGCGCTCGCCTTCCTCGCTCCGTGGGTGGTGAAGTTTGCGCTGGCCTTCGGGCCGCGCGAGTATTTTGCGCTGATGGTGCTGGCCTTCGTCACCGTGTCGGCGGCGTTCGGCGATTCCGCCCTGCGCGGGCTGACCTCGCTGTTCATCGGACTGACGCTGGGGATCATCGGCATCGACCTGCAGACCGGGCAGGCACGGCTGAGCTTCGGCATTCCCGACCTGCTCGACGGCGTCGAAGTCACGACGCTCGCCGTCGCGATGTTCGCCATCGGCGAGACGCTGTTCGTCGCGGCACAGGGCAAGCGCGCGCCCGAAACGGTGGAGCCGGTGCGCGGCTCGTTGTGGATGAGCGCCAAGGACTGGGCCCGGTCGTGGAAGCCGTGGCTACGCGGCACCGTGATCGGCTTTCCGATCGGCGCCATGCCGGCTGGCGGCGCCGAGATCGGGACGTTCTTTTCCTATGCGGCGGAAAAGAAGCTCTCCAAGCACCCCGAAGAGTTCGGCCATGGCGCCATCGAAGGTGTCGCCGGACCCGAGGCCGCCAACAACGCTTCGGCTGCCGGTACGCTGGTGCCGCTGCTGACGCTGGGTCTGCCGACCTCGGCGACCGCAGCGATCATGCTGGCCGGCTTCCAGCAATATGGCCTGCAGCCTGGTCCGCTGCTGTTCACCTCGAACCCGCAACTGGTCTGGGGCCTGATCGCCAGCCTGTTGATCGCCAACCTGATGCTGATTGTGCTCAACCTGCCGCTGATCGGGCTGTGGGTGAAGCTGCTGACCATTCCAAAACCCTGGCTCTATGCCGGCATCCTGCTGTTCGCGACGCTCGGCACCATCGGCGCCAACCCGTCGGTGTTCGAGCTCGGCATGCTGCTGGCCTTCGGCCTGCTCGGCTATGGCCTGCGGCTGTTCCACTTCCCGATCGCACCGGTGGTGGTGGGGCTGATCCTCGGGCCGATGGCCGAGCAGCAGTTGCGGCGGGCGCTGGCCATCTCGCAGGGCGATGTGACGGTGCTCGTCACCTCGCCGATCTCGGCGACACTGCTGGCGCTGGCGGCGTTGGCACTGATCGTGCCGCTGATCCTCCGGGCCCGCGGCAAGGGCGAAGTGCTCGCGGCGGTTGCTGCCGACAACGACTGACGCCTGCAGGGCTGAGTAAGCCACCGGCCGCTCCGTAATCCTCCCCCGCGCGGCGGGGAGGATTACGG
>NZ_LAJE02000297.1 GCF_000970465.2 Devosia insulae DS-56
TGCCGCACCGGCCTACCGGTAGGATGCCTGAACGCATCCCTCAGACCTTGTTAACAAACTGGGGCGCATTCTAATGACTTCACGAGCCTGAAGGAGGCTTGTTATGTTGAAGTCAGTCCGCGTTCCCCACGAACTTATCGCGCTCAGCCAGATGCAGCGCGCTTCCATCCGCGAAGTCGGCGCGCCGCTCTACCTGCCGGCGTTCGAGCATCAGATCCTTGAGGCCGAGGCCCGTCGCGAAGACGACAAGGCCGACGATCTCGACTGGGGCGTGGCAGCCGGCGGCCTCACCCTCGGCGCCGACGAGGACGACGACTTCTACTGAGGCCGTGCCGTCAGGTCGCGGACGCGGCCTTGTAGACGCCCAGCACGTGGAAATGGTCGGTGAAGAACTTCAGCTCTTCGAAGGCGAGTTGCACCGACCGATCCGACGGGTGCCCCTCGATATCGGCGTAGAACTGGGTGGCGGTGAACGAGCCGTCGAGCATGTAGCTTTCGAGCTTGGTCATGTTCACCCCGTTGGTGGCAAAGCCGCCCATCGCCTTGTACAGCGCCGCCGGCACGTTGCGGACGCGGAACACGAAGGTGGTCTTCACCTTGCCCGCGCCGGCGGCCGGCTCATCAGCCTGCTTTGAGATCACCAGGAAGCGCGTGGTGTTGTGCGCCGCATCTTCGATGTTCTGGGCGATAACCGTCAGCCCGTAGACTTCGGCGGCGAACAGCGAGGCGATGGCGCCCACCGACTTGTCGCCCTTTTCGCCGATTTCGCGGGCCGAGCCGGCGGTATCGACGCCATTGATGGTCTTGAGCTTGTGCTTGGCGATGAACTTTCGGCACTGGCCGAGCGCCACCGAAAGCGACTGCACTGCCTTGATGTCGGCGAGAGTCGCGCCCGGCACGCCGAGCAGGTTCATCTCGACGCGCAGGAAATGCTCACCGGTGATGAACAGGCCGCTCTTGGGGAGCAAGTGATAGATGTCGGTGATGCGGCCATAGAGCGAGTTCTCCACCGGCACGACGCCGAACTCGGCATCGCCGTTCTGCACCGCCGCGATGGTATCCTCAAAGGTGGTGCACGGCAGCGCCTCGTCGTCCGGAAACAGCGCATGTGCCGCCGCGTGGCTGAAAGCGCCGGGCTCACCCTGGAACGCGATCTTTCTGGACATGGGCTGGAACTCCGAAAACCGATCTCATCTGACCACGGGCGAGGCCGGAAAAGTCCTGCAACTTCTCTCTCCCCGCGTTGTGCGGCGCCTTAATGCGACCCGGTGGGAGCCAAGTCAATGTTGAGCGAAATCATCCTATTTCCGCAGGAGCAGGATTGCGTGCGGTTGCATCGCACTTCTGCTCCAAGTGCTTGTTTTGTCGCGAGATCGCACCGGAAAGGTCTGCAACCTTTCCTGATCTCGCTCTGTTGTCGCAGTGCGCTTCTGCCCCGTTGCGCCCCATGTGGGGACAGACTATCTTCCGCCCGCGTCGGGACAGGGCTTGAAGCGCCGGGGTTGGCCAGCTATGGCCTATCGCTGTTCCGCCGTTCATCAAACCGGCGTCAAAGGCTAAAGATACCCGCGATGGATTCGTTCGAACTCAATAAGATCATTGGCGCCGTTCTCGGTACCCTCCTGTTCGTCATGGGCGTGGGGTTCCTGGCAGAGGCCATCTATCATCCGATCGAAGGTCGCGGGCCGGGCCTGACCCTGGCTGAAGCCGAAGCTCCCGGCGAGCATGGCGCCGGCCCGGCCGAGCCGGAAGCTCCGGCCGTGCCCCTGGGCGTGCTGCTGGCAAGCGCCGATGCCACCGCCGGCCAGGCTTCGGTGAGGAAGTGCAGCAGCTGCCACAACTTCGAAGCAGCCGGCAAGAACGGCACCGGCCCCGGTCTTTATGGTGTGGTCGGTCGGCTGATCGGCAGCCATGAGGGCTTCAGCTATTCCGCCGGCATGGAAGAGCACAAGGCCAAGGGCGACCTGTGGACGTACGAGAACCTCAACGCTTTCATCACCTCGCCCAAGACCTTCACACCGGGCACGAAGATGAGCTTCGCCGGCGTCAAGGACCCGGCCGAGCGCGCCAATATCCTTGCCTACCTGCAGACCCTGTCGCCGTCGCCGGTGCCGTTCCCGACCGCTGAAGCCGCGCCGGCTCCAGTTCCCGCTGAAGGCGCTGCCGCCCCTGCAGAGGGCGTGGCTCCGGCCGAGGCCGGCGCAACCGAAGGCGCTGCCGTCGAGACGCCGAGCACCACTGCTACCGAGACCTCGGTGGAAGGCACGCCGGCTCCGGCGACCACCGAAGCGCCGGCTGCCAGCCATTGATCCTCGACTGAGGTCCGTTTGAGTTTCGAGCCGCGCCCCTGGTGCGGCTCGTTCGTTTTGGGGGAGACCACCGATGACCTTGCTGCTGCACCTCGCCGATTTCAACGAGCGACGCTGGGCCGATGGCTTCGCTGCCGCCCTGCCCGGCCGCAAGGTGGTGACGCGCGCCGACAGCTATGACCCGGACGAGGTGGAATACATCTTCATCTGGAAGCCCAAGCCCGATGCGTTCGAGGGGCTTCACAAGCTCAAGGCGATCCTGTCGCTGGGCGCCGGCGTCGATGCGCTGCTGCGCAACCCGTCGCGCCCCAGGGACGTGCCGATCGCCCGCTTCATGGATGAGGACCTGACGCAGCGAATGAGCGACTACGTCGTCTCGCAGGTGACCATGCACCAGCGACTGATGACCCGCTTCAAGCGCGACCAGGCAGCAAAGCAATGGCGACAGCTCTATCCGGCGCCGGCCTGGGACGCGACGGTCGGCATCATGGGCTTGGGGGCGCTCGGACTCGACGCTGTTCGGCACCTCAAGGTGTTCGGCTACAAGCTGCGCGGCTGGAGCCGGACGGCAAAAGAGGTCAACGGCGTAGACGTCTTCACCGGTCCCGAGCAGCTCGAGGCGTTCCTTTCGGGGACCGATATCCTGGTCAACCTGCTGCCGCTGACGGCGGAGACCCAGGGCATCCTCAACTACGAGACGTTTTCCAAGCTGAAGCGCGGCGGCATCGACAACGAAGGCCCGGTGGTGATCAACGCGGCGCGCGGCGGGCACCAGAGGGAAGCCGACATCGTCCGGGCGCTGAATGACGGGACGCTGAAGGCAGCAAGCCTCGACGTGTTCGAGGTGGAGCCGCTGCCGCAGGACTCGCCGCTGTGGGAGATGGACAATGTCTACATCACCCCGCACATCGCCGCCGCGTCGAGCGAGCGGACCGGCGTGGCGTATTTCTCCAAGGTGATCAAGGATCACGAAGCGGGGCTGCCGCTGCCCAACATGATCGACTTCGGGCGGGGGTACTAGGGGGCGGCAAACGCATGACGCGAAGCCGGTGGCTGTGGACCCCCACCCTTGTCCCCTCCCCCTCAAACAGGGGGAGGGAGACGCTCTCACTGATGCCGGTATTTTGG
>NZ_LAJE02000298.1 GCF_000970465.2 Devosia insulae DS-56
CCGCACCACCCCCTCCCTCAAGCCCTCCCCTCAAGGGGGAGGGAGGCGACGACTGAGAGATTTGAGAGGGCGGTCCAGCGGGCCGCCCTTTTTGTTTAGCGGATGCCTGAAATACCCGGCACCAGGCTGACGCCGGTTTCGGTCGCGGGGGCGCTCATGGCGCCATCGGCCGGGGCGCCGTCCGGCGGCGGGCCGCTGGGAGGTTCGCCACCACCGGCAGCGCCACCGAAGCCGGTGGCGGACTCGGCGGCGGGGTCGACGCCGACGATCATGGCGACGAGGTAGCGCTCCTCGAGTTCCTTCACATAGGCGAACGAGGCGCGGGTGGCCTGGCTCGCGATATTGTCGTTGGCGTTGAGCACATCGCGATCGTGGCCGTGCTCGGTATAGGGTTCGACATTCTGGTAGATGAACTGGCTCAATGCGTCGGGGAAGAACAACTGGCCGGTCAAGACGGTCTTTTCGTCGAGAAACACCTTGAAATGGATGTGGGTGGTGCGGCCGGCATACCAGCCCGGGTAGATGGTCTGGAACTCGACGATGCCGGAGGCGCCGGCGAATTGGGTACCGCGGAGGAAGGTCTGGCCCGTGGTGTCGATACCGCCGGTCTGGTTGGCATAGCCCGAATAGAGCCCTTCGGCATTGCAGTGCCAGATATCGACGCGCGCTCCTTCGATCGGCTTGCAGCTGCCATCGACGATCTGCAGCCGCACGGTGGTGGCGACGCCGGTCTGGGTGCCCTCGGTGATGTCGGCGCGCTCCAGCGACGGATCGAAATAGTAGGGGCCCTCGGTCACTTCCGGGGTGAGCACGCAGACATCGGCGCCGGGCATCAGCCCGGTGGTTTCGGCGCTGGCCTCCTGGGCGAAGGCCTGCTGGCTCATCAATGCGCCGCCGGCGGCGGTGATGGCGACGAGGCGCAGGGCGTCGCGGCGAGTTAACGGGCTCGGCATCGGTTCGTCTCCGTCTTCTTTCGGTACGAGCCCGATGTAGGAAGGGGGCGGGCGATCCCTCAGTTACAAGTTGGAGAACTGCATTAAGTCTCGGAAATGTGGCGGAACCGGAGATTCCTGAACGCCAGCTAAATGCCGGATTCCAGGAACGTTCAACCGCCGCGCCGCATTATTGCCCTCAAGATGAACCGCTGGCCCAGGCCGGCCTCGCCCTTGGGGGGCAAAAAATGCTGAAGCTCACTCTCGTTGCTCTGTTCGTGATGTCGATGGCTACGCTCACCATCGCCGCCTCCGCCCTGCCGGTCGAAACCGCGCCGGCCACCCAGCTCGCCGATCTCGGCTGAGACGAAACGTGGACCACGACCACCAGCACGGCCACCGGCCGGCCAGCATGAACAGCGGCACCCAGATCCTGTTGCTCGTCCTCTTCGCCACAGCGCTCGCTGTCCTGGCTTTCGCTGCGGCGAGCGTGGTGCTCGTGTAGATCTTGCTCGTCTAGAGCGCGCTTTACCATTCAACCCCGAGATGACACCTTCCCGCCGCTGATCGGGAGGAGTGCGTCATGGTCGAAACGAAGGCGCCGCATCTGACGCCGCAGAGCCTGGTCGGGCAGCGCTTCGGTCGCGATGTGTTCGGCGGCATCCGGGTGGCGCTCATCGGCTACTGCCCGCCGCCGTCGCGGCTCGAGCGCTACAGCCCGGAGCGCGTCAGCGATCAGCATTTCATCCATCTCAGCCCGGACAGCGTCCGCATCCTCCGCCACGGCGGCCAGCGCTATCTGTCGCTGGCGCATGTCTATGGCGGTCCGGTCTCGGCCTCGACGGTCGAAGAGCTGGCCTATTACGGGATCGAGACGATCCTAGCCTATGGCCTCGCCGGCGGGCTCGGCACCAAGGGCCTCCGGATGGGCGATTTCTACCTGGTCGAGGACGCCTTCGCGGCCGACGGCACGACCCGGCACTACACCGGCGACCTCTTAGTTGCCGCCGATGCCGGGCTCAAGACCTTGATCCTAGAACAGTGGCCGGATGCCATCACTTCGGTGCGCGCGGCGACCGGCGATGCGATCTATCGCGAGGACGATGCCATGCTCGATGGGTTTCGGGCTCGGGGCTGCGACATCGTCAACCTCGATTCGAGCCACCTTTTCGCCGCCTCTCTCACCAATGCCGAGGGGCGGCGGATGCGGACGATCCAGTGCGGGGTAATTTCCGATGTGGTGAGCGCCGAGCCGGGCGGCGACTCCGAAAGTACGCTCTCGACCATGCTATCGGGCTCTGGCCAGGGCTTCAACCCGCTGGAGCGGACCGGCGACATCGTCTCGTTCTACATCGAACAGCTGACGCCGCGGCTCTAAGGGGCTGAGGCCCGGGTTGAGCCTGAAGGAACTTCCCCTCACCCCGACCCTCTCCCCAGTGGGGAGAGGGGGCGTTGTGGCGCTGCCGGTGCCGAGGGTGTCCCCTCTCCCCTCCGGGGAGAGGGTTAGGGTGAGGGGCAGTGCACCACAGTCACTTGGCGAAAAGCCCTAGCTCAGCGGGATGCCCTTCTTGCCCTTGTCCTTCTGGTAGGCGGCCGAGAGGTCGTTATAGGCGGCGTTGAGCTCATCGACGCGGGCCACCAGCAGCTCGCGCGACGAGCGGTCGATGCCGGCCATCATCTGCTGGATATCGTGGCTCTCAAAGAACGCGTTCCTGCGGTTGTAGAGCGGCCGATCCTCAGGGACAGAATCGCGGTCCGGGTCGGGCACGGCATAGACCTCGCGGAGGATGCGGATGTCGTGCGGGATGCCGAAGCTGTCGCGCGTATCCTCGTAGCTGAACAGGTAGTAGAAATTGTCGAAGCCCGACCAGGTGATGCCGGAGAGGCAGAGCGAGCAGGGCTCGTGCGTGGCGAGGAACAGGCAATCTTTGGGCGTCGGGCGCTGGTCAGCCGGGAGTTCGTAGAAGCGCTTGATGGCGTGCATTTCGCCATGCCAGAGCGGGTTCTCGGTCTCGTTATTGGTTTCGCCAACCACCAGCGACAGATCGGATTTCCTGAGGATCGCCGCCCCGAACAGCTTATTGCCACCCCCGACGCCGCGCTTGGTCAGCGGCAGCAGGTCGAGCTCGATGACATCGAGCAGGCGGGAGATGAGGTCGGGCGTATGCATAGGGGGCTCCGGTTGGCGTGCACAGAGCCTGTCGGGCGGCGGGGGCAACGTCAACGGGGTTTGCGAACTGTTGGTCATGCCATCAGCATGCGCCCAATCCACGGATGTCATCCCAGCGAAAGCTCACTACTGTCCGGGATTTTTGGGTGATGGTGGATTGAGGCTGAGTTCCATCTGTCCTTGCATTGAGTTTGGTCGTCGTCGTGGTGGCTGGAAGGCGTTTAGGACGTTGATCCTGAGCAGGGTACGGA
>NZ_LAJE02000299.1 GCF_000970465.2 Devosia insulae DS-56
CGCCCAGTGCATCCATCAGCCCGCCGGTGACCACAGCCACCAGCCCGCCCAGCGCCCCGACCGACAGGTTCATCTGCCCGACGCCCAGCATCACCATCTGCGAATAGGCGACGAGCAGCGACACGCAGATCGAGCGCAGCAGCACGAACAGATTGAACTCGGAAAGGAAGGCCGGCGCGCTCAGCGCCAGCGCGATGCCGCCGGCAATGATGCCGACGAGGATACCCGACCATTGCAGGCGGAAGAACGATCTCATAGCGCTCGCCTCGCCTGTTCGCGCGCCACATAGGCGGCGCGCCCACGCTCGATCAGGATCGCCGCGAGGAGGAACGCCCCGAGGAACAGCGGCAGCCAGAAATCGCCGATCTCCAGCACCAGCAGTCCCGAGCGGATGGTCGACACCAGCAGCGCCCCGAGGATGGTGCCCACCACCGAGACGATGCCGCCCGATAGCGCCGTGCCGCCGATCACCGGGGCGAGGAAGCTCGGCAGCAGCCAGTCATCACCCGCCACCGCCGGCATCGCTGCCGCCAGCCGCGAGGTCAGCATCAGCGCCGCCGCTGCGGCCAGCGCCCCGGACAGCGCATGGACGAAGACGATGGTCCGGTCGACCGGAATGCCGCTCATCTCGGCGGCCCGCGCATTGGCGCCGACCGCCAGGATCTGCCGGCCCAATGTCGAGTGCTTGAACAGCAGGTAGAGCCCTAGCCCGATCACCAGCGCCACCGCGGCGAGGCTGGGGATCGCCGGAATGCTGCCGATCGCCGGGCCGACGGCGCTCTTGCCGAAGGCGCCGAACTCCGGCGGCAAGCCGTTGAGCGGCACCGCCTTGGTGAGGATCAGCATGCCGCCGGAGAACAGACTCGCGCTCGCCAGCGTCACCACGAAACTGTTGACCCCGGTCTTGACGATGGCAAAGCCGTTGAGCCAGCCGAGCAAAGCCCCGAGCGCCAGCGTACCGGCAATCGCCACCGGGATCGGCAGCCCCAGCACCTGCATCAGGTAGCCCGAGAACATCACCGCGCAGACCCCGATCGCCCCGACCGAGAGGTTCATCCCGCCGGTCGCCAGCACCACCATCTGCGCAAAGCCGACAACGATATCGACCGCCACCGAACGCAGCAGCGAGTTGAGGTTGAATTTTGACAGGAACCCCGGCGCCAGATTGGCGAACACCACCCACAGCACCACGAGGATCAGGAACAACCCGACCTGCGTCGAGCCGCGGAGCAGGAACGATGAGAGCGTTCGGCGGGGGGCCGGATCCATGGCCGAGGCTGAACTCGGACGAGGCTCGGCGTCAAGCGCAGAGGTCATTGCGGGGTCTCGGGTGGTAAGCGGATGGAGACGGCCCCCTCCCATCCTCCCCCATGAAGGGGGAGGTGCCGCATCGAGCGCCTGGCACGATCTCGCCCAAGCACCAGCCATTCTTCACCTTCCCCCTTCATGGGGGAGGCCGGGAGGGGGTCGTCTGCCTCAGTCAGGTTCCGATCACGGGCAGCTGAGGAACTTGTCCTTGAAGCTCGCCTGCAGCTCGCCGGTCAGCTTCTTGAGGTCGTCCTTGTAGCTCTCGATGTTGGCCGAGCTGATCAGCAGCGTGCCGGAGTCGATGAATTTGGCCGTCTGCGGCGTGGTGATGAACGGCGCGTCCGCCTTCACCGTGCAGCCTTCGGCCAACAGGTCCACCGCATAGGCGCCGATATAGCCCTGGCCATAGGGGTTCTGCGCCATGGTGCCGGCAACGAAGCCGTCCTTGATGCCATCGAGCACGATCTTGTCGTCGTCGATGCCGATCAGCTTGATCTTCTTGTCGCCGAGGTTTTTGAGCGCCGTGGCGGCCACGACCGAGGAAATGTAGCCGGTGGCAATCATGCCGCCGATCTGGTCCTTTTGCGCCGCGAGCAGCGCGTTGATCTTCTGGTCGCCCTGCTCCTGGTTGTCGGTGTCGCCCAGCGTCTGCAGCAGGGTCACCGCACCATTGGTCTCGGCCACCGCTTTTTCCACCGCCTGGACGCGCAGCGTGGTGTTGGGGTCGACCAGCAGCCCGGCGAGGTGCACCACCGCGCCCGTGCCGCCCATCGCCTCGATCAGCGCCTTGGTGCCGAGATAGGCCGAGGCATAGACGTCGGTCGCCATGCAGAACGCCGTATCGGTCGGGTCCTGCGCACAGCCGCCCAGCGCCACGGCCGGAATGTCATTGGCCTTCAGTTCAGCGACGGTCGAGTTGACGCCCACCGCATCGCCGGGGAAGTAGCCGAACCCTGCATAGCCCTGCGCCGCGAGGCTCTCGAACAGTTCGGTCTGCAGCTCCAGCTTCCATTCGGCCGGCACTTTGTATTCGACCGAGGCGATGCCGAAATCCTTCTGCGCATCTGCCGCCGCCTGCTCCCAGGGCGCGAAATACGGGTGCGGACCACCCGGCACCAGGGCAATCTTGTTGTCCGACGCCATGGCGGCGAGCGGCGACAGCGCCACGCCCAAGGCGAGACCCACGGCGAGCGCGCCGCGCATACGGGTAACCTGCATGATCTTCTCCCTTTGTCGGTGGATGCCTCCCGATCCTCCCCGGGCAACATACACGCTGGCCAAGGCGTAACACTAACGCATATCGCATGCAATATTCTTTTCGTTGACTTTCGTCGCACCTCTGCTGTTATGACGCCGCCTTCGCAGCAGCTCAGGGAGGGGCGCGTGGACGATCTTGACGACAGGCGCCCCGAGCGGTCGCGCCTGCGACCCGAGCTGCGGCAGATGCTCGAGGCCGCCGAGCGTGCCGGCACGCTGAGCAACGACCAGCTTGGCGTCACGAGAGCCCGCGCCGCGTCCGAGCTTAGCCTCGCCGGCCACTGGGACTTGAAGGACGACCTCGCCCCGCCGCTCACCTTCACCCTCGGCGATCCCGCCATCCGCTGCCGCTTCTATCGCGGCGGCTGCGAGCCGGGCACCATCCTGTTTCTCCACGGCGGCGGCTGGGTCGTCGGCAGCCTCGATACCCATGACGGCGCCGCCCGCGCCCTCGCGAGGGCCGCCGGCTGCGCCTTGCTCTCGGTCGAATATCGCAAGGCACCGGAGCAGCCGTTTCCGGCCGGTCTCGACGATGCCGAGACGGCGCTCCGCTGGGTGATCGCCGAAGGCGCCGGCCTCGGCCTCACCAGCGAGCGCATCATCCTCGCCGGCGACAGCGCTGGCGCCAACATCGCCGCTGCCCTGGGGTTGCGCGCCCGCGACCGCGACATCACCCTGGGTCTGGCTCTTATACCCATCTG
>NZ_LAJE02000300.1 GCF_000970465.2 Devosia insulae DS-56
GGGTGGTGAGGGACGCTCGGTGGTGACTGCACCACTCCCTCCCTCAATCCCTCCCCTCGAGGGGGAGGGAAGCAGAAGGGGACGCTGCTCAGCGCTCGGCAGCCCGCAGCACCACCGCGACCAGGTCGGCCCGTGCGCCATCATCGGGCAGGTCGTGCGGTCCAAAACCTTCGGCGCTGTTGACGTTCAGCACGACACCAGTGGTCCGGAAACCCAGCACCTCCTCGAAGCCACCGCTCTCGCCCTGCACCATCAGCGGCGCCGAAGGGTCAAAGGTCTCGAGCATGGCGATCACATCACCCACGGTCAGGCCGGTGAGTTCGGGGGCCTTGGCTGCATGGCGTTTTTCGAGCAGGTCGAGCACGGCGGTCTGTCCTGAGATGCATTCTCGATCGGACAGTGCGCAGCACCCGGCAAAACTCGCACCCCACAAATGAGGGGTTCAAGCGCCTATGGGCGGCATAGGCGTTCGCACGATCTGGGAAGGTTCTAGAGGTATTGCAGCCGCGCCACGAGGTGGCCGAGCTCGGACTGCTTATTGATCCCGAGCTTGTCGTAGACCGTCTTCAGCGTCGAGCGCGCCGTATGCTCGGAAATCCTGAGTTCCGCCGCCGCCCCGCGCGGCGCGTGACCGACGCCCACCAGCGCGGCGAGCCTCGCCTCCGCCCCGGTCAGGCCGAACAGCTGCAGCATCTGTGCGGCATCGCGCCGCTCCGGCCCGCGCGGATCGGCCAGCAGCACCAGCGCGGCATCGCCGCCGTGCTCACCATGCTCAAGCGGCATCACATAAGCGAGCAGGTGCCCGCCGCCGGGGCGGGTCAGCGCGATCGGCTCCGACACTCGCGGCCCCTTGCGCGCGCAACTCATTTTCAGGGCCTGGCAAAGCGCATGCTTTTCGGCCGCCACACCGCTCAGCAGCGGCTCTCCCGCTTTCGGACCATCCGGCCCGAGCAGCACCCGGCCGCTGGCATTGGCCTCGATCAGCGTCCCATCCTGCCGCACCACGGCGGCAGCCCGGCCGGTATCCTCGATCAGCGCCAGAAACACCGAGGCGGCATTGCCTGAAGCGGTCCGCCCCACCACCCGGGGCTCGCTCCAGATCGAGTTCACCCGCACTGCATCGAGCGCAAACACGTGCTCGACCGGCCGCAGCGCCCGCATGTAGTCGGGCGCCGCGTCAGTGATCTCCAGCGTCACGATCTCGGCATCGGCGAGATCTGCCACGGTCGAATCCGCGTGCTTGATCAGCCCGGCATCGGTCAGCCCGAGGAAGTTGTCGACCCCCGACAGCGCCGGCCTGAGCTCGCCTGGCCGGATCGTCGCCCGCAGCCAGTCGACCCCGCCGACCGAGGCAACGCCATGCAACAGTTCCCCATCGCGCCAGGTCCGCGCCACGCCCTCGACCGTCGCGCCCGAATAGAACTTCCGCATCGTCGCGGCGCCCGGCTCGTCCATGATGTTGCCTATCACGAACATGCCCTCGCCGATGTCGGAGCCGCGTACGCCCTCGACCGACACCCCGACCAGCCCACGCATATAGGGCGCGATGCCGTAGCCGCTGGGCGCCTGGTAGATACCGAGCACCCCGATGCTGGCCGGCGACAGCACCAGCCCATCGGGCAGGAACGGCCGTACCGCATCGGGATCGATCCGGAACCCCGCCCAGATCACGTCGACGGCAAGCTTGTGGAAGGGCGGCACCATATCGGCAGCCGGACGCAGCGCCGAGAGTGGCCTGTCGAGGTCCCTGAGGGACTTGCGAACCTTATCGCCCAGCATCGGCTTCCCCCGGCCGAATCAATCGAACTCGAAACGGCTGGCCCCATCCGCGCGCGTCGCCCCCGCACAGATGAGGCATGTAATCGATCTCATGAATTCTAGGGAAATCGACCGGCCGGATCAATCGACTTACATCGAGGCCTGGCGTCATTTCTCGATGGCCCCCAGCCGCGCCAGCACTTCGGGCGGAATGCCGTAGTGGCGGATGGCGTCGCGCTGGTCGCGCATGCCGCACGCCTCGCGCTGCACGAAGAACTTCCACACGTCGCGCGCCGCTGCTTTCACGAGGATCAGGCGCTCATCGGCAGTGCCCGGCGCCGCGTCGAACGCCTGGAGCGCCGCCATCGCCTTCTCCACCTGCCGGCCGTGATAGCCGAGCGAGGCGGCCTTCTCGGCCATCACCTCGCTTTCGATGGGGCCGAAGCCGCTGGTCAGGCGTTGGCGGAGTTCGGCGAGGTCGGCGATGCTCAAGCTCATGGCGGAAAATTAGGGAGCCGCGTCAGCGGCTGCAACCCCTGCCCTTTTCCAGTTGGCGAGCGCAGGATAGAAGCGTCTGATGACCAGCCACCTGAGCCGCTCCACCGCCACCTTCATCGGCTTCACCGCGGTGCTGCTGTGGTCGCTGCTCGCCTTCCTCACCGCCGCCAGCGGCACCATGCCGGCCTTTCAGCTCACCGCCGTCACCTTTGCCATCGGCGGGCTGTCGCTGCTGCTGATCCGGCCCGGCGCCATCAAGGCGATGCGCCAACCGCTGCCGGTCTGGCTGCTCGGCGTCGGCGGGCTGTTCGGCTACCATTTCTGCTATTTCTTCGCACTCAGGAACGCCCCGCCGGTCGAAGCCGGGCTGATCAACTACCTCTGGCCACTGCTGATCGTGGTGTTCTCCGCCCTGCTCCCGGGCGAGCGGCTGCGCTGGCAGCACATTGCCGGCTGCGCGCTGGCGCTCACCGGCGCCGTTCTCGTCGTAACCCGCGGCCAGGGTTTTGGCTTCGACGCGCAGTATAGCCTCGGCTATGCCACCGCGCTCTGCGCCGCCGTCATCTGGGCCAGCTATTCGGTGCTGTCGCGCCGCTTCGCCGCGGTCAGCAGCGATGCCATTGCCGGCTTTTGCCTCGTCACCGCCATCCTCGCCGCGCTCTGCCACCTGCTGCTCGAACAGACGGTGTGGCCTGCCGACCTCTGGCAATGGGGCGCCCTGCTCGGGCTCGGGCTCGGCCCGGTCGGTCTCGCCTTCTATGTCTGGGACATCGGGGTAAAGCGCGGCGATATCCAGGTGCTCGGCGCCGCCTCCTACTCCGCCCCGCTGCTCTCGACGCTGATCCTGATCCTCACTGGCTACGCCACCTACAGCCATGTGATCCTTATCGCTTGCCTCCTGATCACCGCCGGCGCCGTCCTCGCGGCCAAGGACCTGCTGTTCCGCCGGCGCTCTGCCGCTGCTGCCGAATAGAAAAGGCCGGCATCGCTCCCGGCCTTACGGATCGAGGGCACGCCCCTAATAAGGCCACAGACCTCTCCGTGCTCCTCCACCGTGAAAC
>NZ_LAJE02000301.1 GCF_000970465.2 Devosia insulae DS-56
GGACCAAGCGAAGCTTGGTGGAGGGGGCGGCCAAACTCTCAGTCAGCGATCACTCAACAGCAAGGAACCACAAAAGGCCCCGCATCGCCCACCCTGCCTTCGCCGTTCCCGGCGCCATGGACAGCCTTATCGCGCTGAGCAAAGCCAGCAAAGCCGTCCCCGGCCTGCCGCTCGGCTTGCTCGAGCTGATGCATCTGCGCGCCAGCCAGATCAACGGCGACGGCAACAACGTCAACCTCCACCCGCGCCTCGCCCGTGCCGCCGGCGAAACCTCTGAGGACCGCATCATCTCGGTCGCCTCGTGGCGCAACACCCCGTGGTTCAGCGAGCCGGAACGCGCCGCCCTGGCGCTCACCGAAGCCGTCACCCGGCTCGACGACCGTGCCGACCCGGTGCCCGACGCGATCTGGAACGAAGCCCGCCGTCACTATGACGAGCCGGTGCTGGCCGCCATGGTGCTGTCGCTCGGGCTGGTGAACCTGTGGAACCGGCTGCACGTCGCCACCGGCCAGGTCTTCGATCCGGCCCGCTGAACGAATGGCGGGGCGATCGCTCGCCCCGCCTATGCGTCACGCCACCTGCGGTCGCGACGCGATGATGCCTTCGGTCCGCGCTCGCACCTCGGGCGTCGCCAGGCACGTCGCCACCGCCTCGTAACCGACCGCACCGGGATAGGGCGCCACCAGCATCGGCGGACTGTGATTGGCCGGGCAATAGAGGATCGCTTCGTCCACCCCGACGGCCGCCAGATCGAGGATGGCGTTCGACCGCGTCATCGCGAACACTGGCCGCGCACCCGGCCGGCGCTGCCTGAGCTGCGCGATCACTGCCTCCTGTGAGGCCTGGTCGAGCCCAGCTTCGATCATGTCGATCACCACCGCCTTGGGCCAATCCGTCTCGAGCCCGGCACAGAGCGCCGTCAGCGCGTCGGACGCCACCGCTCCATCTTCGATCAGCCACGCCAGCGTTCGTTCGACCCGCTCGCGCAGCGCCGCGTCGGTCTCGAGGCGCGCCGCCGCAGCCAGGCCGTCCACCAGCCGGTCCATCCCGAGAAACAGCGCTCCCGGCAGCACCTCGGCGAGCTTCTGCGCCAGCCTGGTCTTGCCACTGCCCAGCGGCCCGATGATGTAGGTCAAAGCCCTGACCGGGCCGAGTTCGAACCGCTCGCCACCCCAGGGCCACGGCAACTCGAACCCGACGCCAGCTGTTCCCGGCGCCACGAGGCCCGCCAGCTCGCCGGTTGCCGGCGCTTCGCCCCGCCGCAGCCTGTCGCGGAGCTGCCGCAGCCGCTCCATCATGCCGGAGAGGTCCAGCATGCGGCCTTCGAGGACCGACTGATGCGTCGCCAGCGCCGCATCGAGCCCGCGCGGATCGCCCTCCAGCACGCGTTTGGCCTGCGCGAGGCTCAGTCCCAGCGCCCGCATCGCCACGATCTCGCCCGCCCGAGCCATCTGCTCGGGCCCATATGTTCGCCACCCCGCCGCCGTGCGCACCGGCACGATCAGCCCGCGCTGCTCATAGAGCCGCAGCGCCTTGGCGGAAACGCCTAGCCGGCTTGCGGCATCGGATGCGTTCAGAAACTCAGTCGAGGAACCCATGAATCACCCCGTCATTGCCTGCAATCACCCTTGTGATTGCTTGACCGCCCCTCTATCGGGGCGGCCCCAGGGGCCGAGTCAACAGGGTTCCTCAAGGCGCGGGCAGCGAGGCCTCAGCTCCCTGCCAAAAGCTTCGCCGCCAGCGTCTGCAGCGGCCCCGGATGCAGCTCGGCCGGCGGGCTGTAGGGGTTGGAGAACCCGAAGATCAGGAACAGGATGGCGCCGGTATAGGCGCTGAACAGCCCCAACAGCACCAGGTTGTGCCGCTCCGGCGCATAGATGTAGTGCCCGAAGGCGATCAGCACGACGCCCGACAGCGCCGCGATCCAGAAGAAATGCGCCACCGAAGTGATCGCCTCGGCCTGCCGCATATCGCGCGACGCCGAGATCGCGTGGAGACTCGCCAGCATGTGGTCGCGCAGGCTCACCTGCCGCGGCGTCTGCGGCGTGAGGTCGAGCACCCGGTCATAGGCCGTCGACCAGGTGGCCCAGGCCGCGTCGCTGAGCCCGTTAGCCGCCCCCAACTGTTCCCATTCGGTATCGATCACCACCTTGAGGTATTCGCGCATGTCCTGCTGCAGCGGCGCGAGCAGCGCTGCGTCGTAGCGCGCCGCATCGTTGAACACGTCGGCGATGGCGCTGGCCTCGGCCGCGGTCTGGGTTTCGAGCCGCTGGTACGAGGTCATCTCCTGCGCGAACACCAGCGCGATGATCAGCCCGTGCATGGCGGCGATCCGGGTCACCATCGCCCCGGCCATTTCCTTGTGCCGCTCGTATGGCCCGCGTCCGGCAAACCGGCGCGCCAGCATGTAGCTGCCGAGCGACAGGGCCACCGTGCAGATTACGAAAACCAGCCCGAACGCCGTGTCGGTTACGATCTCCACGTGCCGCCCCTCATTATTCCGCCGCGCCCCCTGCTAGCAAACTTGCGGCTGCCCGTCCAAGCAACCACCTCCATCCGGCGGCGGTTTCCGTTTGGCGCCGATATGCGTTACCCCTTTGCCTCCAACCTTCGGATTCCCCATGAGTCCCTTCCACCAGATCCTCGGCAACAACCTCGTTGCCAACGTCACCAATTTCACCGTGTGGTTCGCGCTGACCTTCTGGGTCTATCTCGAGACCCATTCGGTGTTCGCCACCGGCATGATCGCCGGCGTCTACCTGGTGTTCACCGCCGCCTTCGGTATCTGGTTCGGCTCGATCGTCGATCACAATTCGAAGAAACTGGCGATGCTGGGCTCGAGCGTCGTCTCGGCCATCTTCTATGTCCTGGCGCTGGCGGTGCTGCTGCTCTCGCCGCCGGAGAGTTTCACCAACCCCTACAATGCCTTCCTGTGGATTTTCGTCTTCCTCGTCATGCTCGGCGTCATCGCCGGCAATATCCGCTCGATCGCGCTGCCCACCCTCGTCACCGTGCTGATCCCCGAGGATCGGCGCGACAAGGCCAATGGCCTCGTCGGCATGGTCGGCGGCATCGGCTTTCTGACCACCTCGGTGATCTCAGGCTTTCTCGTCGCCTTCGGCGGCATGCTTGCGGTGATGGTGCTGGCTCTGCTGTTCACGGCACTGGCCTTCGCCCACCTGAGCTTCGTCAAAATCGACGAGGGCCGCGCCGAGCCCGACCCAGGAACTCCGGCCGAGCCGAAGCGGGTCGATCTCAAGGGCACCATCAAGGTGATTGCCGGTGTCCCGGGCCTGTTCGCGCTGATCCTGTTTGCGACGCTCAACAACTTCCTCGGCGGCATCTTCATGGCGCTGCTCGATGCCTATGGCCTGTCGCTGGTCTCGGTCGAAATCTGGGGCCTGTTGTTCGGCGTGCTCTCCACCGCCTTCATCATCTCGGGCCTGATCATCGCCAAGACCGGGCTCGGCAAGAAGCCGCTCCGCACCCTCTTGCTGGTCAACCTGATCACCTGGGCGGTGTGCTGCGTCTTCACCCTCCAGTCCTCGATCTGGCTGCTCGGTGCCGGCATGTTCGTCTGGATGCTGCTCGGCCCCTATGCTGAAGCCGCCGAGCACACCACGCTGCAAAAGGTGGTGCCGCCCGAGCGGCAAGGCCGGGTCTTCGGCTTCGCCCAGTCGGTCGAGCAATCCGCCTCGCCGCTCACCGCTTTCCTCATCGGGCCGCTTGCCGAGTTCGTCTTCATCCCGTTCATGACCGCGGGGCTCGGCGCTGAGGTGATCGGCGGCTGGTTCGGCACCGGCCCGGCCCGCGGCATTGCCCTGGTCTTCACCCTCGCCGGCCTGTTCGGCGTGGTGATCACCATCATCGCCTTCCGCTCAAAGTACTATCGCCAGCTTTCCGCCGCCTATGCCCGCCCCAGTGAGGGTGAACCCGAACCCGCGCCGGCCCAGTAGCCGGCACCCAGAGGAACCGTCAGCGCCATGTCCACGCCCGCCTCCACTCGCGTCATCGACCGCCTGAAGACTGAGTTCAGCTTCCAGATCTCGGTCGATACCAACGACCTGCCGCTGGGGTTGACGGTGGCCGAGGCCGCCCTCGCTGCCGGCGTCGACCTCATTGAAATGGGCACCCCGCTGCTGAAGACTGAAGGCGTCAAGCACGTCGTGCCGGCTTTCCGCGCCCGCTTCCCCGATGCCCTGCTGCTCGCCGACATGAAAACCATGGACGGCGGCAGCTTCGAGGCCCGCTCAGTGTTCGAAGGCGGCGGCAACATCATCGATTTCCTCGCCATTGCCGGGGTGGCAAGCGCCAAGGGCATCTGCGCCGTGCGCGATGAATACCGCCGCGCCAACCCCGAACTGCCGCGGCTGGTGTTCGCCGATATCCTGTTGCCGCATCAGGGTCCGGCCGACACCGCCATCGAGGTGGCGCTGCGCATGCTCGACGCCGGCGTCGATGGCATCGGCGCCCACCTGCAGCTCGACGCCCGCCGCGCCGACCCCAGCCTGTTCCATTCGAGCTACCTCGCCGACGTGGTCGGCGCCGTACACCAGCGCGTCGGCGCCGTCGCTTCGGTGCAGGTGGTTGGCGGCCTCTACCTCGAGCAGGCCGTCGCCCTCGCCAAAACCGGGCTCCGCGCCTTCGTCATCAGCGGCAATCTCGGCCTTCCCGACGCCCAGGCCCGCTACAGCAACCCGCCCGCCGAGATCAGTGAGCACATCGCTGCCTTCATCGCCGGCGTCTCGGCGGCGTGAGCGGCCGATGAGCAAACGGATGTCGAAGACGCTGGCGGCCGAAATCGCCACCCGCACCCTGGAGGTCATCAACCCGGCCAACCGGACCGTGGCGCTCGCTGCCGCCCTCCGCCGCCACGGCTTCGACCCCAACGCAGCGGAGCTGCCGGCAGCCCCGACCGAACGCGCGGAATTGCTGACCTGGCTCCTCGCCACCTACGCGCCGAGGGAGTAGACACCGGGTTCCGGCGGCGCTGGCGAGGAGACCATATGTCCACGATCGACGAAACGAGGCTTGCGGCCAGCCGCCACCAGGTGCTGCGGGACGCTATCGACCCACGCCTGCCCGGCCTCTACCGCGGCAAGGTGCGTGACAATTACGACCTGCCCGACGGGCGGCGCATTCTCGTCACCTCCGACCGCCTGTCGGCCTTCGATCGGGTGCTGTGCCTGGTGCCGTTCAAGGGCCAGGTGCTCAATGGCATCGCCCGCTGGGCCTTCGAGCAGACCGCCGATCTCTGCCTCAACCATGTGCTGGACGCTCCCGACCCGAACATCGTCGTCGGCCGGCGCCTCGCCATCCTGCCGGTGGAAATCGTCGTGCGCGGTTACCTCGCGGGCACCACCAGCACCTCGATCCTGACCATGTACAAGGCCGGTCGCCGCGAGATGTACGGGCAAACCCTTCCCGATGGCCTCGCCGACAACCAGGCGCTCGAAACGCCGATCATCACCCCCACCAGCAAGGCCGCCGACGGGGCGCATGACGAGCCGCTCACCGCAAGCGAGATCCTGGCGCGCGGCCTGCTCAGCGAAGCGCAGTGGCAGGAGGTGAGCGAAACCGCACTCGCCTTGTTCGCCCGCGGCCAGGCGCTCGCCACCGAGCGCGGGCTGATTCTTGCCGACACCAAGTACGAGTTCGGGCTCGATGCGGAAGGGACCCTCCGCCTCGCCGACGAGATTCACACCCCTGATTCGAGCCGCTACTGGCGCGCCGACTCCTATGCCGAGCGCCTCGCTGCCGGACAACGTCCGCAGAGCTTCGACAAGGATGTGATCCGCGAGTGGGTCGCCGCGCGGTGTGACCCGTACCGTGACGACATTCCGGAAATCCCTCCGGAGCTGATCTGGAAGACCGCGCTGACCTATGTCGAGGCCTACCAGCGGATCACCGGACGCGCCTTCGAGCCACCGCCGCCTGCCCCGCCGGTGCATGAACGCGTGATGGAAGTGCTCGAGAGTTTCCGCGCGCCCTGAGACCCTCCTGGTCTGCCTCCGACCAGTCGGCCGCGACGACTGCTCGCGCCGCGCCGCTCGAGTTCATCTGCATCTCCATGCCGCCCTGGCCCGGCAGCCACGAGGCGACGATCATTGCCGGCCCCTGGCAACCGAACCCTCCCGAGGGCTGGCCACCGGCGTAGCTGGAGGCCTGTGGCTTGGCCCTTGGCTGCCTTGCCCCCAAACGGAGCCGGCCGCTCCACCGTGCTGAGGTCTTTGGAAGATAGCTTCGGCAATTCCAACAGCGACGTAGACAGAATCGCAAGCAAGTCCTGACATCCTCGCCGAGCAGAATTGGCGTCCATTGCCAATGAGCGTTCGGTCGGGGCGGTCATGGACGCGCACTCTACATCGCCACGAGCAACGGTGGGCGGAGCGGCAATCGCGGATGCTGCAACGACCTATCGTCCCGAGATCGATGGATTGCGCGCGCTGGCCGTCGTTGCCGTTATCATCCACCACTTCAGTCGCGACGCGCTCCCCAGCGGCTACCTGGGGGTCGATGTCTTCTTCGTTATCTCTGGCTACGTCATCGCGAGTTCGCTTGCCGCCCATGGTGACGACAGCCTGCTGACGTTCCTTCGCGCCTTCTACGTCCGCCGCGTCAAGCGCATCCTCCCTGCGCTCGTACTCTGCGTGCTGCTGACCGGCCTCGCGATCACTGCCATCGACCGCACCCCCGGCAATGCCCTGCTCACTGGCGTGGCCGCGCTCTTCGGCGTGTCCAACATCTCGCTGGCTTTCGAGGAGACTGACTACTTCGCTCGCCCAACTGACCTCAACGTCTTCGCGCAGACCTGGTCACTGGGCGTCGAGGAACAGTTTTACCTGGTTTTTCCGCTGCTGTTCTGGCTCGGCCTGCAGCCCCGTCGCTTCGGCGGCACCCGGGCCTACCTGGTCGCGCTGTCACTGCTCTCCCTCGCTTCGCTGCTCGCCTTTATCCTGGGCACCAGCTCTGCCGCAGCGAAGCTGACCTATTTCGCCATGCCATCCCGCTTCTGGCAGCTGGCGGCCGGTGCCCTGCTCTTCACCTTGCTCCACGGCCCCGCCCGCCGCATCGGCACGCTGCCCGCGGCGCTGGCGCCGGTTTTTCTGACCGTGGCGCTGGCACTGCTGTTTGCCCCTCGCCAATACCAGGCGCTGAACGCCATCGCCGTCGTCGCCGCGACGCTGGGGTTGCTTGCCTCCACGCGAGCCGGCAGCGGCACTCATGCCGTTCTGTCGCACCCGGCCGTCGTCTATGTCGGCAAGATCTCCTATTCGCTCTACCTGTGGCATTGGAGCGTGCTCAGCCTCAGCCGCTGGACCATTGGCGTCCACGCCTGGACAATACCGCTCCAGGCCCTGGCCATCGCCGCCCTGTCAATCCTGTCCTACACCTTCGTCGAGCGCCCGCTGCGGCACGCCGTCTGGGCGGGGACGACCTGGCGCACCGTCGGCGCCGGCATCCTCGCGTCCGCCGCTTGCGCTGTCCTGATTCTGGGTGGGGCGGTCTCACGCGAGACCCTCGGACTGCAAGCCATCACCGCTGGCAAGTTCCCGGCCAGCCACCTGCCGCTCCCCGGCTCTGGCGCCAGCTTCGGCAACTGCGCCCTCGGCACCGGGCACGAAGCATTGGCCGAGAGCACCTTCGACCTCTGTACCGCGCCAGCCCCAACTGCCGGCGCACCGATGATCTGGGCCCTTGGCGATAGCCACGCCGGGCACCTGCAGGGCCTGCTCTACGCCGTGTACGACCAGGCCGGCATGGGCGTGCACCTGATCGAGACGGTCGCCACTCCCTTCCCGACGCTTCCGGGGCGCCCGTCGGCGGCACGCCAGCGGATTTTCGAAACCATCCTGGAGCGCCTCCGACCCGGCGACATCGTCCTGGTTGCGCGGCTGATGTTGTCCCGGACCGGCGATCCAGTCCCGGTACCCGGACTGGACGAGTGGACCGCCAGCCTCGGCGAGCTCGCCGACCAGATGGGGCGTCGCGGCGTCAACGTCGTGGTCATGGGCCCCTCCCCCATGTTCGACTTCGATATCATCGATGCCTGCGTTCTGTTTGATCCGTGCACCATCAGTCGGGCGCGGCTGGCCGAACAGGTCGAGAAGGTGCTCGGCACGCTGCGGGTGACAGCCTCGTCCCGGCGCAACCTCTTCGTCTTCGACAGCTTCGAAGTGCTGTGCCCGCCCAGCATCGGCGTCTGCTCGGCCACCCGCGACGGCGTGCCGCTGATGCGCGACCGGGACCATCTCAACGCGCGGGGAGCCGCCGCCCTCACCGCCGAGTTCCTGCGCTTCCTGCAGCAGAACGGGCTATACGCACCCGTCGCAACCAGCCGAAATGTCCGCGATCCCGCCTAGCAGCCCGGGCGGCGCAGCCCGCTGCTACATCGTAATTCCCCCATCCACCACGAAGTTCGACCCCGTCGCATAGGCGCTCTCGTCGCTCGCGAGGTAGACCAAGAGGTGCGCCATTTCTTCGGGCTGCGCCATGCGGCCCATCGGCTGACGCGCCACAAAGGTCTTCCACACCTCGTCGTGGTTGCCCAGCGCGTGCGCCCGCTCGTGCAGGGACGGCGAGTCGACGCTGCCGGGGCAGATGGTGTTCGCCCGGATGCCGTTCTTCATGTAGTCGAACGCCACCGATTTGGTGAAGCCGATCACCGCCGCCTTCGACGACATATAGCCGACCCGGTTCGGCACCCCCTTCATCGATGAGGCGACCGAGGCGACGTTGATGATGTTGGCCCCGCCCTGCGCGATGAAGGCCGGCAGGAACGCCTGGGTCAAGACGAACATCGGCGTGACATTGATATCGAAGCTGAGCTGCCACTCTTCGAGCGTCGTCGTCCCCAGCATCCCCTGATGCACCCAGCCGGCGCCGTTATAGAGCACGTTCACGTGCGTGTGCCGGGCCGCCGCCTCGCGCAGCGCCAGGTGATCGGTGACATCGAGCGCATAGGTCTCGTGCCCGGCCGAGATCGCCTTGAGCTCCTCGCCCTTGCGCGCAATGCCCTGGGCATCGCGGTCGGTGGCGATCACCCGCGCCCCCTCGCGCGCGAATGCTGTCGCTGCCGCCCCGCCAATACCCGCCGCCGCCGCGGTCATGAAGATGGTTTTCCCCTCGAGCCGTCCCATTTTCTCCCTTTCCGTCCAGTTCGGTGTTTGACCAAAGACGAAGCCTCCGGTCGTTGTCCCATTCCGCCTGTGTGGTACCATACCAGCCATGCAAGGGGGACCAGCACTATGGATGAATTGACCTGGGAAGCGCTGCTTCCCCCGATCTTTGCGGCTGCCGGTATCGACGCCACTGGAACACTAGAGATCGCCCCGCTTACCGGCGGCGTTTCGTCCGATATTGTGCGCATCCGCCTCGGTGACGGTCGCCAATACTGCGCCAAGCGCGCCCTTGGTAAGCTCAAGGTGGCGACCGACTGGCAGGCGCCGCTCGAGCGCAACCAGTACGAGGTGGCGTGGCTGCGCCGCGCCAACGCCATCGTCCCCGGCGCCGCGCCCGAAGTGATCGGCGAGGACCGCGCACACGGCATCGCCCTGCTCGAATACCTGCCGGCCGAGGATTATGTGCTGTGGAAGGCCGAGCTGCTGGCCGGCCGCGCCGACCCCTCAGTTGCCACTGCCGTCGCCGAGGCGCTCGGCCGCATCCACGCCGCGACGCTCAACGACCCCTCGGCCGCTGCCGAATTCCCCACCGACCATCTGATCGACGCCCTGCGGCTCGACCCCTACTTGCGCTTCACCGCCGGCCGCCACCCGGAGTTGAGCGAGCGCATCCTCGCCGTGCTCGCAACCACCGCGAACACCAAGCTGGCGCTGGTGCACGGCGATGTCAGCCCCAAGAATATCCTGATCTCGAAGCGCGACGGCCACCCGGTGCTGCTCGATGCCGAGTGCGCCTGGTACGGAGATCCGGCCTTCGACGCCGCCTTCTGCCTCAACCACCTGGTACTGAAGTCCATCCACCTGCCGACGCTGCGCCATGAGCTGCTCGCTGAGGCCGCCGCCTTTGCCGCCACCTGGCTCGGACATTTCCCCACGCAGATGCGGGCCGAGACCGAGGCGCGTGTCGCCGCCCTCCTGCCCTGCCTGATGCTGGCGCGGGTCGATGGCAAATCACCGGTCGAGTATCTCAGCGACGCCAGTCGCCAGGTCGTCCGTGACCGCGCCATTCCGCATATCCGCCGCCCACCAACCAGCATCGCCGAGCTGCTCGACAGCCCTGGCACATCCCAGGATCGATAACGCGCTATGTCAGCCATCAAGACCATTCTCGGCCGCCAGGTGTGGGACTCGCGCGGCCGCCCCACCGTCGAAGTCGAGATCACCCTGGAGAGCGGCGCCACTGGTCGCGC
The DNA here is from genome assembly GCF_000970465.2 of Devosia insulae DS-56. Taxonomy (GTDB): domain Bacteria; phylum Pseudomonadota; class Alphaproteobacteria; order Rhizobiales; family Devosiaceae; genus Devosia_A; species Devosia_A insulae. Next base: position 10,373 of record NZ_LAJE02000301.1, read on the forward strand.
CATCGCCCCCTCCGGCGCCTCCACCGGCAGCCGCGAAGCGCTCGATAAGCGCGATGGCGGCAAGCGGCTGGGTGGCTACGGCGTCAATGGTGCGCTGGCCGCGGTAAACGGCGAGATCCAGGGTCGACTCAAAGGCCTCGATGCTCTCGACCAGGCCGCCGCCGATCGCGCCATGATCGAACTCGACGGCACGCCGCAGAAGACCCGGCTGGGCGGCAACGCCATCGTCGCCACCTCCTCGGCCATCGCCTGGGCCGCCGCCGCCGAGCAGCGGATCCCGCTCTGGCAGCATTTGCGCCGCCTCAGCAACCTCGATCCCGAGGCGCAGCACATCCCGGCCCCCATGATCCAGATCTTTGGCGGCGGCCGCCATGCCGGCAACCGCATCGACATCCAGGATTTCCTCATCCTCGCCGTCGGCGCGCAGAGCTTTGTTGAAGCCACCGAGCAGATCGCCGAGGTCTATATGGCCGCCAGCAAGGCGATGGTGCAGAGCGGCAAACTGAACGGCGTCGCCGACGAGGGCGGCGTCTGGCCCGACTTCACCGCCAACGAGGACGGGCTCGAGCTGCTGACCCGCGCCATCGAGACTGCCGGGCTGCGCCCCGGCGTCGATATCGGCATCGCGCTCGATGTCGCCGCCACTTCGTTCTACGCCGACGGCGCCTACCGCCTGGCGCTCGACGGCAAGGCGCTGTCGACGCTCGAGATGATCGAACTGCTGCAATCCTGGGTCGCTGCCTACCCGATCGTCTCGCTCGAAGACCCCCTCGCCGAGGACGATGACGAAGGCTTTGCCGAGATCACCCGACGGCTCGGCAAGTCCATCCAGATCGTTGGTGACGACTATCTGACCAGCTCAGAGTCCCGTGTTGCCCTTGCCGCAGCACAGGGATGCTGCAATTCGGTGTTGCTCAAATCGAACCAGTGCGGCACCCTGACCGAATTGATTGCGGCAAGCACGCGCGCCCGCGCCGTCGGCTGGAATACCATTCAGTCCGGCCGCTCCGGCGAAAGTGAAGATGTGACGCTCAGTCATCTGGCCGTCGGTTTGATGTCCGACCAGATCAAGGTCGGCTCGATGACGCGCTCGGAACGGACCGCAAAGTGGAATGAAGTGATCCGCATTGAGGGTTACTACGTAGCGCCTCGCTACTGGCGTTTTACCATTCCGCCGCTGTAGTCGAATGAAGCGCAGTTTGGGGGATTCAGTTTGGGGGACGCAGACAGACGCAATGGCGCGGGCCGGCCGGTTCGCGTTGAAGACGTAGCTCGCGTCGCCGGGGTTTCGCCGATTACCGTCTCACGCGCCCTGTCCTACCCCGACAAGGTCAAGGAGGAGACCCGGGCCCGCATTCTCGAGGCCGTCGCCCAGACCGGCTATGTCGTCAACCGCTTCGCCTCCTCGCTCCGCTCCGGCCGCTCCAACGTCATTACCGTGTTCGTCTCCAGCCTGCTCAATCCGCATTTCGCCACCTCGGTGCAGGGCATCGTCGATTCGGTCGAGGGCAGCGGCTACCACCTGATGTTCGCCCAGACCGGCTATTCCGAGATGCTGGAAATCGACGTGGTCGAATCGGTGCTGCCGTTCCGCCCCGCCGGCGTCGTCTTCACCGGCGTGGTGCGCGCCGACAAGACCCGCCAGGCGCTGCAGAAGCTCGGCATCCCGGTGATGGAAATGTGGGGCAACCGCCCCGATCCGATCGACATGCTGGTCGGCTCCTCCAGCTACGATGCCGGCCGCCTGATGGGCGAGCATTTCGGCGAACGGGGCTTTGGCAAGGTCGCCTATAGCGGCCACACCATCGAGCGCACGGCGCAGCGCATCGAGGGCTTCCGCCACGGCCTCGCCAAGCACGGCCTGGCGCTGGAGCTGATCCACCCGATGGATGGCACCCGCACCTTCGCCGATGGCATGCATGCCTTCGATGCTATTCTCGAGCAGCTGCCCGGCTGCGATGCCATTTTCTTTGGCACCGACGTGCTCGCCGCCGGCGCCATGACCAGGGCGCTCGACCGCGGCATCGCGGTGCCCGGCCAGGGCGCCATCGCCGGCTATGGCGACCTCGAGTTCACCCAGCATGTCCGCCCCTCGCTCACCTCGCTGCAGGTCTCGAGCTACGAGATGGGCCGCGAAGCCGGGCGCATGCTGATCCCGTCTCTTATACACAGCTGCCGCTGCCGACGCGCGACCTAGTGTTGATCTCCGTGGGCGCCGTATCATCGCACAAAGAAACGTCACGGTCTAGATCGGCGACTGTATCACACACACACATACAGCCTAGTGACGAGATCAGCTACCTATGAGTAATAACTG
>NZ_LAJE02000302.1 GCF_000970465.2 Devosia insulae DS-56
ATCCGGCGCTACAATCCGGGGTTCACACTCGGTGATGCCTATGTCAGCGCCAATGTGACGATCGGCGATCTCTACGCACATCGCTCCGGCTTGCCCGACCATGCAGGGGACGCGATGGAGGAGCTGGGCTTTGGGCGCGATGCCATCCTGGCGCGGCTCGAGCAACTGCCGCTGACGGCGTTTCGCGCCTCGTACGCCTATACCAACTACGGGATGAGCGCGGCGGGGTTCGCCGTGGCCGCAAACACCGGCAAGGACTGGGCGACGCTGTCCGAGGAGCGGCTCTACACCCCGCTCGGGATGACGCGGACCAGCTCGCGCTTCGCGGATTTCGAGGCCCGGGACAACCGGGCGCTGGGGCATGTGAAAGAAGCCGACCGCTATGTGGTCGGGCCGGAGCGCGATTTTGTCGGCGAGCAGCATTGGTCGGGCGCTTACGACACCGACATCCAGGCGCCCTCGGGCGGGGTCAGTTCGTCGGCCAACGACCTGGCGCGCTGGATGCTGTTCGTTCTCGCCAATGGCAAATATCCCGATGGCGCCAGCATCCCGGGCGAAGCCTGGTTTCCGATGCTGACGCCGCAGGCAAAGCTCTATCAGCCCAAGGCGCCGGGCGAGCAGGCGGCCTGGTACGGCTACGGCTTCTTCATCAACACCAGCGCCGGCACCACCACGCTCAGCCATGGCGGAGCCTTCGCCTGGGGCGCCTCGACCTATTTCAGCATCATCCCCGCGGCCGATACCGGCATCGTGGTGCTGACCAATGCCTGGCCGACCGGGGTGGCCGAGGCGCTGAGCATGCAGTTCAACGATATCGTCCTCACCGGCAAGCCGCAGGCAGACTGGTGGCAGATCTATTCGAGCGCCATGGCCGGCGCCTTCGCGCCGCAGGGCCGTTACGCAGGGGCGCGGCCCACTGAGGGGCGTGCGGCGAAGCCACTGGCCGACTATGCCGGAACCTACGAGAGCCCCTATCTCGGCGTCGCTGAAGTCAGCATCGTCGGCGATGGACTGCAGCTGACGCTCGGCGCTGCGGGCCAGCAGAGCTATCCGCTGACGCACCGCGATGCCGACAGCTTCAGCTTCATCCCCCTCAACGACGCAGCGCCGCCGGGTTCGGTGTCAGCCGCCGATTTCACCGCTGAGAGGCTACGGCTCGAGCATTTCGACCATGACGGGCTGGGGCTGTTCAGCCGGGTACCTTGACGCGGTCCGCGGCGGATCGCGGGCTCATGCCTGGGGCTTCACCTTGCCGGCGGCGAGATAGGCGGCTTCGACCAGGGCGAAGGTCTTGAGGTTATCCTCGGCACTGGTGGCGGCCGGGCGTCCGGCACGCAGGGCCTCGAGCATGTGGCGGTTGGTGGCGAGCACGCTTTCCTGCGCCACGTGCCAGGGCCGCTCGGCCCAGGGCAGCACTGCCGGGTCCTCGTCGAGCACTTCCATCCGGCCATTGATGGTGACTTCGACCTTGTTGCCGATGCGCGAGACGATGGCGCCCTTGTCGCCCTCCACCTCGATCAGCGTTTCGGGGAAACTGTCGGGCAGGCGGCGCGAGCCATAGGTGCATTCGACCACTGACACAGCGCCTGAGGTGTGGCGCAGCAGCATGGTGGCGGTGTCCTCGCCCCTGGCCTTGGGGTTGCGGCGCTGCAGTTCGGCGGTCGAATGCTCGACCTCGCCCAGAAGTACCCGCGCCACATCGAGCACGTGGACACCCAGGTCGATCAGCACGAAGCGCTGCTGCTCGGCGAGATAGGGCTGGCCGGCATAGATGTCGTAGCCGGTGCGAAAGCTGACGCGGGCCCAGGTCGGCGTGCCGATGGCGCCGGAACGGACGATTTCGGCGATGCGGCGCAGCGGTTTCTGGAAGCGGAAATTCTCGTGCACGGCGAGGAAGGTGTTCTGCGCCCTGGCCGCCGCCACCATCTCGCGCACCTCGGCGATGTCCTGGCCGAACGGCTTCTGGATGATGGTCGGCACCCCGTGGCTCAGCGCCAGTTTGACTAGCGGCAGGTGGCTCTGCATCTGCGTTGCGATATCGACCAGACCGAGCTGCTCGGCGCGGAACATCACCGCCGCATCGGTGTACCAGCGGGGCACGCCGAACTTTTCCGCCGCGGCGCGGGCGCGTTCCGGGTCCACGTCGCAGACGGCGACGATGTCGACGCCCTCCGGCTTCAGGTCCTGCCAGGCATTGAGATGGTTCTGCGCGAAGAAGCCGCAGCCGATCATTCCCAGCGCAACGCGTTCAGCCATTGCCGCCTCCCGGGCGGTTACTTCGTCGGCAGCCACTGCTTGGGGATCTTGCAGACCATGGTGTAGGCCGGGTCGTAGACGTTGCCGACCTCGTAGCGCACCACCTGGCCCATCAGGTGGCTGGCCGCGGTCTTACTGAGCCCGTACTCGGTGCAGAGCCAGTTGAACATGTCACTGGTGGCGTGCTGCAGCGCCTGGTCGAGCGGCCGGGCATTGCCGACCGAGAAGATCTCGGTGGCGCTTTCGCCACGCGGCCACACCAGTTTCCTACCCTTTTCGACAGTCAGCCGCACCTCGACCTCGTAGCTGGTCTCGATGCCGGTGCCGACGATCTCGCCATCGCCCTGCACGGCGTGGCAATCGCCGAGAAAGAACAGCGCGCCCTCGACCGCTACCGGGAACCACACTGTCGCGCCCGGGCCGAAGCCGCGATAATCCATGTTGCCGCCGTTCTCGGCGCTGGTGGCGGTGGAAAAGGCCTGACCCATCGACGGCGCCACGCCAAAGCAGCCGATCATCGGCTCGAGCGGCAAGACGAAATGTTCGAGCCCCTTCACCGGCGGCTGCAGCTGAGCGGTGCCGGCCTGCCGGTCGATCGACCAGGTGACGGTCTCGCGCGACGGCAGGTCGCGCACCGATTCCGGATCGACGACATTGCCGGCCAGCGACGAGCGGGTCCAGCCGGTGGCGCGGTTCGGCGTCATGCGGAGGATTTCGACCTTCAGCGCGTCGCCCGGCGCGGCGCCCTCGATGAAAATCGGCCCGTTCATCGGGTTCGGGCCGGGCTGGCGCTGCACCGCATCCTTATCGAAGCCCCAGGCATCGAGCGTCTCGGTGATCACGGTATCGCCCGAGGCGACGGTGAAAGCAGCGGGGCGCGTGCCCAGCACATTGTGCCATTCGGTGGCAACGAAGCGATGCGTGGTCATTGGGGCGGTTCTCCTCGGCGGGATAGGGGTAGCGGGCGCGGGGAGGGTTGTCACTCATCCATCAGCAGGATTGGGTGTGTGGCACGGCGGTGCAAATTGCGCCCCCTCGCCCCTCTGGGG
>NZ_LAJE02000303.1 GCF_000970465.2 Devosia insulae DS-56
CGCAGCCATCGGGCCGGCCGGTACCGCGTGCGGCGAGCGCGGTGCGGATAGCGAGGAACTCGGCAGGCGCGGTGGGATCGTTCAGCTCACGCATGCGGTTGCGCTCGGCAGCGAGCACGCGATCGCCTTCGACGATGACCGCACCAACCGGGGCCTCGCCGGCTTGGGCGGCGGCTTCGGCGAGAGCGACGGCCTGGTCCATAGGGGTGGGCATGGCGGGTGTTTAGCACCCGTCATTGCGAACAACCACTGGGTGATGGCGAAGGGCGTGGCAGTGGCGGCGGCGCATCGCTACATTCTCCGTTCAGGAGAATCGCCTTGCCCATCCGCCAGCTTCCCGAAGATCTGATCAATCGCATCGCCGCGGGCGAGGTGGTCGAGCGGCCGGCGAGCGTGGTAAAGGAACTGGTCGAGAACGCCATCGATGCCGGCGCCAGCCGGGTGCACATCACCACCGCCGGCGGCGGGCAGAGCCTGATCCGGATCGAGGATGATGGCATCGGCATGGATGAGGCCGACCTGGTGCTGTCGGTCGAGCGGCACGCGACATCGAAACTGGCCGATGACGGGCTCGAGGATATCCGGACTCTGGGATTTCGCGGCGAGGCGCTGGCTTCGATCGGAGCCGTGGCGGAGCTCGGCATCGCGTCGCGCCGGGCCGAGGACACGAGCGGGCTGCGGATCGCGGTCAAGCACGGGGCGAAGTCGCGGCCGGTACCGCTGGCGATGAACCGCGGCACCATCGTCGAGGTGCGCGAGCTGTTCGGCAACGTGCCGGCGCGGCGGAAGTTCCTGAAGACCGAGCGCTCCGAGGCCGGCGCGATCACCGACATGGTGAAGCGGCTGGCCATGGCCAACCCGCACGTGCAGTTCGTGCTCGAGGGGGCCGACCGCACCACCTCGAACTGGCCGGGGCGTGAGGGCGACGGGGCGCTCAGGGCGCGGCTCGGCGACGTGATGGGCGGGGATTTCGGCGACAACGCCGTGCCGCTGGCAACGATGCGGCACGGCATGGTGGTGACCGGACTCGCCGGGCTGCCGACCTATACGCGGGCCAATTCGCTAAGCCAGTATTTCTTCGTCAACGGCCGGGCGGTGCGCGACAAGGTGCTGGTGGGCGCCATCCGCGCCGCCTATGCAGATTTCGTGTTCCGCGACCGCTTCCCGGTGGCGGCGATCTTCCTCGCGGTCGATCCGGCGGACGTGGATGTGAACGTCCATCCGACCAAGGCGGAGCTGAGGTTCCGCGACCCCGGCGCAGTGCGCGGCGCGTTGATCCGGGCGATCACCGAGGCGCTGGATGCAGCGGGGCATCGGGCGGCCAGTACGGTGGCCGAGGATGTGGTGCAGGCGTTCCGCGTACCGGAATATGAGGCGGCACCGGTAAGAACGACGGCGGGTTGGACCGCCCCCTCCACCAGCTTTGCTGGGGCCCCTCCTCCGCCGCGCGGGGCAGCATCACCGAGCGAGCGGTTTGTGGGCTTTGCCGAGCCCAGTGCTCGCTATGAGGTGTTTGAGACTGCACCCATCGCCGAACCGGTGGAGTATCCGCTGGGGACGGCGCGGGCGCAGATGTTCGACAACTTCATCGTGGCGCAGAACGGCGACAGCCTGTTGCTGGTCGACCAGCACGCAGCGCATGAGCGGCTGGTATATGAGCGGTTCAAGGCGCAGTTGGCGGCCGGCCCGGTGGCGAGCCAGATGCAGCTGATCCCGGTGGTGATCGAGCTCAGCGAAGACGATTGCGGGCGGCTCGAGGACGCGGCGCCGACGCTCGAGCGGCTGGGGCTCTATCTCGAACGGTTCGGGCCGCGCGCGGTGGCCGTGCGCGAGACCCCGGCGCTGCTCGGGCAGGCCGATATCGATGGGCTGGTACGCGATCTCGCCGATGGGCTGGCGGAATGGGACAGCTCGGCGGCGTTGGCCGACCGGCTGGAGGCGATCATCGGGCGCATGGCCTGCCATGGCTCGGTGCGCTCAGGGCGGCGCCTCAGGGTCGAGGAAATGAACGCGCTGCTGCGCGAGATGGAGACGACGCCGCATTCGGGCCAGTGCATCCATGGACGGCCGACCTATGTGGAGCTGAAGAAAGCCGATATCGAGCGGCTGTTCGGGCGGACGCGGTAGGCGTTCAGGCCCGACCCAGGGTTTCGACCAGCTTGCCGATCCGGCGGGTGCGCACCTCGGGCGTCTTTGCCGCTTCGATATCGCGAACGTGCTTGGCCTTGAGGCCGAAGGGCAGCTTGTCGAAGCCAGCACGGGCTACCGGATCGCCGTCGAGGGCAGCCTTGAGGTCATCCGGCTCCTCGACCTCGCGCTGCGCAGTGTCGAGGGTGATGTCGATCTCGACGGTCTGGCCTGCTTCGATGCCGGCCGCGGTGCGTTGGGCGGCGCTGATGCCGACCAGGCGCTGGCCGTTCTTGATGGCGACGCGGCTGCGCCAGCTATGGCCATTGATGGTGATCGATATCGGCGGTCGCGCTTCGGGTCCGAGCGAGCGCATGACGTCGTCGGGGAGTTCGACGGCGGTGGCATTGCCGGACGGGATGACGACGGCGCGGAACTGCATCGCTTGCCTCACTGCGCGCGGATGAAGTGGACCGCCGCCGCACCATAGGCGCGGCGATCATCTATGGTGAAGCCCTGGGGGAGCGCCAGTTCGACGTCGGCTCTTTCTTCCAGCACGATCGTTGCGTCCCTGGCGAGCCAGTTGCCCTCGCGCAGCGACACCAGCGCCTGCTCGCCCAGCCCCTTGGCGTAAGGCGGGTCGAGGAACACCAGGTCGAACGGGCCCAGGGTGCCGGCCGGACCGAGCGCGGTGGCATCACGGCGGAGCAGCTTGGCGATACCGGCGATGCCGAAGGCTTCGATGTGGTCGCGGATGATGCCGCGCGATTCGGCGCCGTTATCGACGAACACCGCGCCCGAGGCGCCGCGCGAAAGGGCTTCGAGGCCGAGCGCGCCGGTGCCGGCGAAGAGGTCGAGCACCTTCACCCCATCGAGATGCACGCCGATGCGGCTACTGAGGATGTTGAACACCGATTCGCGGGCCCGGTCGGAGGTCGGGCGGATGCTGTCGTCCGAAGGCGACAGCAGCGCCTTGCCGCGAAACTTGCCGGCGACGATGCGCATTGGTTACTCGCGCGGCTTCTTGGGTCCACGGGGACGGTCACCGGCCGGACGGCCGGAGCCGCCGGGACGACCACCGCCAGACGGACGGCCGGCACCACCCGACGGCTTGCCGTAGGGCTTTCCACCAGTGCCACCGGGCTTGCCGGAGAACGGCTTCTTGTCACCAAAGCTGCGCGGCTTGTCACCGAACGAACGGGCCGGACGGTCACCGCCATCGCGCGGACGATCGCTGGAAGGGCGATCGCCGCGGGGCGGGCGCGTGCCATAGGGCTTCTTGTCACCAAGCGGACGGCTGTTGCTGCGCTCGCGGTCGCCAGCATTGGAGTTGCGCGGGGCGTAGGGGCGCTTATACACATATCCGAGACCACGAGTCAGGCAGAAAGATCGTATGCCGTCATCTGCTTGAAA
>NZ_LAJE02000304.1 GCF_000970465.2 Devosia insulae DS-56
CCCAATCACACTTTTCTCCCCACCCCGGAACCAATTGTGGCGGACCTCGTTATTGGGCTGACGCGCCAACGTGGCGGCGTGTCTACCGGCCCTCCCTCCGGTAGCACCCTTGCAAAAGGAACGAGAGCGATGACCCGACTTGAGATCGCCAACCTCGAACATGCCGCCCGCTCGGCCGTCGTGTGGATCCCCGAAGGATATGACGGGCGTACGCATTACGGCGCCGTGCTTGCCGCCCTCCTCCCTGCTGCAGGCATTCTTGTCGTAGCCGCTACCCTCCTCCTGTCGATCGTCTAGGAGCGTCCACCGTGACTTTGAGCACGATCATCATTGTTCTGCTGATCCTGCTGTTGATCGGCGCCATACCGGCCTGGCCCTACTCCCGCTCCTGGGGAGCTTACCCCTCCGGTATTCTTGGCGTCGTGCTCGTCATCGTCATCATCCTCGTGTTGATGCGCGTATTCTGACGAGCTTCGCGAGCCAAGGTCGCCCCCCTTATGGCTCGCCATCGCACCCCAGTTCGCCCCCGGACTGGTCTGCACTCTTTTCTCCGGGCCACTCGCCCGATAGCCCCGGAAATCAAGGGGTTCGGAACTCTTGCGCCAACCGTGCGTTGCCCCCCCATCACATCAGGAGCGACCATCATGGCATCCACTACCGATATGGCCCCCAACCGTACCGCCGCAGCCACCAAGGCACCGGCCCGCCGCGCCGCCAACGGCCCGCGTCGCGCTGCTGCGCGCCAGAGCCAAAGCCGCGAGGACGAACTCTCGGCCCAGGTGCACCAGTTGCAGACCGATTTGAAGTCGATCGCCGCGACTCTGGCCAGCCTCGCCGAGGATAAGGTCAACGACGCGCAGAAGCTTGCCAAGCGCGAGGTGAAGAACCTTGCCCGCTCTGGCCAGAGCGCCGTCGAGGACGTGCAGGACGAATTCGGCCAGCTCGAAAAGCAGATCAAGGACACCATCCGCGAGAAGCCGCTGACCGCTGTCGCTGGCGCGATTGCGCTGGGCTTCGTGCTCGCCGTCGTTTCGAGGTAGCCCCATGCACCTCCTCGCTTTGGCGGCGTCGGTCCTCGGGATCGAGGTCGACGAGTTGCTCGAGCACTTCAAGCGGAACGCCATGGCCTGGTCGGCCGTGGCGCTCTTTGCGTTGATCGGCCTGGTCTTCGGGCTGGTGGCGCTCAACGCCTGGTTCACCCTGATGTGGGGGCCGATCGTCGCGCCGCTGGTGATCGCCGCCGGCGCATTGGTGATCGCGCTCGGGCTCTATGCCGCCATCACCATCACCGACAGCATCGCCAAAAAGCATGCCGCGCAGCGGCGCAATGCTGCCGAAAAGACCGCTCTGGTCACCACCGCGGCGCTCACCGCCCTGCCGCTGGTGCTGAAGTCAGACCTGATGAGAAAGGTCGGCATTCCGATCGGCGGCGCGCTCGCCGCTGCCTACCTGCTGGCCAAGCCCGGCAGTTCGCACGGCCATAGTAATGGCCATGATCCGGACTGATCACGTCGCCACATTTGTCGGGAACCCCGTCTGACCGGCCGCGTTATCTGATGCACCTGCAGTTCCTGCAGGTGAGGCCAAAGCAGATTTCCAGGAGTGTGAGCAATGACCCACATCAAACGGAAGATCGTGACCATTCTGACCGACGACCACATTGCGGATGCTGAGAAGATCACCATCCTGCGCCAGCTCGAAGCGGACTCGCTCTCCAAGGAGCGCAGCGCCACTGAAGGCATGACCCCGGTCGACGGCGACGACGGCGAAGACCTGAAGACCATCGAGAACGCCCTGCGCAAGCTCGGCCAGGAGCCGGTGGAAGCAGGGGCATCGAGCCTCTGAGTGCAACAGTTTGAGTAGATTGCTCACCCCGCCCGGGTTTCCGCGGCGGGGTGATTGCGTTTGGGGTGCCGCAGTTTCTTGCACCGGTGGCGCAAAGTGCGTCCCCTCGCCCCTCTGGGGAGAGGGTCAGGGTGAGGGGTAGCCAAGCACACCGGCCTGACGACCATAGTGCCGAGAGCTGGATGGTTCAGCGTGCTTGGCACCCCTCACCCGCAGCGAGGCCTTCGGCCTCACTGCCGCCCTCTCCCCAGAGGGGCGAGGGGGCGTTGGGGCACCGCCAGTGAACTCAAGCCGCCTCGGTCTGCGGGTCCCTGCTCTCCGGCGCGACCTCGGCCGCCGGCTGCACCACCTTCAACCCACCCGCATGGATCCGCAAATCCACCTGCCGTTCCAGCGGGATCAGTTCGCCGTCGATCACTGCCAGGGCCGAGGCCTTGCGGTGCGGGAAGCGGAGGCTGACCTGCGCCACTTCGCGTTCCGAGACCAGCGGATGCGCCTTCCAGTTGCCGAAGGCCAGTGACAAAGCCAGCCGCGCCAGCTCGGCCGGCGGCATGGGTTTGACCACATAGACCCCGAGTACGCCGCGATCGACCGCCTCGGCATAGGGCACATGGCCCTCCCCCAGCACATTGTTGGAGACGGCGATCGCCGTCGCCTTGCGCCGGTCGGTGCCTTTGCTGGTGCTGATTTCTGCCTCGAACACCAGCGGACGCGACAGCGCCAGCCCGATGGCCCTGAGGCTCGCAAGCATCTTGCCCCAGCGGCTGTGATAGGTGAGCTCGTTGCGGATGCGAACCAGCCGCGAGTGCAGACCGACCGAGAACTGGTGGACGAACGGCCGGCCATTGGCGGTGGCGATATCGACCGCCGCAACCTGCCCCCGCGCAATGGCGCCAAGCGCCGCCTCGAGCTGCAACGGCACCCCGAGCGAACGGGCGAAGAGGTTCATCGTACCGGCCGGCAGCACCGCCAGCGCCATCTTGTGGGCAAAGCAGATGCCGGCTGCCGCCGATATGGTGCCATCGCCGCCGCCGGCCAGCACGACCTCGGAGGTCGGATCGGCAGCGGCACGCTCGAGCTCCGCACTCAGCTGATCGCCGTCGACCACCCGGCAGTCGATCGATTGGCCATGCTCGGCAAAAATCCGCTCGGCCGTAGCGACGAACGCCGCCATATCCATGGTGCGGAAGGTGCCGCCGTCCTTGTTGAACACCCCAACGAAATGCATGCGGCCCCCTGGGATTACCCCGTGACGAGCGGAACGGCGCGACGGGGCAGCGGGTTCCGTCGGCTGGTGCGCCGTACTCTCCGTGATCCTCCCCCGCGTGGCGGGGGAGGGGGACCGCCGAAGGCGGTGGAG
>NZ_LAJE02000305.1 GCF_000970465.2 Devosia insulae DS-56
TGCAAGACAGGTCACGGTTGGTGTGTAGTAGTGAGGTTGTGTGAGTGTGCAGTAGGTAGAGGGACTAATGGGAGAGTAGGTGGATTTTTGAGTGAGATGGGGGAACCACGGACATAAACAGTAGTTCGCTCGTCGGCAGCGTCAGATGTGTATAAGAGACAGGATCTATTCGGTCTGCTATTCCGAGCATTTCGAGACCCGTTCCACGGTGAAGGCGGGCGAGCTGGTGCAGGCCGGGGCCATCGGCCAGGTGATCAACACCGTCGGCCTCGGTCCGCATGCCATCCGCAACAACCAGCGGCCCGACTGGTTCTTCGACCGGCAGCGTTATGGCGGCATCCTCTGCGATATCGGCAGCCACCAGTGCGAGCAGTTCCTGTTCTTTTCCGGCACCGATACCGATGCAGAAGTGGTATCGGCCTCGGTGAACAATCGCGGCAACCCGGGCAAACCCGGGCTGCAGGATGTCGGCGACATGCATTTGCGGACCCCCACCACTACCGGCTACGTGCGGGTCGATTGGTTCACCCCGGCAGGGCTCCCGACCTGGGGCGATGGACGGCTCACCATCCTCGGCACCGAGGGCTATATCGAGCTCAGGAAGTATATCGACATCGCCGGGCGGCCGGGGACCGATCACCTGTTCCTCGTCGACAGGCACGGCACCCAGCACATCGATTGCTCCACTCAGGACCTGCCCTATGGGCGGCAACTGATCGCCGATGTGCTCAACCGCACCGAAACGGCGATGCCGCAGGTGCGCGCCTTCAAGGCGATGGAACTGGCGCTGACAGCGCAGAAACTGGCTGAAGTCGGGACGGTTTGGCAGCAATGAGCAGGGTTTACACAGTCGCCGTTGTCGGCGGCGGCATCGGCAAGAGCCACATCGTCGAGGGCTACGAGACCAACAAGGACCGCTTGAAGGTCATCGCCATCTGCGATCTCGACCCTATCAGGCGCAACGCGCTGGCCGACGAGTTCGGCATCGAGCGGCGGGTCGAGAATTTCGACGACCTCCTCAAAATGGACGATCTCGACATCATCGATGTCTGCACTCCGCCCATGGTGCACTATCCGATGGTGGTGGCAGCGCTGAAAGCCGGCAAGCACGTGGTGTGCGAGAAGCCGCTGGTCGGCTCGCTCGCCGAAGTCGACGAGATCATCGAGCTCGAGAAGACGAGCCGCGGCAAGCTGATGCCGGTGTTCCAGTATCGTTACGGCAACGGCATCGAGCAGGTGAAGCGCATCATCGAGGCGGGCATCGCCGGCAAGCCCTATGTCGGCACCGTCGAGACGCTGTGGCGGCGCGGGCCGGATTATTACACCGTGCCGTGGCGCGGCAAATGGAAGACCGAGCTCGGCGGCGTGCTGATGACCCACGCCATCCACCCGCACGATATCTTCACCTACCTGATGGGCGAGCCGAAAAGCCTGTTCGGCCGGGTGGCGACGCGGGTGAATGCGATCGAGGTGGAAGACTGCATCTCGGCTTCGCTGGAGATGGAGAGTGGCGCGCTCGCCAGCTTCACCGCAACGCTCGGCTCGGCCGACGAGATCAGCCGCATCCGGCTGGCCTTCGAGCACGTCACCTTCGAGAGCGACCACGAGGCCTACAACCCGGGCAAGCTGCCGTGGAAGATCCTGCCGCGCAACGACGCGACCAAGGCGAAGATCGAGGCGCTGCTCGCCGACTGGCAGGATGTGCCGTCGCGGTTCCAGACCCAGATGCGCCGCTTCTGGGATGCGCTCGAGGGGCTGGGGCCGATGCCGGTCACATCAAGGGACTCGCGCCGGGCGCTGGAGATCGTCACCGCATTCTACCATTCGTCCGAAACGCACGAGGAGGTAAGCTTCCCCGTGACCGAAGGCCACCCGAAATATCGCAGCTGGCTGCCGGAGGGGTTTCGATGAGGAGTTGCCGCCCCACCCACGGAGTCATTCCCGCGCGAGCGGGAACCTCCGTTTCGGAGTGTGCCGCGAGCACCGCAAACAGAGTTTCCCGCTTTCGCGGGAATGACCCGGTGGGCAATTGCACTGCCCCTGTGGAGGAGAGCATCTGATGTCCACCAGCGTTGTCCTGCAGCAGGTCGAAAAGCGTTACGGCGATGTGGAGGTGATCCACGGCATCGATTTAACCATCGATCCGGGTGAGTTCACCGTGTTCGTCGGCCCTTCGGGCTGCGGAAAATCCACCCTGTTGCGGATGATCGCCGGGCTCGAGCCGATCTCGGGCGGCAGCCTGTTGATCGACGGCGACCGCATGAACGAAGTGCCGGCGGCCAGGCGCGGCATCGCCATGGTGTTCCAGAGCTACGCGCTCTACCCGCATATGAACGTCTACCAGAACCTCGCTTTCGGGCTGGAAACGGCGCGCGTGCCCAAGGCGGAAATCCAGCAGCGGGTGCAGAAGGCGGCGGAAATCCTCCGCATCGAGCCGCTGCTGAAACGCAAGCCCAAGCAGCTCTCGGGCGGCCAACGCCAGCGCGTCGCCATCGGCCGGGCCATCGTCCGCGAGCCCCGGATTTTCCTGTTCGACGAGCCGCTCTCCAACCTCGATGCGGAGCTGCGCGTGCAGATGCGGGTGGAGATCGCCAAGCTCCACAACGACCTCGGCAACACCATGATCTATGTCACCCACGACCAGGTCGAGGCGATGACCATGGCCGACAAGATCGTCGTGCTGCAGGCCGGCATCATCGAGCAGGTCGGTGCGCCGCTCGAACTCTACAACCATCCGCGCAACCGCTTCGTTGCCGGCTTCATCGGCTCGCCCAAGATGAACTTCCTCGAAGCCAAGGTGGAAAGCGCCGATGGCGCGGGGGCGAAACTGCGCGCCGGCGGCAGCGAGATCGTGGTCGACCGCCAGGTCGGCGCCGGCGACGCGGTGACGTTTGGGGTACGCCCCGAACATATCGGCATCACCGAAGGCTCGGGCGTGCAGCTGGCCAATGTGAAGGTCGACCTGGTCGAGCAGCTGGGCGGCCAGACCATGGTCTATGCGACCACCGCCGATGGCCAGGCGATGACCATCGCGGTGGACGGCCAGCGACAGGTGGAACTGGGCTCGATGCTGACGGCGTACGTGGATCCGGCGCGCTACCACGTGTTCGCACGGGATGGGCGGGCAATTTAGTCGGGCCTGACTGAGAGAGACGGCCCCCTCCTTCCCTTCTCCCCTCAGGGGAGAAGGTGGCGCGT
>NZ_LAJE02000306.1 GCF_000970465.2 Devosia insulae DS-56
GGGGGTATCTTCCCGCACCGGCGTTGACGACAAGCTCCACCTCCCCATCCGCCTAGTCCCCCTTCCATCCATCGCCGCCGCTGCCTAAGTTATCCCTCACCCTCCCACCACCCTGAGTACCTACATGTCCGAGCACCCCGCCTTCGAACTCGTCCGCGAGCAGCAGATCGGGGAGATCAGTTCGCTGGCGCGGCTCTATCGGCACATCGAGACCGGGGCGGAGGTGCTGAGTCTCATCAATGACGATGAGAACAAGGTGTTCGGCGTGACGCTGAAGACCCCGCCGGAGGATTCGACCGGCGTGGCGCATATTCTCGAGCACTCGGTGCTGTGCGGTTCGCGCAAATACCCGGTGAAGAAGCCGTTCGTGGAGCTGCTGAAGGGTTCGCTCCACACCTTCCTCAACGCCATGACCTTCTCCGACAAGACCGCCTATCCGGTGGCGTCGCAGAACCTCAAGGATTTTTACAACCTCGTCGATGTCTACCTCGACGCGGTCTACTTCCCGCTCATCAGCGAGGACACCTTCCGGCAGGAAGGCTGGCACTACGAGCTCGATTCGACCCAGGGGCCGATGGTCTACAAGGGTGTGGTGTTCAACGAAATGAAGGGCGCCTATTCCTCGGCCGCCGCGGTGCTGGGCAAGGCCAGCCAGCTGTCGCTCTACCCGGACACCACCTACGGGGTGAACTCGGGCGGCGATCCGAAGGCGATCCCCGACCTCACCTACGAATATTTCAAGAACTTCCACGCCAAGTACTACCACCCGTCCAACTCGCGCGTGGTGTTTTATGGCGATGACGATCCGGCGCAGCGCCTCGCCATTCTCGAGGAATATTTCAGCCAGTTCGAGCGCATCGACCCCAAGGCCGAAATTGCCATCCAGCCACGCTGGAGCGCGCCGCGTTCGCTGCACGAGACCTACGCCGCGAGCGAAGCCGAGGCCGGCAAGAAGACCGCCATGGTGTCGGTCAACTGGATGCTCGACGAGATCACCGACCCCGAACTGGCGCTGTCGCTCAACGTGCTCGAGTCCGTGCTGGTCGGCACGTCCGCCGCGCCGCTACGGAAGGCGATGATCGATTCCGGGCTGGGCGAAGGGCTCACCGGCTCCGGCCTCGCCGATGGCATCCGCCAGCCCTATTTCACCTTCGGGCTCAAGGGCATCGAGGACGATGCCGGCGACAAGGTGGAGCAGCTGATCATCTCGACACTCGAGCAGCTCAGTGCCGAGGGGATCGACCCCAAGACCATCGAAGCAGCCATGAACACCGCCGAGTTCGGGCTCAGGGAAAACAATACCGGCTCGTTCCCGCGTGGCATTGCCCTGATGTTCCGCTCGATGGGCACCTGGCTCTATGGCGGCGATCCGCTGGAGCCGCTGAGCTTCGAAGCGCCGCTCAGCGCCATCAAGGCCAAGCTTGCCGCCGGCGAGCCGGTGTTCGAAAGGCTGATCAAGACCCACATCCTCGACAACAAGCACCGCTCCACCGTGCTGCTGACGGCCGACCCCAACAAGGCGGCGGAGGATGCTGCCGAAGAGCGGGCGCGGCTCGACAAGGCGCAGCAGTCGCTCGATGCGGCCGGCATCGCGGAGGTGGCCGAGCAGACCCGCCACCTCAAGGAATTGCAGAACGAGGTCGATCCGCCCGAGGCGCTGGCCAAAATCCCGACGCTGACGCTCGAGGACCTGCCGCGGGCCAACAAGGCGATCCCGATCGCCAAGGAAGAGCTCGAAGGCGTGACGCTGTTCAGCCACGACCTGCCGACCAATGGCGTGGTCTATCTCGATCTCGGCTTCAACCTCACCGCGCTGCCGGGCCGGCTGTTGCCGTATCTGCCGCTGTTCACCCGGGCGCTGACCCAGACCGGCACCAGCAGCGAAGATTTCGTCTCGCTGACGCAGCGCATCGGCCGCACCACCGGTGGCGTCGGCGCCAGCCGCTGGAACTCGACCCGCCGCGACGGGGTGGGCACCGCGGCCTGGATGTTCGTCCGCGGCAAGGCGACGCCGGATCATGTCGGCGACATGCTGTCGATCATGCGCGACGTGTTGACCGATGCCCGACTCGATAACCGCGAGCGCATCCGCCAGATGGTGCTCGAATCGAAGGCCGGGTTCGAAAGCTCGCTGGCCGGCATGGGCAACGGCATCGTCTCGATGCGGGTGCGCGCCGGGTTCAGCGAGGCCGATTGGCTCAACGAAAAGCTCGGCGGCGTCAGCCACTATTTCTTCCTCAAGGACCTCGCGGCTGAGATCGACGGCAACTGGCCGGCGGTGCAGGCAGCGCTCGAGGAGATCCGGACGCTGCTGATCGGGCGGACCGGGATGATCGTCAACGTCACCGCCGACAGCTTTGCCATCGCGGCGCTGAAGCCGGAGCTGGCGACGTTCATTGCGGCGCTGCCAGCTGGCGCCGGACCCTCGCTTGATGGCTGGGGGTTTGTCGCCGGTCCGCTATCGGAAGGACTCACCTTCCCCGGCCAGGTCAACTATGTGGCCAAGGGCGCCAACCTCAAGGCGCTCGGGTTCGAGCCGACCGGCGGCACCGCCGTCGCCATCAAGCACCTCAACACCACGTATCTGTGGGACAAGGTGCGGGTGCAGGGCGGCGCCTATGGCGGTTCATCGGGGCTCGATCCGTTCGCCGGCACCTTCGCCTTCACCTCGTATCGCGACCCCAACCTCGTCGACACCATCGATATCTACGACAAGGCTTCGGCCTTCCTCAAAGACGGCGTCGGGGAGCAGGACCTGGTACGCTCGGTGATCGGGGTGATCGGCTCGGTCGACACTTACCGGCTGCCCGACGCCAAGGGCTTCACCTCGCTGGTCTGGGAACTGGCCGGCGACAGCGAAGACGCCCGCCAGAAACGCCGCGACGAAATCCTCGGCGCCAGCAGCCGCGATTTCAAGGCGCTGGGCGAAGCGCTGGATCAGGTTGCCCGCAGCGGTCAGGTGGTGGTGCTCGGCTCGGAGAAGGCGATCAAGGCCGCCAACGACGAGCGCGGCGGCTTCCTGAAGGTGACGAAGGTTCTGTGATTGGTTTAGGAGGGCACTTTCCTCCCTCAAACTCGGTGTCATCCCAGCGAAAGCTCATAGGCGCTAAGTTAGAGGCGGCATGCACCAGCCGTGAGCTTCCCTCCCCCTTGAGGGGAGGGATTGAGG
>NZ_LAJE02000307.1 GCF_000970465.2 Devosia insulae DS-56
CGCCAAGCGAGGGTGCTGCCGCACCCGCCGGGTCATTCCCGCGAAAGCGGGATGCTCTGTTTGCGTGCTCGAAGCACGATCGCAAACGGAGTTCCCCGCTTCCGCGGGGATGACACCGAGTTTGGGGGAGCCTCGGTTCGCACATCCACTGTCACCCCCATTGCCGGCTAAGGCGGCGTGCTTCAGGGCATCCGAAATCTCCCAACTTGCCGTTGTTTGATCAGCCAAAGCTTTCGTCGCAAATGTGCGGCAGGTGCAGCGTCACCGCAAAGCTTTCTTAATTATGACAGTGCTTTAGCTCGAAAGCTATGCTTGTCTAAGCTTCGGGCTCGCGGCAGTTTGAGTCGACACTTAACGTCATAGCTTTATCGATTTTGAGGGCGGCATGTCTGTTGGGGCAACCGGGCGCGGCTACGCGGATCGCGGCTGGAACCTTGGTAGGGCCGCGCTGCTCTTGGGCGTTGGGCTGGCGGCGTTGGCATTGCCGGTGGGGCCGGTCATGGCTCAGAGCTGGACGGGCGCCACCAGCGATGACTGGATGGTCGGGAGCAACTGGTCGGGCGGAACGGTGCCGGTTGCCGGCGCGGTCGACATTGATCCGACTTCGCCAAGCCCGGTTGTCCTTGGTAAGAGCGGTCCCGCTGTCGGCACGACTGGTCAACTGACAGTCGGCAATACGCCGGGCAGGTTCGGCAATCTCACGATCCAGAATGGCAGCACGCTGACCAGCAATGGCGCCGAGCACCACATCGCCGACGGTGCCGGGACCAATGGTGTGGTCACGGTCACCGGGGCTGGATCGCAATGGACCGTAGCCGGGGGAGGCTCGATCGAAGTCGGTGCCGGGGGCAATGGTATTCTCAACATTCTGAGCGGCGGCACCGTTGTCGCTCAATCGGGTGTCACTTTCGGGACCTTTGCGGGTGGCGTAGGCACGATCAACATCAGTGGTGGTAGCACGCTCGAAACCAGCAGACTTTCGCGCGCTGGTGCTGGAGACGGTCAGGTCAATTTTGATGATGCCATCCTGCGCGCGAGGGCTAACAACAATTTCTTCATCGCCGGATTCTCGCCGGGCACCCTCAATATTGCGGCGGGCGGCCTGACTGTTGATACCCAGGCTTTCACTGTGGCCGCAGGGTCCGGTTTTTCCGGCGTCGGCGGATTGACCAAAACCGGCACCGGCGCTCTCAACCTGCGTGCCGTCAACACCTATACCGGCGACACGGTGATCCAGGCCGGTACGCTCGGGCTAGCGAGCAACGGCTCGATTGCCACATCAAGCCGGGTGGTCGCGAACGGAACCTTCGGTATCTCCGGCATCACCGCCGCGGGCACGAGCATCCAGAGCCTCGCCGGCATCGGCAGTGTCACGCTGGGCGCGAAGAATCTGACGATCACCGATGCGAAGAACGATGTGTTTTCCGGCATCATCTCGGGCAGCGGCACGCTGACCCTCACTGACGGCACACAGACGTTTTCGGGCGCCAATGCCTATACCGGGGCGACGAGCGTGAACGGCGGCACGCTGCGCGCCGGGGCCGCCAATATCTTCGGCACCACGTCGGCCTTCAGCGTCGCCGCCGCCGGCACCTTCGACGTTGCCGGCTTCAACCAGACCCTCGTCTCGCTAGACAATGCCGGGGCCGTCCGTCTCGGCGGGGTGGCGCCCGGCACGACGCTCACCGTGACCGGCAACTACGCCGGCAACGGCGGCACCGTCTATCTCAATACGGCGCTCGGTAGCGACGGCTCGGCAACCGATCGGCTCGTAGCTGGCTCCACCTCGGACACCTCGTCGCTCGTCGTCACCAATGTCGGCGGCGCCGGCGCACAGACGGGCGATGCAGGGATCAAGGTCGTCGATGTTCTCGGCGCTTCGAACGGCACCTTCTCGCTGGTCGGCGACTATGTGTTCGAGGGCGACCAGGCGGTAGTTGGCGGCGCTTATGCCTACCGGCTCTATCAGGGCACGGAGACCACAGCCGACGGCGACTGGTACCTGCGCTCCGAAATCATCGATGCCGGCCCGCTCTATGCGCCGACCGTGCCGCTTTACGAGAACTACGCCAACGTGCTCCAAACCTTCAACGAGCTCGGCACCTTGCAGCAGCGCGTCGGCAGCCGCGAATGGCTGAATGGCGGGCAGCAGGCGAGCGATGACGGTGCAGTGGCGCCCAACGCCATCTGGGCCCGCATGGATGCGTCGCAGGCCCATTTCGAGCCCGGCGTTTCCACTGCCGGCGCCAGCTATGACGTGACCACCTGGCGGCTGCAGGCCGGGCTCGATGGCGTGCTGCATCAGAGTGAAGCCGGGTCGCTGGTGGCTGGGGTGAACGCCCAGTTCGGCACCGTCAGCTCGGATATCACCTCGATCTATGGTGCGGGCTCGGTCAACGCTTTGGGTTTTGGCGTCGGCGGCACGCTCACCTGGTACGGCGCGGGCGGGCTCTATGTCGACGGGCAGGCGCAAGTGATCCGCTACGAAGCCGATATCGTCTCCGACGACACCGGCACGACGCTGGTCGAGGGCAACGACGCCTTCGGCTATGGGCTCAGCCTCGAGGCCGGCCAAAAGATCGGGCTCAACGACAACTGGTCGCTGACGCCGCAGGCGCAGCTCAGCTATTCGGCCGTGCGCTTCAACGATTTCACCGATCAGTACGGCGGCACGGTCTCGCTCGACGATGGCGGCGACACGCTGGTGGGCCGGCTCGGGCTCTCCGCCGACTACGAGAGCGAATGGCAAGATGCAGCCGGCGAGACCAAGCAGACCCACCTCTATGGTATCGGCAACCTCTACTATGACTTCCTCGATGGCTCGACGGTCGATGTCTCCGGCACCAAGTTCGCCTCGGAGAACCAGGGGGTTTGGGGCGGCGTCGGCGTCGGCGGCTCGTTGAGCTGGGCCGACGCGCAGTACAGCGTCTTCGGCGAAGCGCTGGTCCGCGGCAGCCTCGACGATTTCGGCAACAACAACGCCATCGCCGCCAAGGTCGGGTTCAACGGCAGGTGGTAAGGGCGCGCCCGACGGTGCCGCCCCGCTCATTGCCGACCTGGCCCCCTGCGGCACTAGGGCAAGCGCCATAGGCTACGTGCACTGAACTCTCAGTGCTCCTCCACCGTGAAACGGGGGAGGGGGACCGCCGAAGGC
>NZ_LAJE02000308.1 GCF_000970465.2 Devosia insulae DS-56
CCTCGATGCTGCGGTGATCGCCTTCTCCCCTTGTGGTCGCGGGACGAGGGCGCAGCCCTCGCCCGGAGGTGCCCGAAGGGCGGATGAGGGGTTCTCTCCGCATACTCAGTCGCTCGTCGCTTACGCTCCGAGCGCGCTACACTTCGTTGCGCGGACCCCTCATCCGGCCTTCGGCCACCTCCGGGCGAGGGCTGCGCCCTCGTCCCGCGACCACAAGGGGAGAAGGCACCAGACTGAGGGATCGAACGAGAACAGGCTAGTCCACCCGCACCCGCTGTTCATACGCCCGAAGCATCGGTTCGAGGTGATCCTCGAACAGCAGCCCCGGCTGTTCCTCCAGCGCCATCGGATAGGCGGCCTCCGCCGCCAGCGACAGGCCGAGGAAGGCGATCAAGCCTTCGGCCGTGCCCGGGGCGGCGAAGCGGTAGTGGCTGGTTTCCAGCCGTTGCAGCAGGGCCTTCTTCGAGGCGATCATCTTCTCGGTGAAGCCGGGGCCGTTGCTCATCGAGCTCGAGAGCTTGATGTAGTCGTGCTGCGGCGTGCCGAGGTGGCGGACGCTTCCGGCGGTGCGCCAGAGCTGCATCAACAGCTCCAGGTCGGTCATATTGGTGAGTTCGAGGTCGTAGCGCGCGTCGCAGCGGCGGCGGTCCCAGACGATCATCGAATCCATCGACAGGTTGACGAACTTGTAGGCGCCGGGGGTCAGCACCCGGTCCTCGCCATCGCCGACGAAACGCAGGTGCCTGTAGCCGTCATTCATCACGTCGAGCGCCGACGCCACGATCGGCTGCTCGGCCAGCGCCGCCACGGCCAGTTCGAGCTTCCGCGGCTTCAGCCGGTCGTCGGCATCGAGGATCGCCACATAGGGGGCGGTGATGCGGTCGAGCGCCAGGTTGCGAGCCCGCGACGCGCCGGCGCCGACCCGGCCAGAGCTGAGGAAGTGGAAGCGCTCGTCGACGAGGCCGGCGCGGCCGAGCAGCTCTTCGTAGTCCTCGCCGTCATCGGTAATGATCCAGGCTTCCCAGTCGGCATGGGTCTGCTGCAGGACGCTGCGAACCGCCTGTTCGATCAGGCTCTCGGCCTTGTAGGCGGGGATCACCACCGCCACCGTGCTGTCGCTCAAAGTCCTGCTCCCCGCCGGGCCGGCGGTCTTGATTGGGAATGGTCCCAGACCCATATCACGGGCATGGAACGGCGCCACTGAAACTCGGGCCGCTCCTCACCGTTGCTTGGAACAAGGACGATACGGATGTCGCGCGTCTCCATGTTTTCGGCGCCCTTCCTGCTCGGCTTCGACGCGTTCGAGGAACGCATCGATCGGTTGAGCAAAGCCGCCGACGGCTACCCGCCCTACAATATCGAGCGTTCGCTCGATGCGGAGGGCGCGGAGACCTTTCTGATTTCCATCGCCGTCGCGGGGTTCGCAGAGCCCGACCTTGAGCTGACGGTGGAAGACAACCAGCTGCTGGTCCGTGGCCGGCAGAAAGACGACGCCAGCCGGGAGTACCTGCATCGCGGCATCGCCGCGCGGCAGTTCCAGCGAAACTTCCTCCTCGCCGACGGCATGGTGGTCAAAGACGCGATATTACGGAACGGCATGCTGATGATCGCAGTTGTTCGTCCGAGAGCCGAAAAGATCGCCCGCCGTATCGAGATCCGTTCTGCCTAGAAAGGGGAACATGAAGTGCAAGAGAACAGAGAACACCCCATCGACAATCCCCTGCGGAACCTGACCCCGGCCCAGTTCATGGCGCTCGGCGGCAATGCAGTGGTCTATGTCAAGCACGTCAAGGGCGCGGACATGGGTCCGATCCTGCCCGACAGCGAGTTCAACCAGGACTCCGACTTTCACATCGTGGTCTCGGCCGACGGCTCGCCGTTAATGGTCGGCGACAGCGAGGAAGCCGTCGAGGAATGGCTGAGCGACAAGTCCTTCGGCATCGTCACGCTGCACTGAACTTGAGCCTCCCTCCCCCGCGGCGCTACCGCGTCCGCTAGGAGGGGAGGGATTGAGGGAGGGGGTGGTCCTGTGATCACCGATGGACCCCCACCCCTCCCCTCAAGGGGGAGGGGAGCAGAGTTCAGCTCCAAGACTAGTCGCCGAGGCTGTCGAGGTCGACCTTGTTGACGCTCACCACCTTGGTTTTGCGTACGAAGCCGTAGAGCACGTCGGGCTCGGAGCGGTCCCACGCAATGCCCTGGCCGGCAATGGCGAGCGGCACCGTGCCGATCCAGTTGAGCGTTGAGCCGATCTGCGGCAGCTGCATCACATAGGCTTCGGCCGGATCGTGACCGCTGAGATAGAGGTTACCGTCCGGCCCCCATGAGCCGCCCGAGTTCGACATATCGTCGAACTTTTCCACCACTGCATCCGGAATCACGTAGGCCTGTGCCACCTGCCAGTCGGGGGTGAAGCGCACCACCTGCGTGTTGTATTTGTTGCCGTAGGCGATGGGGCTCTTGTCGAACACCCGGTTGTAGTTGGCAAAGCCGCCCCACCAGCTGCCGTCGGCCGCCTGGTCCACCCAGGTGAACGAGCCGATCTGGATGCCGAAGCTGTGGCTTTCGAGGTGATCGAGCGTCGCCGCGTCGAAAATCTCCAGCGACGAGGTCATCGGCCACACCGGATAGTTGGAATGGGCGACGTAGATCTTGCCATCGACCACCGCGGCGCTGTCGAAGTGGATGGCGCCGATATCCTCGTAGTCGCGGTTCAGCACCAGCTGCTTGCTGTCCTTGGCGTATTTGGCGA
This sequence comes from Devosia insulae DS-56, assembly GCF_000970465.2. Classification (GTDB taxonomy): domain Bacteria; phylum Pseudomonadota; class Alphaproteobacteria; order Rhizobiales; family Devosiaceae; genus Devosia_A; species Devosia_A insulae. The sequence continues at coordinate 2,753 of NZ_LAJE02000308.1, forward strand.
TCGAGGTGTTGTCGATGGCGTAGAAATGCTCGGCATCGACGCCGATCGCCTGGTTGATCTCCGGGATCTCGAAGCTGTCGAGCACGCTCGAGCGCATCGCCACCGGCTCGGCGGCAAGACTTGGGGCAACGCAATTGAGGGCGACAACAAGCGTTGCCACCAGCGACAATCTGGCAAACATCACATTCTCCTGAACGGCTCGGGGTGGCGCCCTTAGGGCGGCGCGACCGTCTGAGACGCTAGGCGTGCTTGGTGAAGCTGGTGTGACGGGGCGGCGTACCCGCCAAAGCGCAAGGCCACCGTGGCAACACGCCTGATAGGTCGGTGCGGGAAGAGCACCCCCACCCC
>NZ_LAJE02000309.1 GCF_000970465.2 Devosia insulae DS-56
GGGGGGGGGGGGGGGGGGGGGGGGGGGGGGGGGGGGGGGGGTGTGGGGGGGGGGGGGTGGGGGGGGGGGGGGGGGGGGGGGGGGGGGGGGGGGGGGGGGGGGGGGTGGGGGGGGGGGGGGGACGGGGGGGGGGGACGCGGGGTCGCGCGGCGGCGGCGGCAGATGTGTGAAGGAGGCAGCGCTACGGCTTTCGTCGCGACGATGCCCCCCACCTCGTCGGCAGTGAGGTGGGTGGCATGGATCAGGCACCAGCGCTGATCGACCGGCGCGCTGGCGAGCAGTAGTTCGACCGGACAGGACCCGGTGGCCGCTAGGCAATCCTCGACTTCCAGCAGCTGCTCGGCGACATGGATGTGCACGGGCTGTCCTTCGGCGAGCGGCAGGATTTCCCGGATTTCCTCGATGGTCGCGGCCCTGAGGCTGTGGGGAGCGATGCCCACCACCGCGCCCTCCAACCCGTCGACCGCCCGCCGCGACGCCGCGACGAGTTCGGCAAAGCGAGCCGTATCGCTGATGAAGCGACGCTGCCCCTCGATCGGCGGCTTCGGCCCGAAGCCTGAATGCGCATAGAACACCGGCAGTAGAGTCAGGCCGATGCCGGCCTCGGCACTGGCGGCGGCGATGCGTTCAGCCATTTCCGCGATGTTGGCATAGGGGCGGCCATCGATATCGTGATGCAGGTAGTGGAACTCCCCCACCCGCGAGAAACCCGCCTCGAGCATTTCGACATAGAGCTGCGCCGCCACCGCCTCGACGTCGTCGGGCGTCATCGACAGGGCGAAGCGATACATCTGGGCCCGCCAGCTCCAGAAACTGTCCTCATCAGGCCCGCGCTTCTCCGTCAGCCCCGCCATGGCGCGCTGGAACGCGTGGCTGTGGAGGTTCGGCACCGCCGGCGCAAGCAGCGCATGGCGCTCGTCTGCGACAGCCGGCGCACTCCCCCGCTCTACCGCGGTGATCAGCCCGTTCTCGATCTCGATGCTGACATCGCGGGCGAGACCGGTGGGAAGCAAGGCGGCGGCGGCGAACAGCTTGGTCATCGAGCGATCCTGACGGGACAAACGGAAAAACTCTCTTGTCATCGACCTTATTATGTCTATACATCTTTTAGGACGATTGAAAGCGGACATGCAATGCCGACACCAATCCCCAGCCGCGATGCCGACGTGAAACTATGGCGGAACGCCCGCCTCGTGACGATAGCCAGCCCCTCGGTCGAGCCGATCGAGAACGGTGTTGTCGTCACCTCCGGAGAACGCATCGTGTTCGCCGGCGCCGCGTCGGAGGCCCCTGATATCGCCGGCGCGCAGCAGATCGACCTCGGCGGCCGGCTGGTGACCCCGGCGCTGATCGACTGCCACACCCACATCGTGCATGGCGGCAACCGCGCCCGTGAGTTCGAGATGCGACTCGACGGCGCCAGCTATGTCGAGATTGCCAAAGCCGGCGGCGGCATCGTTTCGACCGTCCGCGCCACCCGGGCGCTGTCGGTGGAGGAATTGGTCGAGCAAGCCCTGCCCCGCCTCGACACGTTGCTCGGCGAAGGCCTGGGCACCATCGAGATCAAGTCGGGCTACGGCCTCAGCATCGAGGCCGAACTGAACATGCTGCGCGCCGCCCGCGCGCTCGGCCACCGACGTGCGGTGCGCGTCGTCACCTCGTATCTCGGCGCTCATGCGACACCCGAGGAGTACCGGGGACGCAACGCTGATTATCTCGATGAGGTCGTGCTGCCGGGCCTCAAAGCGGCGCATGCCGAAGGGCTGGTCGACGCCGTAGACGGTTTTTGCGAGGGCATCGCCTTCTCGCCCGAGGAGATCGCTCGGGTCTTCGACCTGGCGCTGGAGCTCGGGCTGCCGGTGAAGCTCCATGCCGAGCAGTTGAGCCACCTCGGCGGCACCAGGCTCGCCGCCCATTACGGCGCGCTCTCGGCCGATCATCTCGAATACATCGATGACGCCGATGCGCAAGCGATGGCCACCGCATCGACCATCGCCGTGCTACTGCCCGGTGCCTTCTACGCCATCCGTGAAACCCACAAGCCGGATGTCGCCGCGCTGCGACGACACGGCGTCCCCATCGCTGTCGCCACCGACTGCAACCCTGGCACCTCGCCGCTCACCTCGCTGCTGCTTGGCATGAACATGGCGGCCACGCTGTTCGGGCTGACGGTCACCGAGTGCCTGGCCGGAACGACGCGCATAGCGGCGCGGGCGCTTGGGCTGCTTGAGCAGACCGGCACGCTCGAGGCGGACAAATCCGCCGACTTTGCGGTCTGGAACTGCGCCTCGGTGGCTGAACTCACCTACCGCATCGGCTTCAACCCGCTGCATCGCCGCATCTTCAAGGGCAAGGCAACATGACTATCACGCTCACGCCCGGAAGCGTCTCGCTCGAGACGCTGTCCGAGATCTTCTGGAACGGCACCCCTGCGGTGCTCGATCCGGTATTCGACGCTGCGGTCGACCGCGCCGCGGCCCGCATCGCCCAGATCGCCGCTGGCAACGCTCCGGTTTATGGCGTCAATACCGGCTTCGGCAAACTGGCCTCGATCAAGATCGAGGCGGCCGATCTCGCCACGCTGCAGCGCAACCTGATCCTGTCGCATTGCTGCGGCGTCGGTGCGCCGCTGGCGGAGAACATCGTCCGGCTGATCATGTCGCTGAAGCTGGTCTCGCTGGGGCGCGGTGCATCCGGCGTGCAGATCGAACTAATCCGGTTGATCGAAGCCATGCTGGCGCGCGGCGTTATCCCGCTGATCCCGGAAAAGGGGTCGGTCGGCGCCTCCGGTGACCTTGCGCCGCTGGCGCATATGACGGCGGTGATGATCGGCGAGGGCGAGGCGTTCTTCCGGGGCGACCGGCTTACTGGCCGTGAGGCGCTCGAGCGCGCCGGGCTCAGCCCGGTGGTGCTCGCCGCCAAGGAGGGCCTGGCGCTGATCAATGGCGCGCGGACGGCGACGGCGCGGGCGCTGGCCGGACTGTTCCGCGCTCACCGCGCCGCCCCACCCGCATTTCTCATCGGCCACATCTCGCCCGACCCCGCCACGGGCTCCTCCGCACCCTTTCCTTCCGCTACCCCCCCCC
>NZ_LAJE02000310.1 GCF_000970465.2 Devosia insulae DS-56
CTCCCCTCAAGGGGGAGGGGAGCAGAAGGTTACCCTGCTGCGCTTTCCGTACGACGCTGCCGGCCGGCGTCCTTCTGCTTCTTGTTCCAGCGCTGCTTGGGCGCCGGCGTGCCCTGCCCGGTCGGCTTTTCCCACCAGCCGGGGGTGGTCGGAGCCGCGCCACCGTTCTGCGAGATGTTGCTGCCTTTGGCCGCACCACCACGCACCTGCTGCGCGTTGCCACGCTGCGGCTGGCCGTTGCTCACGGGAGCAGCGGCATGGCCTTCGCCATGGCCGCGCTTGCGACCATCAACGATCGCCGCTTTCTTGGCGCCCGAGAAGTGACGGCCGGCATTGGCGTGCTTGCGCTGGCCATCGGGACGCGGGGCCTGCGGCCGCGGTGGCTGGCGCTGCGCCCGAACCTGCGCGGCGTCGATCACCTCGCCGCCATTGCCTTTGAGCTCGCCGGTCACCGGCAGGGTCTTGCGGATCAGCCGCTCGACATCGCGCAGCTTGCCGCGCTCGGTGCCGTCGCACAGTGTAATCGCAAAGCCCGAAGCGCCGTTACGCGCCGTGCGCCCGATGCGGTGCACGTAGTTCTCCGGATCGTCCGGCAGCTCGAAGTTGATCACATGCGTGATGTTCTGCACGTCGATGCCGCGTGCCGCGATATCGGTGGCGACGAGGATGCGCACCGAGCCGTTGGCAAAGCCCTTGAGCGCCGCCTGGCGGGCATTGTTCGATTTGTTGCCGTGGATCGCCGCCGCTTCATGGCCATCGATGGCGAGGTTCTTGGCCACGCGGTCGGCGCCATGCTTGGTGCGCGAGAAGATGATGACGCGGCTGAGGCTCTCGTCCTCGAGCAGCTTGTTGAGCACGCCGCGCTTTTCCTTCGAACCGGCGAGGATCACCCGCTGGTCGATGGTGCCGACGGTCGTCGCCGCCGGGTTGGCTTCGACGCGCACCGGATCGTTCAACAGGCCCTTGGCGAGCTCGGCAATCTCGGGCGCCATGGTGGCTGAGAACATCGCGGTCTGGCGACGCGGGCCGATGGCCCGGGCGATCTCCTTGACGGCGTTGATGAAGCCCATGTCGAGCATGCGGTCGGCCTCGTCGAGCACCAGCCACCGGGTCTCGGTGAGCTTGAGCTTGCGGTCGTCGACCAGGTCCTTGAGGCGGCCCGGGGTGGCGATCACCACGTCGACGCCGCGGGCGATCTTCTGGATCTGCCCGCCGCGCGAGGCGCCGCCCAGCACCAGGACGGTCGAGAGCTTGGCGCCCGCCAGCTTGTGCAGCACTTCGTCGATCTGCACCGCCAGTTCGCGGGTCGGCGCAAGGATCAGCGCTCTGGTTGTCATCGGGTTGGCGCGGCCACCGAGCTCGGCAAGGCCGGCAAGGATCGGCAGGCCGAACGCCGCGGTCTTGCCCGAGCCGGTCTGGGCGATGCCCATGATGTCACGGCGCTCGAGCTGCGGCGGAATGGCTTTCGCCTGGATCGGGGTCGGAGTGGTGAACCCGGCTGCCGTGAGCGCGCTGACGAGCTGCGCTGAAAGGCCGAGTTCGGAAAATGAAGTGGTCAATGGTCAAACTTTCATTGGCGCGCTCCGGGCCAATCGGTGCGCGTGGATCGCCGAAAACCCATCTCGGGCTCGGCGTGGTCAAGAGATGCAATGGCGACGGGATTGCCGCACGGTTGCGCTGTCTCCCGGTGTTCCCGCTACTCTTGCGGGGGGACATTCCGGGGCACTTCGCCGCTCACCGTTTTTGGCCAGTAAGAAGAGAAGTCCATCGCCGTCATCGCGCGTGTTTCCCGATAAACGGGACAGGTGCGCGGGGCGAATGCTGGCCATATGGGCGATATGTGCCGGATATGCAAGGGATTTCGCCGAGAAGGCGCGCAGAGGAGCTATGCGGCAAGCATCCGGCCGCGCCCCCACCACAGGCAAGCGGATGCTCCTTGGGCCGGAGCTAGTAGCACCCGCTGGTCCGAAAGCGGTGTGGACGCGATCCGAACCCCACCTGCTTACGGGCGGTCAGGTGGCTCGGGCAAGCAGGTCTCAACGGTTAGCTGTGGAGTACCCAGTCGTCGTCACAGCGGCGCCAGACTAAATCCCGCCGTACCAGTCGTACCCGTGGTCTTCCCAATAGCCGCCCTGCCCCATGCCGAATTTGGCGAAGCTGTCGACCAGCTCGATGGTGTGGACGTATTTGGGTTGCTTGTAGCCGAGCGCCCGCTCGATCCGGATGCGGACCGGCGCACCGTTGGCCACCGGAAGCGCCGCACCGTTGAGGCCGAACGCCGCGATGGTCTGCGGGTGGAAGGCGTCGATCAGGTCGGAGCTGGTGTAATAGGCCTCGGGCGCCGAGAGCCCGCCGCCCATCTGGTCGTAGCAATGATAGACGACGAACTTTGCCGTCGGCTGCACCTTGGCCTCGTCGAGCAGCCGGCTCAGCGGCACACCGGTCCATTTGGCGATGCAGCTCCAGCCCTCGACGCAGTCGTGCCGGGTGATTTGAGTGCGCGCCGGCATATTCTGCAGTTCGGCGAGCGAATATTCCTTCGGCGTCTCCACCAGCCCGATGATCCTGAGTTTGTAGGCGGCAAAGCCGCTGGCCTCGAGATCGCGATAGAGCTCGATATTGCGCGGGTCGGTCGAGCCGTTCGGCCGCTGCCCCTGGCGGATCTCGCTTTCGGAGAATTCCTTGGCTAACGCCTGCTCGCCGACCAGCGCCCGCTGCGCGCTGTAGGTCAGCTGGTTGGCCCGCTCGAGGAAGTTGCGCACCGGGTCGTTGCGCGCCCCGAGGAAATCGAACTGGTCGCAGCCGGCCAGCACCAGCGAGCCGGCGCCAGCCGCGCCAAGCCCGAGCAGCCGGCGGCGGTTGAGGATCAATCGGCTCATTTCGACTTCTCCTTGTTGCTCCCCTCCCCCTTGAGGGGAGGGGTTGGGGGTGGGGGTCCATCGGTGATCACAGGACCACCC
>NZ_LAJE02000311.1 GCF_000970465.2 Devosia insulae DS-56
GCCGGGGCGAAGCGCGTCGAGCGCGGTGTCGTCAAACGCGCCGTGCGGGTGGCCGGGGCGCCAGACGAAGATCTGGTGCTCGCCACCGACGACTGCGTGCGCGGGCGCGGCCAGGTGATCGCCAAGCTGATCGAGGGCGAGGCCGGGATCAAGCTGCCGCCGGGCAAGCGCCTGATGGTCGAGGGACGGTTGCGCAAGCGCATGCGGGCCCTCGGCCAGCCCGATTTCGCCAGCTATTGCAGCCTGCTGTTCAAGCAGGGCGGACTCGAGCGCGAGCTCACCCATCTGATCAACGCCGTCACCACCAACAAGACCGACTTCTTCCGCGAGGCCGAGCACTTCGACTTCCTGGTCGAGCACATGGTCCCCACCCTGCTCAAGGCCCGCGAGCGCAACCCGCTGCTGAAGATCTGGAGCGCCGCCAGCTCCACCGGCGCGGAGGCCTATACCCTCGCCATGGTGCTCGACGACCTGCAGTCGCAACGCAGCGATTTCCGGTTCGCCATCCTCGGCACCGACATCTCCACCGCCGTGCTGGCGCAGGGCCGTCGTGCCGTCTATCCGGCCGAGATGATCGCGCCGGTACCGCCCGAGATGCAGGCGCGCTACCTCATGCATGCCCGCCGCCCCGGCGCCCGCCGCGAGGTGCGCATGGTGCCCGAGCTGCGCCGCCAGGTGCGCTTCACCCATCTCAACCTGATGGACCAGAGCTATCCGTTCGATCGCGATGTCGACGTGATTTTCCTCCGCAACGTGCTGATCTATTTCGAGAAGGCCGACCAGGACGCCGTCGTCGCCCGCCTCGTCGATCACCTGCGTCCCGGTGGCTACATCGTGCTGGGACATTCGGAGTCGATGATCGGCACCTCGCTCGCCGTGCGGCAGGTCGCCCCCGCCGTGTTCCAGAAGCTCTGAGATCCCCCCAGATGTCCGCCCCAGCCGAAACCGACCGTAAGATCCGTGTGCTGATCGTCGACGATTCCGCCGCCGTGCGCACCACGCTCTCGGACATCATTTCGTCCGACCCCGAGCTCGAGGTGATGGCGACGGCGGCCGACCCCTATATCGCGGTCGAGCGCATCCGCGCCGAAGTGCCCGATGTCATCATCCTCGATATCGAGCTGCCGCGCATGGACGGCATCACCTTCCTCCGCAAACTGATGTCGCAGCGGCCGATTCCCGTGGTGATCTGCTCGTCGCATGCCAGCGAAGGCAGCGACACGCTGATCGAGGCGCTGGAGGCCGGCGCGGTCGATGTGGTGCAGAAGCCGCGCGTCGATACCGCCCAGTTCCTGCACGATTCCCGCGTCCGCATTTGCGAGGCAGCCCGCTCCGCTGCCCATGCGCGCTTGAAGGGGCGGGTCCGCCCGCCGGCGCCCAAGCTCACGGTCGAAAAGAAGCTCACTGCCGACGCGGTGATCCCGCAGCGCTCCGCTGCCCGGGCCGCTTCGGCTGCCGCTTCTATGCCCACTACCGCGCCGGTCATATGCATTGGCGCCTCCACCGGCGGCACCGAGGCGCTGCGCGATGTATTGGAGGCGCTGCCCGCCACCACACCCGGCATCGTCATCGTCCAGCATATGCCAGAGCGCTTCACCGCCGCCTTCGCCCGCCGTCTCAATGGCATCTGCCAGATGGAGGTGAAGGAGGCCGAGGATGGCGATGTGGTCGAGGCCGGCCGCGTGCTGATCGCCCCGGGCAACCGCCACATGGCGCTGCAGCGTTCGGGCTCGCGCTACACCGTCAGCATCGTCGATGGGCCGCACGTGTCGCGCCATCGCCCCTCGGTCGACGTGCTGTTCCGCTCCGCCGCCTATGCCGCCGGCAGGAACGCACTCGGCATTATCCTGACCGGCATGGGCGACGACGGCGCCCGCGGCCTCTTCGAAATGAAACAGGCCGGCGCCACCACGCTCGCCCAGGACGAAGAGAGCTCGATCGTCTTCGGCATGCCCAAGGAAGCCATTGCGCTCGGCGCCGCCGACAAGGTGGTCGCCCTGCGCCGCGTCGCCACCGAAATCACCAGCTACGCCGCCCGTGCCCCGCAAAAGGACACCGCATGACTTCGTCCGCAGCCACTGAGCTCTCCCTGATCCTCCCCCGCGTCGCGGGGGAGGGGGACCAGCCGCAGGCTGGTGGAGGGGGCGGCCAGACTCTCAGTAGTGCTGACGCGGACACCCTCGCGTCCCGCATCCTCGCCCTCGCCGCCGACCTCGCCGCACCGCGCGACGCCATCGATGGCGCCTTCGTCGCCGTCGGCGGCCGCCTCGCCGAGTGCGCCGAAATCCTGTCGCGCCTCACGGATACTTTCGAGACCCTGCCGGTCGACCTCGAAGGTCCGGACCTCGCCGAGGCCACCGATCGCCTCGCCGTCGTCGGTCGCCGCGCCGGCGAGATTTCCGTCACGCTCGGAGCCGAACAGGCCGATCTCAACCGGCTGGTCGACGCGCTGCGCGGCGCTTCGCACCCGATCTCCGAGCTGCGCCGCACCGTCAAGATGATGGGCATCGTCGCCATCAATGCCCGCGTCGTCGCTGCCAGCGTGGTCACCGACGCCGAAGATTTCGGCGTCTTCACCACCGATATCGCGCAGCTGTCGGAATCCGCCGCCACCACCATCCAGCGCTTCTCGCGCACCTACGAGGCGCTCAGCATCGTCGTTGCTGAAGCCGCCACCGCCCGCGCCAGTTTCGAGCAGGCGCATCGCGATACGCTCTCGACCCTCGCCACCGAGCTCGAGCGCGACCTCGCCGAAGTCACCGAGCAGCGCCTCACCTCGGTCCGCTCCAGCGCCGTCACCGGTCAGATGTCCCGCGCCATCGCCGACAAGGTGGCTACCACCGTCATGGCCCTGCAGGTCGGCGACGCCACCCGCCAGCGCGTCGAGCACGTCGAAGCCGCACTACGAGATCTTTCCGCCCTGATCCTCCCCCGCGTGGCGGGGGA
>NZ_LAJE02000312.1 GCF_000970465.2 Devosia insulae DS-56
CTGAAAGCAGAGTAACAGTATGGAGGAAAAGGGTGGAGATGCACGGTGCCAGGTAGTGCGGGGTGACAAGGGAGCGCAGGTGGTAAGGAAAGGCGGATGGGAAAGTCACGGGATAAACCCGGAGACTGCATTGGACACTGTTGTTTTTGAGGATAGGACGGGCACGGAGATCTACACGAGTTGGCTCGTCGGCAGCGGCAGATGGGTATAAGAGACGGGGACAGGGGTGGGGGTCAGCCCGCACCGGCGCAGCGGATATGACCCAGACCTTAAGCCGTCCAGCCGCCGTCGATGATCTGCACCTGGCCGGTGGTGTAGGTGGCGCCGGCGAGATAGACGGCGAGGTCGGCGACTTCCTCCGGCTGACCAATGCGGCCGATCGGCTGTCGGGCGATGAAGGCTTTCTTGGCCGCTTCGAAATCGCCGGTGGCGTGCCAGCGTTCGTGCAGCGACGGCGATTCCACCGTGCCCGGGCAGATGGCGTTCACCCGGATGCCCTTGTCGGTATAGTCGGCGGCCATCGATTTGGTGAGCCCGACCACGGCGGCCTTCGAGATAGTGTAAGCGGCGCGGTTCGGCACCGCGGTCACCGACGAGGCGACGGTCGCCATGTTGATGATGCAGCCATCCTTGCGCTCCAGCATCTGCGGCAGCACCGCCTTGATGGCACGGATCTGCGCCCAGACGTTGAGGTCGAAAGCGAACTCGAGGTCCTTGTCGGGCATCTCCAGCACGGTACCCGACTGCACCACGCCGGCGCAGTTGAACAGGATATCGATGCGGCCGATCTCGGCCACCGCCTTGTTCACTTCCTCGGTGCTCAGCACGTTGAGCACCCGGGTGGTGACACCGGGAGTGCCGTCCAGTTCCTTGAGCTTTGCCGCATTGACGTCGGTGGCGATCACCTTGGCGCCGGCCTTGACGAAGGCATGCACCGAGGCGAGGCCGATGCCCTGTGCCGCGGCGGTAATGAGAACGATCTTGCCGCTGATATCGGCCATGGGAAGTCTCCAGTTCTTGCTTGGTGTCTCAGGCGGCGAGGTGCGCGTCGGGCGCGCGCCTCGCAGTGTAGATGGCGGTGGTCATGTTGCGCTCGACGCGACCGCCGAATTGCCGGGTCGCGATCTCGGCCAAACCGTCGAGCAGGCGCGTCCGCTCAACGGGAGGCAGCGCCGTCACGTTGGAATAGGTGGAGTAGAGTGCGCGTACCCCGGTGGGGTCGAGGGCGAGCGTCCAGCGCAGGAACTGCGGCTTGTCTGACACGAACCCTGCCGCGTCAAAATCTGCTAGACGGGCGTCGGCATCGCTGGCGAACGAAAGTCTGCCCGAACCACGACCCGTGCTGACACGATGTCCTTCGAACAGGTGTGCGGTGGCCTCATGGAACGGATCAGCACGTCCGGCGTCGCCAAAGTCGTTCCAGATCAACGCCACGGCGCCGTTATCGCGCAGCAGGCCGCCGATGCGCTTGAGTGCTGGAACCGCATCAAGCCAGTGGAACGCCGTCGCGCTGACCACCAGGTCGAATGACGTGGGCCGCAGTTCGGCATCCTCGAAGGTCTCGCCGACCACCGTGAGGCGTGGGTCGGCTGCGGTCCTGGCGAGGAATGCTGCAAGCCGCGCATCAGGCTCGATCGCGACCAGCCGCGCCGGATCGTGCTTCAGCAGCGGAATCGTCGCGAGGCCGGTGCCGGCGCCAATCTCGAGGATGTCGATGCCGGCGCGAAGACCGGCCCGCTGCACCAGCGCATCCCAGGTCGCCTGCGGATAGGGCGGCCGGGCAGCATGATAGTTCGCCGGATCGGCGCCGAACGCTGTGCTGCCAAAACTCCGTTCCAGGCTGGCTGGCGCGTTGGCGATGGTCCCCATCCTATTTCACGGCCCGCTCAAGCGTTGAGATGACCCATTTGTTGAGACTGATGCCTTCGCGGCTGGCGGCCGTGGATACGGCCTTGTGCAGCGCCGGTTCGGTGCGCACGACAAACTGCCCGGAGAATGGCTTCTCCGGCTCTTCGCCGCGCGATCGGCAGAATTCGATGTAGTCCTCGACGGACTCGGCAAGGGCCTGTTTCAGCTCGGCCGCCGAGCTGCCCTGGAAGGTGATGACGTCGCGCAGATTGATGACTTCGCCGTGGAACAGCTCGGCGTCCTCGTCGAACTCTACCGTGGCCTCATAGCCCTTGTAGTGCATGTTCATGGCGTGATCCCCGCTTCGCTCAGGAAGCGCCGTACGGACATCACGGCGCCCTTATCGGTTTCCTTCTGCGGGTGAGGGCGGTGGAACACCGCGCGGACGCCATTCAACGCAACCCGGACGCGTGAGCCGTTTCCTTCACTAAGCTCTGCGCCGGCCGCAGCGAACAGCGCCTCGACATCGCGCCATGCGATGCCTGCCCGCGCCGGGTCGGCAAAGATCGCCTCAAGCGTGGCGCGATGTCGACCCGTCAGCGACATATAGTATCACATTCCAGTATCATCAAGACTAGAGATGGATCGAATGCGAGCCTTCGACGGTCATCCGCTCGATGGCGTCGAAATCCCAGGCGATGCCCAGCCCCGGCTTCGACGACGGGATCGCCTTACCATCCCGGATGGTCATCCGTTCAGTCGTCAATTGGTCTAGCTGCGGGATGTATTCGACCCAGCGGCCGTTTGGAGTGGCGGCGCAGAGCCCGACATGCAGCTCCATCAGGAAGTGCGGGCAGACCGCGATGTTGAAGGCCTCGGCCATATGCGCGACCTTCAACCAGGGGGTGATGCCGCCGACCCGGCCGACATCGACCTGGATGATCGAGCAGGCATGGCGCTCGAGATACTCGCGGAAATGCATCGCCGAATAGAGGCTCTCGCCGATGGCGATGGGAATCGAGGTGTGTTCCGAGAGCCGGGTGTGACCGGAAATGTCCTCGGCGGTCAGCGGCTCCTCGAACCAGCCGATATCCAGCGGCTCATAGGCGCGGGCCCGGCGGATTGCTTCGTCGACATTGAAGCGCTGGTTGGCGTCGGTGAAGATTTCGAAGCCGGGGCCGACCGCCTCGCGCACCGCTGAAATGCGGCGCACGTCCTCATGGATCGGCCGGCCGACCTTCAGCTTGCAGCCGCCGAACCCGTCAGCCTTGGCGCGCAGCGCATCTTCGATCAGCGCCGCCTCTTCGAGATGCAGCCAGCCGCCTTCGGTGGTGTAGAGCGGAATGGCGTCCTGTGCCCCACCAGCGAGAATATGCAGCGGCAGCCCGAGCTTGCGTGCCTGGAGATCCCACAACGCCGTGTCGATGGCGGCAAGCGCAATCGAGGTGATGGCGCCGGTAGTGGTGGCATGCGTGAGGAACAACAGCTCTCGCCAGAGCTTTTCGATCTCGTTGGCTTCACGGCCGATAATGGCGGGGACCAGCGTGCGTTTCAGCAGTTCGATCACCGAGTGACCGCCGGTGCCGATGGTGTAGCTGTAGCCGGTGCCGGTGACGCCATCCGCATCGGTGATGCGAACGATCGGGGTTTCCTGCGACACGAACGACTGGATAGCGTCGACCCGCTTCACCTTGGGTTTGAGGTCGACCATCAGCACTTCGACCCGCGCGATCCGCGCCATGGCTTCCTCCCCGAGGCGATGCGCACACCGGCTGAATCCGGCTTGTTGTGCATATGTGAAAAGACTATTCGTGAGTAAGCACGTGAGGTTTGCGGCGTCAATTGCGCCGAAGGGAGGAAGGGCGCGTGGTTCCCCTCGAGGATCTGGAGAAGTACCGCGCCCCGGCCCTCGACAAGGGGCTGGATATCCTCGAGCTCTTGGCGGCGACCGAGGAGAGCCTCAGCCAGGCCGAGATCGCCAAGGCGCTCGACCGCTCACCCAACGAGATTTACCGCATGCTCGATCGGCTGGTGCGCCGTGGCTTCGTGCGCCGCACGTCTGCGGATCGCTATGAGGTGACGCTGAAACTGTTCGAGCTGGCGCATGCCCGCCCACCGCTGCAGCGGCTGTTGAGCCAGGCCATGCCGGTGATGCGGCGCTTTGCGAGGGATGCGCAGCAGGCTTGCCATCTCGCCATCTACGACCGCGGCAACCTGGTGGTGGCGGCGCAGGTCGATGGCCCCGGCTATTGGAACGTCTCGGTGCGGGTGGGCTCGCGCATCAGCCTGATCAACACCGGGTCTGGTCATGTACTGCTCGCCTTCGCTGCGGCCGACGAGCGGCGGCTGATGCTGGAGGAGCAGGATCAGCCCGAGCAGCTGACGCCGGCGCTGGAAGAGCGCCTGACCCGGGTACGCCAGCAGGGTTTCGAGAACATGCAGAGCCTGCAGATCGCCGGGGTGAACAACCTGTCGGTGCCGATCCTCGGGCCGATGGGCCGGGTGCTGGCAGTGTTCACCTGCCCCTATTCGGAGCGGCTGGACGTCAAGACCGCGCCCGGGTGCGATGCGGCTTTGCAGCTGCTGATCGCCTGCGGCCAGGAGATTTCGCAGCGGCGGAGTTGAGCGTCTGGCGTGCCCAACAGCGCCACCAACGCGGGGTCATTCCCGCGAAAGCGGGAACCTCTGTTTTGGTGCCCGCCGCAGAGATCGCAAACGGAGGTCCCCGCTTTCGCGGGGATGACCCGGTGGGTTGGTAGACCATCGGGGACGGCATTCAGGATTTGAGGAGTAACAACCGAATGAAGCGTTATGGCGCGGTGCTGGGGCTGAAGCCCGAGGCAGTGGCGGATTATGTGCGGGTGCACGCCGCGGTGTGGCCGGATGTGCTCAAGCAGATCAAGAACTCCAACATTCGCAACTACTCGATCTTTTTGAAGCAGCCGGAGAACCTGCTGTTCTCGTATTTCGAGTATGTCGGCACCGACTACGCCGCCGACATGGCGGCGATGGCGGCCGATCCGGTGACGCAGGAATGGTGGTCGGTGTGCATGCCGATGCAGTCGCCGCTCGAGACTCGCAAGGATGGCGAGTGGTGGGCCTCGATCGACGAGGTGTTCCACACCGATTGAGTGAACCGATGCAGCCGAAGCTCGCCTTCGCCTACGATCCGCAATTCACCGAGCACGTCTTCGCCGCCGAGCAGTTGCAGCGGCTGGGTGGCCTTTGCGACATCCTGCAGCATGAGCCGCTGCTCGAGCTCACCTCGCCTGATGCGAAAGCCATACTGGCGGAGACCGAGATCCTCGTCACCGGCTGGGGCCCGCCGCAGCTCGATGCGACAACCCTCGCGGCGGCGCCGAACCTCAAACTGATCGCCCACTCGGCGGGCTCGATAAAATACTTTATCGCGCCCGAGGTGGTGGAGCGCGTCACCGTGACTTCGGCGGTAACCGCCAATGCGGTGCCGGTGGCCGAGTTCACCGTCGCGGCGATCCTGTTTGCCAACAAGGGCGTGCTGCAGTTCCGCGACATCTACCGGCGCGAACGGCGGCACCTGCGTTCGCATCCGCTGATGGCCTCGGGGCTCGGCAATTATCGGAAGACCGTCGGCATTATCGGCGCGTCGCGCATCGGGCTCAAAACCATCGAGCTCCTGGCGCCTTACGATTTCGAGCTGCTGCTGACCTCGACCAGCACCACGCCAGAACAGGCGGCAGCGCTTGGGGTGGAACTGGTCGAACTCGACGAGCTGATGGCCCGTTCCGACGTCGCCTCGCTGCATGCCCCCGCGCTGCCCTCGACCCGGCACATGATCGATGCGAGGCGTCTGGCGTTGCTGCGCGACGGCGCAACCTTCATCAACACCGCCCGCGGCAGCATCGTCGACCAGGATGCGCTGCTGCGCGAGCTGGTCGCCGGGCGCCTCAACGCGGTGATCGATGTCACCGAGCCCGAAGTGCTGCCGGCGGAGTCGCCACTTTACGATCTGCCCAACGTGCTGCTGACCCCGCACATCGCCGGCGCCATCGGCGGCGAGCGCGAACGGCTCGGCACGCTCGTCGTCGACGAGGTCGAGCGCTTCGTTCGCGGCGAGCCGCTGCTCTACCGCGTGCCACACGAGTTGCTGGGACAACTGGCCTGAGCTCGTTTGACTGTACCGAACTTCCTGATACAAACGCCGTTCAGCGTTTGGGAGCGTCACGATTCATGAGCCGCAACTTCCTGCTCATCGACCCCGAGGAGAGGCCGGAGGTGCTCAAGGCGCTTGCCTCCGAAGTGCGCGTCGCCATCCTCAAGCTGCTGCACGTGCAGGGCGCGATGAACGTCAACGATATCGCGGCCAAACTCGGCCAGCCGCAATCGACGGTCAGCTCGAATATGCAGACCCTGGTGGAAGCCGGGCTGGTGCGCACCGAGACGCAGAAAGCCCGCAAGGGCAACCAGAAGATCTGCCACAGCCTGTTCGATGAAGTGCTGGTGATGTTCAAGGAGGACATTCGCCCGCTGAAGGCCAATGCCATCGAAGTGTCGATGCCGCTTGGGCTCTATACCAGTTGCGATGTTTCGGCGCCCTGCGGGCTCTGCTCCACCGAGGGGATCATCGGGCTGCTCGACGTGCCCGACACCTTCCTCGATCCTGACCGCATGAAGACCGGCCTGATCTGGTTCACCCGCGGCTATGTCGAATACCAGTTCCCCAACAATGCCCGCCTGGCGCAGCAGAAGATCACCTCGATGGAGTTCAGCTTCGAGCTGAGCTCGGAAGTGCCCGGCACCAGCGCCGATTGGCCTTCCGACATTACCGTCGGCGTCAACGGCCAGGATATCGGCACCTGGACTTCGCCCGGCGATTTCGGCGACAAGCGCGGCGTCTACACCCCGGACTGGTGGAAGCTGAAGGGCAGCCAGTACGGCAAGCTCAAGAGTTTCCGCGTCAATGGCACGGGGACTTATGTCGACGGCATGAAGATCTCGCCGGTCTCGCTCAAGGACCTCGACCTCGACACGCACCACTCGATCCGGCTCCGGGTCGGGGTGAAGGAAGATGCCAAGCACCCGGGCGGCATCAACATTTTCGGGCGTGGCTTCGGCAATTACGATCAGGACATCGTGCTGCGGATCGAGACGGAGTGAGGGGAAGCGAATGGCGAGCGGCGAATAGCGAGTAGGGACTCGTGGCCGCCTAACCGCCTATTCGCTACTCACCATTCGCTACTCGCTCGTATCTCTTGACGCGCCGCGACCTGTTCCATATCAAGCTACGCGATATAAATCACCAAAGCTGGTGACATGGAGGAGCGTATGCGGGCGACGGTAACGGCGCACAAGGACTATACCATCTCGAAGATCGACGACCGGGTGTACGGGGCCTTCCTCGAACATCTCGGGCGCGCCATCTATACCGGCATCTACGAGCCCGGCCACGCCACCGCCGACAAGAACGGCATGCGTGGCGACGTCGCCCAACTGGTGCGCGAGCTCAAGGTGCCGATGGTCCGCTATCCCGGCGGCAACTTCGTCTCCGCCTATAACTGGGAAGATGGCGTCGGCCCGCGTGAACAGCGCCCGACCCGCCTCGACCTCGCCTGGCATACCTCCGACAGCAACGCCGTGGGCGTCCACGAATTCGCCGACTGGTGCGAACTGGTCGACACCGAGATGATGCTCGCCATCAATTTGGGTTCGCGCGGCCTCGACGATGCCCGCAACTTCCTCGAATACGTCAATGGCCCGACCGGTTCGTACTGGGGCGATCTGCGCAAGAAGAACGGCCGCGCCGACCCGTTCAACGTAAAACTCTGGTGCCTCGGCAACGAGATGGACGGCCCCTGGCAGGTCGGTCACAAGACCGCCCATGAGTATGGCCGGCTCGCCAACGAAGTCGCCAAGACCATGCGCGCCTTCGACAAAAAGCTCGAGCTGATCGTCTGCGGTTCGTCCAACGCCGACATGCCGACCTATCCCGATTGGGAACGCGAGGTGCTCGAGCACACCTACGACAATGTCGACCACATCTCGCTGCACATGTATTTCGCCAACCGCGACAACGAGCGCGCCCTGGCCGAAGGCGGCACCCCTGAGGTGTTGGCCAAGAACACGGCCAACTACCTGGCGCTGAACGAAAAGCTCGACCGCTACATCGCGACGGTGGCCTCGACCATCAACTTCGTGAAGTCGAAGAAGCGTTCGAAGCACGACGTCTATATCAGCTTCGACGAATGGAACGTCTGGTACCACTCCAACAAGCAGGATCGGAAGATCCTCGACGGCAATGACGGCTGGCCACATGCGCCGCGCCTGCTCGAAGACATCTACAATTTCGAGGACGTGCTGCAGGTCGGCCTGATCCTCAACACCTTCATCCGCCGTTCCGACGTGGTGAAGCTCGCCTGTATCGCCCAGCTGGTGAACGTCATCGCGCCGATCATGACCGACCCCAAGGGGCAGGCCTGGCGGCAGACCATCTATTACCCCTACTACTTCGCCTCGGTGTTCGGCCGCGGCACGGCGCTGCAGCTCGATGTCAACTCGCCCGGCTACGACGCCGTGCATGGCGACAATATCGGCTATGTCGACGTCTCCGGCGTCCACAACGAAGAGGACGGCACCATCAGCTTCTTCGCGGTGAACCGCCACGCCACCGAAGCGATCGATGTCGACCTCAGCCTTCAGGGTTTTGGGGCAGCGACGGTGATTGACCACCAGGTGATGACCCACGCCAACCTCCGCGCCGTCAACACGGCGACCGAGCAGACCAACGTTGCTCCCGCGAAGGGCACCGGCGCCAAGGTCGACGGCAAGACGCTGAGCGTGAAACTGGCGCCCTACTCGTACCAGATGATCCGCGTGAAGGTCTGAGGCCTGCCGGAAAGTTCTCCGGCGCGTCGCTGCCACGATGCGCTGGAGGGGGATTGAGTTGGCCGCTTTAGCGCGGAGTTTGAGGCTTGTTGCCTTCTCCCCTCGTCCGCTGACCACAAGGGGAGAAGGCCATCTCCCCAGCATTCTCGCGATGGGCTAGACAACAATGCGTCTGCCGCTAGTGAGACCAGACCGTGCTGAAATTCTCCGCCAACCTCTCCTTCCTCTATCCCGAGCTGCCGTTCCTCGAGCGCTTCGCTGCCGCCGCGGCAGACGGGTTCCGGGCGGTGGAATATGCCGTCCCCTATGTAGCGGAGGCCGAGGACCTTGCGGCGCTCAATGCCCGGCATGGCCTCGAGCAGGCGCTGTTCAACCTGCCCGCCGGCGACTGGGATGGCGGCGAGCGCGGCATTGCCTGTCACCCCGATCGGGTCGATGAGTTCCGGGCCGGAGTGGATGTCGCGCTCCGCTATGCGCGCGTGCTCGGCTGCCGCAAGGTGAACTGCGTCGCCGGCATCGCGCCGCAGGGCATCGCGCCTGACGTGCTGGAGGCGACCCTGGTTGCCAACCTCGACTACGCGGCGCCACGCTTCGCCGCGGCCGGCGTGAAGCTGCTGGTCGAGCCGATCAATCCGCGCGATATTCCCGGCTTCTACCTGACGACGGCGCGCCATGCCGAGCGGGTGCTCGATGCGGTGGGCTCGGACAACCTCCAGATCCAGTACGATCTCTACCACCAGCAGGTGACCGCCGGTGACCTGGTCCCGACCTACGAGCGGCTCAGGCACCGCATCGGCCACATCCAGATCGCCGACACCCCGGGCCGGCATGAGCCGGGCACCGGCGAGATCAACTATGGCTTCGTGCTCGGCGAACTCGACCGGCTCGGCTATGACGGCTGGGTCGGTTGCGAATACCGCCCGCTGGCCGGCACCAGCGCCGGGCTCGACTGGATGGCGCCCTACCGCTGAGGCAAAGCGTCCGCCAGTCGGGGCGGGCCATCTGAGGACATCGCCCCGAGTTGCCCCGGCCTGCCCCGAGTGACCAGCTACGCCGGTCGCCGCGGCCCTCCTAGCTTCGATCCAGTTGGTCGGGTTCGGGCAGTCGAGCGATGGGGTCTTCGAGGGTTTGGCGGCGCCTGTTCGCTGCAACGGTGGCAGTCGAGCTGTCGCTCGCCGTGGCACTGGCGCCGGCGCGGGCGGCCGATGTCGACATTTCCACCAGCACCACCACCGGGGTGGACCTCAACCTCTATGCCGGCACCACGGTCGATATCCTCTCCGGCGTTTCGGTCAGCAACACCCTGGGCGGGCCGACCGTAAGCGGTACCGGCACCTGGACGCTCGGCAACCACGGCACGGTCAGTGGGCAGATCAAGCTCGATGGCGCCGGCTCCACGGTCACCAACGCGGGTCTGCTGAGCGGCGGCAACACCATTACGCTGCTTGGCGGCGGCACCGTGGTCAACGAGCTGGGCGCGACCATCAATGCCACCAGCAGCGGTATCAGCATCGGCAAGTTCCCCAGCGGCGGCAATCCCGGCGTCGGTCCGGGCGTTGTCGTCAATTCCGGCACCATCACCCAGGTCGTTGCCGGCGGCGACCTGGTGTTGCTGCAGTTTGGCGGCTCGGTGACCAATACGGCGACCGGGGTGATCACCGGCAACAGTTCCGGCAACGCCGTGTCGATCGGTCAGGGCACCGAGCGCACGGTGATCAACTCCGGCAGCATC
This sequence comes from Devosia insulae DS-56, assembly GCF_000970465.2. GTDB lineage: Bacteria > Pseudomonadota > Alphaproteobacteria > Rhizobiales > Devosiaceae > Devosia_A > Devosia_A insulae. The sequence continues at coordinate 10,442 of NZ_LAJE02000312.1, forward strand.
ATCAACACGCGGCAGACCGGTAACTCCACCGGCGTGTTCGTGCAGGGCGGGCCCAGCACTATCACCAATACTGCCGGCGCCATCATCAGGGGCGGCTTCAATGGCGTCTATGCCAGCGCCACTGGCGTGCTGACCTTTTCCAATGCCGGCACCATCGAATCGACCGGCAGCAGCGCCAATTCCAAAGCCGTGGAGGCGACCGGCGGCGGCACGTTCCTCAACTCCGGCACCATAAGGTCGGCGGCGGGCGACGGGCTCTACCTCAACGCCACCGGCACCGTGACCAACTCGGGCACCATCACTGGTGCGGTGAACGCCATCAACTTCAATGGCGGCAGCACGCGAACCCTGAAGCTCGATACCGGCTCGGCGCTCAACGGGCTGGTAAAGGGCGGCACCGGCACCGACAACCTGATCCTCCTCGGCGCCGGCAGCGAGAGCCTCGCCAAGTTCCTCAACTTCGAGACCCTGTCGATGCAGGGCAGCGCCTGGGCGCTGAACGACGCCGGCAGTTTTTCGACCAGCGCTGAGGTGCAGGCCGGGGTGTTGACCGTCGCGGGCACGCTCACCAGCCCGGCCATCGATATCCGCGCGTTGGGGACGGTCAGGGGTACCGGCACGCTGGCGGGCGCGGTGAACAATGCCGGCACGATCGACCTGACCGCCGGTACCCTGCATGTCACCGGCACCTACGCCAATGGCGGCACCGGCGTGCTGCAGGTCGGGGTGACGCCCGCTGCCGCCAGCGGCGTGCTGGCCGTATCGGGCGTCGCGACACTCAGCGGCGGCTCTGTTCGCGCCCTGACCGCGCCGGGCGTCTACACCGTGGGCAGCGGCTACATGGTGCTCACCGCGGCCAGCGTTGTCGGCGGCTTCGGCGGCGTGGTCGACGACTCCGCCTTCCTCCAGTTCGTGCTCGACTACGACACACCCGGCGAGGTGTGGCTGCGCGTTTCGGCGATCGCCAACCTCCCCGCGATCGCCGAGACGCCAAACCAGCTCGCCACCGCCACCGCGTTGCAGGCGCTGCCATCGAGCCCGCTGTTCGACGCCGTAGTGCCGCTGAATGCCGCCGATGCGCTCGAGGCCTTCGACGACCTCTCGGGCGAGGTGCACGCCTCGCTGCTGCGCCCCCTCACCGCTGCCAGCCGGCACCCGCGCGACGCCGCCTTCGATCGCCTCGATGCGGCATTCGCAGCGCTTGCCGAGAGCCAGGTCGGCGCCCGAAACATCTGGGCTCGCGGCTATGGCGGGGCCGGTGCGGTGGAGGGCGACGGCAATGCTGCCGGGTTCGATTTCGGCTCTGGTGGCTTGCTGGTCGGCGCCGACGGCCTGGTGAGCCGCGAGGTGTTCCTCGGGGTGCTGGCGGGCATCGGTGGCGTTGCCGTCGACCTGCCGGCGCGGGACTCCCGCGCCGAAGCGGCCAGCTACCAACTGGGCCTCTATGGCGGCGCGGCGCTGGGCGAAGTGCGATTGGCGTTCGGCGCGGCTTTGGGCTCCAACCAGGTGTCGATGACCCGCACCCCGAGCTTCACCGGTTTCAGCGAAACGGTCACGGCCGACTATGCCACGACGACGGCGCAACTGTTCGGTGAACTCGGCTATGCGTTCGAGCTCGGCGAGGTCACGCTGACGCCGTTTGCCCGCGCCGCGCTGATCGGCCAGTCGGGGGGGCGCTACGCCGAGAGCGGAGGCGACGCGGCCCTCAGCGGCGCTTCTGCTGCTATCGGCGCGACCGTGCTGACCGCCGGCCTCAAGGCGGCGCGCCGCTTCGTGCTTGACGATGGCCTGGTGGTCGCCGCCCGCGGCAGCATCGCGCTGCAGCGCACCACGGGCGACCAGCCGACCGCCACGCACGGCTTTGCCGGCGGCGCGCTGTTCACGGTTGATGGTGCCAGGCTCGGTGATACCGCGCTGCTGCTCGAAGCCGGGCTCGGCACCGAGTTGGCGCCGGGCGTGAGCCTCGATCTCGGCTACCAGGGCCAGCTCGGCAGCGCGCAATCGGCCCAGGCGGTGAAGCTCACGCTGTCGGGCAAGTTCTGAGA
>NZ_LAJE02000313.1 GCF_000970465.2 Devosia insulae DS-56
GTTTCCAGCTGGTGGGCGATCCTCAGGCACACGTCTTCGCGCCAAGGCGCGGCGATCACCTGCACGCCGAGCGGCAGGTCCTCGCCGTCCTGCCACACCGGCACCGTCACCACCGGCAAGCCGATGAACGAGATCGGCTGGGTAAAGATCCCCAGATTGGGCCGCACCGGCAGCTCGACGCCGCCGAACATCGCGGTCTTCTGGCCGAGCAGCGGCGCCTTCATCGGCGTTGCCGGGGCGAGGATGGCGTCGACGCCGTTGAACAGTTTCAGCACGCGATCGCGGAACACCCGGCGCAGTTTCTGCGCCCGTTCCACCCAGACAGCAGGCAGCATGGTGCCGGCGAGCAAGCGATCGCGTACTTCGGGGTCGAAATCGTCGGGCCGTTGCCGCAGCCGGTCGAGATGCAGCGTTGCCCCCTCGGCCATGGTGATGAGAAAGGCGGCGGCGCGGGCCGCCTGCGCGTCGGGCAGGGTGACGGTCTTGGTCACCTCGAGCGCCTTCGCCACCTTCTGCACCTCTGCCTGCACTTCGGGCGCGCCTAGGAAATAGTCGCCGGCGACGGCGATGCGCAGCCCGGGGATCGGATGCTTCAGCCGCGCGAAGGTCAGCTCGTTCACCCGCTTGGTCTGGGCCGGATCGGCCTCGTCGAACCCCTGCATCGTGTCATAGGCCAAAGCCAGGTCGCGGGTGGAGCGGGCGAATGGACCGAGATGATCGAGGCTGGAGACGAAGGGGAAACTATGCGCCCGGCTCAGCCGGCCATAGGTCGGCTTCAGCCCGAACAGCCCGCAGAACGAGGCCGGCACGCGGATCGAGCCGTTGGTGTCGGAGCCGAGGCTCAGCGGCACCAGCCCGCCGGCCACCGCGGCAGCAGGCCCCGCGGACGAGCCGCCGGTCATCCGGTCGAGCCCGTGCGGGTTGCGCGATGGGCCGTCATGGGCGTTCTCGCCGGTAAAGCCGTAGGCGTATTCGTCCATGTTGAGGCCGCCGAGCAGCACGGCGCCCGCTGCCTCCATGCGGGTCACCAGCGTCGCGTCGCGCGCCGCCGGCGGGTTGTCACGGTTGATCTTCGAGCCGGCGCGGGTCGGGATGCCCTTGATGTCGTAGAGGTTCTTGACCGCGAACGGCACGCCGGCGAGCGGGCCGGGATCCATGGCGTTGCGGATCTTGCTGTCGACGAGCTCGGCCTGCTCCAGCGCCCGCTCCGCCGTCACATCGGTGAAAGCACCGAGCATCGGGTTGTGCCGCTCGATCCGCGTGAGCGCCGCCTCGGTCACGGCGCGCGCCGTGGTGGCGCCGCTCTTGACGGCCTCAGCAATCTCGACGGCGCCGGCGGTCGCCTTCATGCGCGATAGACCGGTGCCGGCTCGGCGTCATCGTCGAGCTTCACCTGCTCGACCAAAGCCGCCATCTTCGAAGCGGTCTTCAGGTTGAGCTTGATGCCGGCCCGGTGCTCGGGCGCGATGCGCAGCTGCAGCAGCGGCGCCGCCGCATCGATCAGCGCATCGGCATCGAAGGGTTTGTAGGCCATGGCGCGTCATGCCTCGCGTCGGCCAGCCGAGTGCAGCCCCCTGCTCCCGTGCTACCAGCCGTAAATTACCCTCACACGACAGCGCCTTGTGCGGCAATCATCTTGATGGTCGCGGGGCATCGACACGGCAGCGACTGGTTTCGCCGGAACTGACATGTTAGCCGTTACAGTGAGGAAACCGCCGGGAAAGCCGGCAGCGAGGGAACAGACGTGAATCAGATCGATCTCAACGGGCAGGTTGCGGTGATCACCGGCGGCGCCTCGGGCTTCGGCCTGGCCTGTGCCAAGCGCTTCATCGCCTCGGGCGCCAAGGTCAGCCTGTGGGACCGCGATGCCGAGGCATTGAAGGTCGCGGTGGGGCTGCTCGGCGACGCGGCAGCGAGCCAGACGGTCGACATCACCGATTGTGACGGGCTCGCCGCCGCCCATGCCGCAGTGGAGAAGGAGGTCGGCCCGGTGTCGATCCTGCTCAACTCGGCCGGCATTGCCGGCAAGAACGCGCCGCTCGATGAGTACGGGCTCGACGAATGGCGGCGCGTCATCGAGATCAACCTCAACGGCACGTTCTACGTCAACCGCGTGGTGATCCCGTCGATGAAGGCGCGCAACTACGGCCGCATCGTCAACATCTCGTCGGTCGCCGGCAAGGAAGGCAACCCCAATGCCGCCGCCTATGCCGCTTCGAAATCCGGGGTGCTCGGGCTGGTGAAGGCGCTCGGTAAGGAAGTCGCCAAGTACGATATCGCGGTCAACGCCATCACCCCGGCGGTCGCCAACACCGCTATCCTCAAGGAAGTCACCAAGGAGTTCATCGAGTACATGCTGAGCCGCATCCCGCGCGGCCGCTTCCTCGAGGTGGATGAGCTCGCCAATATGGTGGCCTGGCTGGTGTCGAAGGAGAACAGTTTTACCACCGCCTCGGTGTTCGATCTCTCCGGCGGCAGGACCACTTACTGATGACCATCCGCCACTGTGTGTTCCTGAAGTTCCGCGCTGATGTCCCGGCCGCCGAGAAGCAGGGGATCTACGAGCAGCTCGCCGCGCTCGGCGTACACCTCGAGATCGACCACATGAGCTATGGCCCGAACGTCTCGCCCGAAGGCCTGCACCAGGGGTTTGTCGACGGTTTTACCATGGACTTTCCGGACGCCGCGGCGCGTGACGCGTACCTGGCCGACGGTAAGCACCAGGAGGCGGGCAAGCGGCTCGTCGCGGCGCTCGAGGGCGGGGTGAAGGGCTTGCTGGTGTTCGATATCGAGGTTTGACGCACCCTAACGGGGGATAGGTCGGGGCGGGGAGAGTACCCCCACCCCTGTCCCCTCCCCCCCAGGGGGAGGGAGACGCCAACTCGGGCGTCAGTGTTTTGGTCTCCTCCTACCTTGCGGGCTGGCTCTTATACACCT
>NZ_LAJE02000314.1 GCF_000970465.2 Devosia insulae DS-56
ACCGCTTGAGATGTGTAAAAGAGCGAGCCACCAGTAGTTGTCGTCGGCATCGACGGCATGATCGGAAGCGAGAACGTGGATCACCGCATCGTCGCCGAAGGCCTTCCGCACATGCACGGCGGCGGCGGCGATGGCAGCGGCGGTGTTACGGGCCACCGGCTCGAGCAGCACGGCGGAGGTTGCGACACCGGCCTCCTGCGCCTGCTCGGCGACGAGGAAGCGGTACTCGGCATTGGTGACGATGACTGCAGGATGGTAGCGCGAAGGGTCGGCGACCCGCAGCAGCGTCTGCTGATAGAGCGAAGTCGGGCCGGTCAGCGGCAGGAACTGCTTGGGGCGAGCTGCACGCGACATCGGCCAGAGGCGGGTCCCCTGCCCGCCTGCAAGGATCACCGGTACGATCAAGGTGGCTTCAGTCATGGGTTCTGGGCCTCGGCGTAGGTGCCCGCACACTTGCCGCGATTGGATGCGAGGGGCTGATTTGGTGGTTCAGAAGGTCACGGTCGATACGGCGGCGGCGCGGAACGAAGACGCCATGGCCAGTCAAACGTGCTGTTGCGGCGGGTTGGAAAACTCTACCACGAACGCGGTAGCATCCGTCAGCCCCGCCGGATAGTGGCCATCGACAATCGGCCTGATCGCGGGGCCGTCGCCGTCGGCAAACCATCGACGCCGTGTGCCAAGGAGAGGGAGACACGCGGCGCCGGTTACGTCCCGAGGAAGGGGTGGGACGAATTGAGGCTCAGGTCTTGTCAGGTCTTGGGCCCGGCGGGTTGGTGCGCGATTCGTCGCTTCAGCACTGACCCGCTCGTCGATACGCCTGATGTCCAACCTTGTGCTCCCCGCGTTGATGATGACTGCCCTGCCCCAGGCCTCAGGCCGAAGTCAGCACGCGGTCCAGATTCGAGATGTGCCGATAGGCGCCGTGCCAGTAGAGCAGCGGCTCCGCCGTTTCGCGGGTGCGAATGGCGCGGACCCGGCCGATCAGGATGGCGTGCGAATGGCGCTCGATCGCCTCGTCGAGCTCGCAGTCGATCACCGTCAGGGCGTCGGAAAGACCGAGCGCGCCGGTGACGAGTTCCTGCCATGCCGCGCCCTCGTAGCGTGCGACGCCCGTGGCGCCACCGCGGCCACTGAAGCGATCGGCGACGTGCAACTGGTCGTGTGCGAGGAGGTTAATGCAAAAACCCAGGTGCTGCTGCACCACCGGCCAGGACGACGACGAACGGTTGAGGCAGACGATCATCGCCGGCGGCTCCATTGAAAAGGACGAAACCGAGGTCGCCGTAAAGCCGGTGCGCTGCTCGCCACGCCCAGTGGTGATGACGCTCACCGCCCCCGCCAGGTGACGCATCGCGAGCTTGAAGGTGGCCGCATCAGCTGGTGCATCCTGCAAGGCCGTAGCGGCCACATTGGGATCGAGCAAAGTCATCACGCAACTCCGTGGGTCGGGACATGGCGACGAGGCGCAGCCGAGCGGGGGCCACGAGCGCTGAGCGACCACAGCGGCTGCGGCAGGCTTGGGCGGCGGTGCGGCGTAACGTTCGACATGGGGCAAATTGCACCACGACAGGCCGCCCCAGCGCGAGAGCAGCCGTTGCTAATGTGGTGAGGCCTTTATAAATTGTGCCGCGAGAGCGGCGCGGATTGAGAACGCCATGCTATTTCTGCATTTAGTCCATAATTTTAGTGGACTAAATACCACGGAGAACAGTGCCCGCAGGAGCGAGCAGAGTCGGAACGCGGCGACGCCATGCCAACACAGCGACAGGCCGTTCAATGATGTGGGGGAAGTGGCGGAGAGGATGGGATTCGAACCCACGAGACCCTTTAGAGGTCTGCGCCCTTAGCAGGGGCGTGCCTTCGACCACTCGGCCACCTCTCCGTCGGAGGGTCTGATAGGGGCAATCGTCCGGGCGGGCAAGGGGTTTTTCGGGTGCGGCCGCAACGCAATAAATGACCGGCGCCGGGCAAGTGATGCAGAAGTGCCGCGCCGGTCGTCGTGTCACGATACTTGCTGAACTTTGCCATTGATTTGACCAGAGGCTGCGCAACGATGGCCGTAGTTGCCGCAATCGGGGAGTTCTCCTCGATTCGAGCGGACCGGATGGGCGATCTTTGCGGAGGATGAACCCATGGCCTGGTTACAGAAGCTGACGAGCATCGTGGCGATATCGGTGGCGCTGGGCGCCGGCCCGGCGGCGGCGCAGCAGACGCTGCCAGCGCTGATCGAGGGGGTCTGGCTGACGACGGCACAGACCGAGCTGACGATCATCGCCTGCCCGGTCGGCTATTGCGGTCACATCACCAAGATCGTGATCCCCGAGGCGATCAAACAGAAGTATGGCGATCAGCTGGAGAGCATCGATCCGGCATCGTTTACCGACGCCAACAACAAGGATCCGGCGTTGCAGGGGCGGCCGATCCAGGGGCTGCAGATCCTGGCGCTGCGGCAGACCGGCAACCCGATGTTCTATGAGGGTGAGATCTACAACCCCGAGGATGGCAACATCTATTCAGGGTCGGTCGAGGTGCGCTCGGCCGACCTGATCCGGCTCAAGGGGTGCGTGCTCTATGTGCTCTGCCAGGAGCAGGATTGGTCGCGGGTCCCGCTGGAAGTTGTGGCTGAGTAGCGGGCTTGCGGGAGGGCCCTGCTTTCGTCGGGAGTTGACGGGGTCGCCTCCCTCCCCCTTGAGGGCAGGGCAATTGCATGTGAACCACTGACAGTAGTTGGAGTGCCTTCTCCCCTTGTGGTCAGCGGACGAGGGCGAAGCCCTCGCCGCGAGGTGGCTGAAGGCCGGATGAGGGGTCTCTCCGCGTACTCGTCGTCCGTCGCTTCGCTCCGGCCGCGCTACACTTCGTTGCGCGGACCCCTCATCCGCCCTTCGGGCACCTCCGGGCGAGGGCTGCGCCCTCGTCCCGCGACCACAAGGGGAG
>NZ_LAJE02000315.1 GCF_000970465.2 Devosia insulae DS-56
GTGCCAATGGTCCGGCACCGGTGCCTTGCCGGCGATGATGCTGCGCACCCCGTCCATGATTTTGGCGGCGTCGACCAGCATGGCGCGTTCCAGCACGGGAGCGAACGGATGCGAGACCGGCGCGGTGTGCAGCCGCCCGACCGGGCCGTCGAGCTCGTCATAGGCCAGCTCATTGATGGTCTGGGCGATCTCGCCGCCCATGCCGCACATCGCCCAGGCCTCGTCCACCACCAGCAGGCGGTGGGTCTTCTTGACGCTCTCGACGATGGTGTTCACGTCGAGCGGCATGATGGTGCGAAGGTCGACCACTTCGACGTCGGTGCCCTGCGCCGCCAAGAGGTCGGCCGCCTCCAGCGCCCGCGCCACCATCTGGCCGGCCGCGACGATGGTGAAGTCCTTGCCGGATCGGGCGATGCGGGCCGAGCCGAACGGCACATAGTGATCCTCGCCCACCGGCACCGGGCCCTTCGAGGCAAACAGCGCCTTGGGCTCCAGCATGATCACCGGATCGCCGCCGCGCAGCGCCGTCTTCATCAGCCCCTTGGCGTCGGCCGGGTTCGACGGCACGCAGACGATCAGCCCCGGCATATGGGCGAACAGCGGGTGGTACATGCCCGAGTGGTGCGGGCCGGAGCTGCGCAGGGCTCCGGCGCCGGCGCGCACCACCATCGGGGCGCTCATTTCGCCATTGCTCATGTAGCGGAGCTTGGCCGCCTGGAGGAAGATCTGCCCGGTGGTCTCGAAGGCGAAGTCGGCGAACATCAGGTCCGAGACGGTGCGGGTGCCGGTCGCCGAAGCGCCGACTGCGGCAGCGGTAAAACCCTGCTCCGAGATCGGCGTATCGACCAGCCGCTCCGCCCCGAACTCGTGCCAGAGGTTCTTGGTATGGGCGAAGCTGCCGCCGCGCTCCCCGGTGCCTTCACCGAAATAGAGAATGGCCGAGTTGGCCCGCATTTCCTCAGCAATGCCGTCGCGCACCGCTTCGAGCCAGCCCTGCACCCGCGTCTCGCCGGCCGGCCGTGCCTTCAGCGCTTCCGGCGGGTTGATCGGGTTGGCATAGACATGCCGCCGTACCGTCGCCGGATCGGGCTCCGGCGAGTTGCGCGCAAACTCCAGCGCCTCCTGCACCACCTTGTCGATATGCGATTCGATATCGGCAAGATCGTCGGCATCGGCAATGCCGTAATCCTCGACCAGGCGCTTCCTAAACATGTCGATCGGATCGCGCTTGATCCAGGCGTCGACCTCTTCCTGCGTGCGATAGGTGCCGATCACCGGGTCGCCTTCATGGTGCCCCACGGTGCGATAGGTCTTGGCTTCGATCAGCGTCGGCCCCTTGCCGGAGCGGGCGCGCTCGGTGGCTTCCTTCATCGCCAGCCACACCGCGAACACGTCGTTCCCGTCCACCGCGACGCCCGGCATGCCGTAGCTGTCGGCCTTGGTGGCGATCTCGGGGTTGAGGGTGATGGATTTGAGCGGCGTCGCCGTCGCGTAGAGGTTGTTCTCGCACACGAAGATCGCCGCCGCGCGGTTCACCGCGGCGAAGTTCAGCCCTTCGTGGAACGCCCCGTGGTTGGCCGCGCCGTCGCCGAAAAACGCCACGCCGATATCGTCGCGGCCCTGCGCCCGGGCGCTCATGCCGATACCGACGGCATGGCCGATGCCGGCCCCGACAATGCCGTTGGTCCCGAACAGCCCGACCGAACGATCGTAGAGATGCATGGTGCCGCCACGGCCGCCGCAGATGCCATCGGCCTTGCCGAACAGCTCCGCCATCACCCGCCTGGGGTCGGCGCCCTTGGCCAGCGCGTGCCCGTGCCCGCGATGCGTCGAGGTGACCCAGTCGGACCGGCGCAAATGCGCGCAGACGCCGACGCCCGTCGCTTCCTGGCCGATATAGAGATGCAGGAACCCGGGGGTTTCGCCTTTGCGGCAGGCCACCTGCGCGACGCTCTCGAACTTGCGCAGCAGTACCATCTGCTCGAACAGGCCCATCAGCACCTGCTTGTCGGGCAGATTGCCCGCGCCGGTCTGCTGTGCGCCTTTGCGCATCGCCGAAATTGCCACCGCCGAGCCTCCCTGCGTCGTCCCGATTCCGGGTACTGTTCGCATCCTCACAATCGAGCATAGATTATAATAGCATAATGTCTAGGCGGAAAGTTCCTGTCGCCTCGGCCCGCCGCGCGGGCTAGGAAAGGGCAGGAATGAGGGAGGTTTGTCATGCCGTTGATGCCGCTTCGTGCGCGCCTCAAAACCGCGACGCCGCTGCTGGCGCCGTTCTCGATCATCCCCTCCGTCGAGCTGGTCGAGCTGATCGCGCTCGCTGGCTATGATGGCATTATTCTCGATCTCGAGCACGGTGCGCATGGCAGCGAAGCGCTCGGTCCGCTGATCCTCGCCGCCATGGCGCGCGGCATCTATCCGCTGGTGCGGGTGCGCAGCAGCGAACCCACCGAGATCGGCGCCGCGCTCGATGCCGGCGCTGCCGGAGTGATCGTGCCGCAGATCGGCTCGCTTGCCGAAGCCGAGCGCGCCGTGCGCGCCGCCCGCTTCGCCCCCGATGGCAATCGCGGCGCCAACTCCTTCGTCCGCGGCGCCGACTATTCCGGCCGCACCGAATGGTTCACCGAGGCCAACCGCGATGTCGCCGTGCTGCTGATGGTGGAAGGCGCCGGCGGCGTCGCCGCGCTGCCGGAGATCCTGAAGCTCCCCACCCTCGACGGCATCTTCCTCGGGCCGCTGGACCTGTCGCACGCCCTCGGCGTGCCGGGCGAGATGGGCCATCCCAAGGTGGTCGCGACGATCGAGCAGGTGATCGATGCCTGCAAAGCCGCCGGCGTCACCACCGGCATCTTCGGCGGCACCGCCGAAGCCGCCCGGCGCTGGATCGGTCGCGGCGTCACGCTGGTGGGGGCGGGCGTGGATACGGC
>NZ_LAJE02000316.1 GCF_000970465.2 Devosia insulae DS-56
CCCGAAGGGTGGTGGAGGGGGCGGCAAGAGTCGACTGTGGGATTGGCTCCCCCCTCCACCAGCTTCGCTGGTCCCCCTCCCCCGTTCCACGGGGGAGGATCACGGAGAGCTCTGTGGCTCTTCATCTGCAATGAACGGAGCCCCCGATGAGCAACACCGCCATCCTCGATGTCGACAGCCTGAAGGTTGTGTTCGAAACCGATAACGGTCCGGTCGTTGCCGTCGACGGGCTGAGCTTCGAGATCCGTTCGGGCGAGTGCGTCGCGGTGGTGGGCGAATCCGGTTCGGGCAAGTCGGTAACGGCGATGTCGATCCTCGGGCTCGGCAAGTTCTCGGGCGGCCGGATCGCCGAAGGCGCTATCCGCTTCCGTCGCAAGGACGCGAGGGTCGTCGACCTGGCCACGGCCGACGAAGGCGTGCTGCGGGCCATCCGCGGCAACGAGATCGCCATGGTGTTCCAGGAGCCGATGACCTCGCTGAACCCGGTATTCACCGTCGGCGAGCAGATCGCCGAAGTGATCCGGCTGCACCAGAAGGCCGATGCCGCCGAGGCGGCGCGGCAGGCGGTGGAGCTGTTGAAGCGGGTGCGCATCCCGGAGCCGGAGCGGCGCTTCACGCAGTATCCGCATGAACTGTCGGGCGGCATGCGGCAGCGCGTGGTGATCGCCATCGCGCTCGCCTGTTCGCCGCGCCTGTTGATCGCCGACGAGCCGACGACGGCGCTCGACGTGACCATCCAGGCGCAGATCCTCGAGCTGGTGCGGACGCTCGCCGCCGAGGGCGACATGGCGGTGCTGTTCATCACCCACGACATGGGCGTCGTCGCCGAAATGGCCGACCGCGTGGTGGTGATGCGACACGGCAGGAAGGTCGAAGAAGCGGCGACGCGCGAACTCTTCGCTCGCCCGCGCGAAGCCTATACCAGGCAGTTGCTCGCCGCCGTGCCGCGGCTGGGTTCGATGCAGGGCGCCAGCCGGCCGGCAAGGTTCGGCGAGGCGCCGACGCACGACGTGCCGCCGACGCATCTGCCGCTGCTCGAGGTGAAGCATCTCGTCACCCGCTTCCCGGTGAAGAAAGGCGTGCTGCAGCGCCATGTCGCCAATGTGCATGCGGTGGACGATGTATCGTTCAGCATCGGCAGCGGCGAGACGCTGGCGCTGGTCGGCGAATCCGGCTGCGGCAAGTCGACCACCGGCCGCTCGGTGCTGCGGCTGGTCGAGCCGAAATCGGGCAGCGTGACGCTCGAGGGCGACGAGCTCACCCGGCTCTCCGGCGACGCGTTGCGCAAGAAACGCCGCGATATGCAGATCATCTTCCAGGACCCTTACGCGGCGCTCGATCCGCGGCTGACTGCCTTTGAGCAGGTGGCCGAGCCGCTGGTGATCCATGGCGTCGAAGCGGGCTCGGCGCTGCGCGACCGGGTGGTCGGGCTGATCCGGCGCGTCGGGCTTTCGGACGAGCAGCTCGAACGCTATCCGCACGAGTTCTCCGGCGGCCAGCGCCAGCGGCTCTGCATCGCCCGGGCGCTGACCCTGTCGCCCAAGCTGATCGTCGCCGATGAGCCGGTGTCGGCGCTCGACGTGTCGATCCAGGCGCAGGTGGTCAACCTGATGATCGAGCTGCAGCAGGAGCTGGGCCTGAGCTATCTGTTCATCTCGCATGACATGGCGGTGGTGGAGCGGGTCAGCCATCGCGTCGCGGTGATGCATATGGGCCGGATCGTCGAGATGGGTCCGCGCAATACGGTGTTCGGCGATCCGCGCCATCCCTATACCCGCACCTTGCTGGCTGCCGTGCCCAACCCCGATCCGACCACGCCGCGCCGTACGGTGCCTCCGGCCGGCCTGCTGCCTTCGCCGATCTATCCGGTCGGCCACGACCCGGCGCCACCCCGCTACGACGAGGTCGGGGCCAACCATTTCGTTCTCGCTGCCTGATCTGTTTTCGGAGACCACTATGCTTTCGGCTTTTTCCGCCCCCGGCCGCTTCTGGAAGGGGAACCTCCACACCCACTCGAACCGCTCGGACGGTGCGCTCGAGCCGGCTGAGGTCTGCCGCCGCTACCGTGAGGCGGGCTATGATTTCCTCTGCCTCTCCGATCACTTCCTCAAACAGTACAGCTTCCCGCTGACCGACACCCGCGACTATCGCACCGACGGCTTCACCACCCTGATCGGCGCAGAACTGCATGCACCGGCGACGCATCTGGGCGATCTCTGGCACATCCTCGCCGTCGGCCTGCCGCAGGATTTCGCCGCGACACCGGAGGGTGAAGACGGGCCGGCCCTGGCGCGTCGCGCCGCGGCGGCGGGCGCTTTTGTCGGTATTGCCCACCCGCAATGGTATGGGCTCGATTTCACCGATGGGCTGGCGCTCGATGCTGCGCATGCGGTCGAGATCTACAACCACACCTGCGAGATGCTGTCGGCCCGGCCGGATGGCGTGGCGCTGTTCGATGACCTGATGACCCGCGGCAGGAAGCTCACCGGCTTTGCCTCGGACGACGCGCATTTCCATTCGAACGACAGCTTTGGCGGCTGGGTGCAGGTGAAGTCCGAAACGCTGGAACCCGAGGCGCTGCTCGCAGCGCTGACGGTAGGCAATTACTACGCCAGCACCGGCCCTGAGATCATCGCGATCGAGCGCGACGGCGACAGGCTGAGCGTCATCGCCTCGCCGGTGCGCAGCATCGTCCTGGCTGGCCCCGGCGCCAAATCGGCGGTGGTGCATGGCGAGGCCATCACCTCGGCCGAGCTCGATCTTTCGCGCTTCGCCGGCGGCTGGTGCCGCGTCGTCGTCACCGACATGGCCGGCAAGCGCGCCTGGGCGCAGCCGTTCGAGGTTTAGATTGTCTCATGGTGGGCTGATGAGGGCGAGGTGGGTGCTCTGCTCCCCTCCCCCTTGAGGGGAGGGGCTGGGGGTGGGGGT
>NZ_LAJE02000317.1 GCF_000970465.2 Devosia insulae DS-56
CCTCGGGGGAGAGGGTCAGGGTGAGGGGCGCCAAGCACTCCGGACGGGCGGGCCGCAGATGTCGCGTCCGGGCTGCCGTCGGCGCGCTTGGCGCCCCTCACCCCAGCCCTCTCCCCAGAGGGGCGAGGGGGCGTTGTGGCATTGCCGGTTTACATAACTCCCGCAACTTGCGCTGCCGTCGACGCGCCTACTTCACCACCCCCAGCATCGGCCCGTACCCCCCGTGCCAGGACACATCGTTCCGTCCCAGCTCCGGGTCATACAATCCCACCCCGCGCCCGCCATCGAGGAACAGCGCGTTGTCGCAGCCGAGGCTGTCGCGGAACAATCGCGCGAAATCGTGGAAGTTCACGCCGCCATCGCTGACGGCGACGATCACCTCGCCTTCTCCACAGACGCCGACGCCGCTGCGGCGGGTGCGGTCGGTGGAGCCGGGGATCAGGGCAGGGTGGAGTTCCCCTCCAATCACCAGCATCGGCCCTGACTGGGTCGCGAGCCGCGCCGCGGGAGCCGCAGCGAGATAGTCTTCGGTGGTCGTGATGGCCGCCGTCTCGCCGACGATGAAGAACACGCCATTGGGCTTTTTGTAGAAGTTGGGGATGGGTTTTGTCCCCGGCGCCGCCTCGCTGGTGTTCAGCTTCACCAGCTTCTCGCCCGCTTCGACATAGAGGCCGATGGGGCGGAACTCGGTATCGTACATGCCGGCATTGACGGCGAACTGCAGTGTGCGGCCGTCGGCCGCGAGGGCCGTGGCCAGCGCGTCGAAGCGGCGATAGGGCTGCTCGTCGGCATCGCGCCAGTGGAGCTCCAGTTCGGCGGGCGCGGCGCGGCACACGGTGTAGCGGGCGCCCTCGAACTCGGTGGGTGCGCAGCGCGTTTCGGCTGGCGCGGCGTGAGCGGGAGTACCGAGCAGCAAGGCAAGGGCGAGGGCGGCGAGGGGGAGTGAATCACGCGAGTTCATTCCCGGACTGTCGCGGCGCGCCGCGCCACGCGCAAGCGCAACACGCCTATTTGGGGATGGCGTTACCGCGCCGGCTCCGTTCCTATGCCTCGCGAAAACCCGAGGAGATTCGCGATGTCCCTGCTGCCCGACCACAAACTCAACGACGGCACCACGCTTCCGGCGGTCGGGCTCGGCACCTATGCGCTGCGCGGCATTCCCGGGGCCGAGGGCATGGCGGAAGCGCTCCGGGAGGGCTATCGGCTGCTCGATTCCGCTGTCAATTACGAGAACGAGGGCGCCGTCGGCAAAGCCGTGCGGATGTCCGGGGTGCCGCGCGAGGAAATCCGCGTCACCTCAAAACTCCCCGGCCGGCACCACAAAAAGCCGAACGTCACCTGGGCGATCGAGGAATCGCTGCTGCGTTCCGGGCTCGATTATCTCGATCTCTACCTGATCCACTGGCCCAACCCGAGCCAGCAACTGTTCGTCGAGGCCTGGGAGGGGATGATCGAAGCGCGCGAGCGCGGCCTCGTCCGCTCGATCGGCGTGTCGAACTTTTTGCCCGAGCATCTCGACCAGCTGATCGAAAAGACCGGCGTCGCGCCGAGCGTCAACCAGATCGAGCTGCATCCCTATTTCAACCAGCCCGAGCAGCGCGCCGCCGACAAGGCGCGGGGAATTCTGACCGAAGCCTGGACGCCGATCGGCAAGGGCACCGGCCTGCTGGCCGAGCCGCCGGTGGTGGCGGCGGCCAATAAGCACGGCCGCAGCCCGGCGCAGGTGGTGCTGCGCTGGCATGTGCAACTGGGCGTGCTGCCGATCCCGAAATCGGCGACGCCATCGCGTCGGCGGGAGAACCTCGATCTCTCAGGGTTTGAGCTCGATGACGCCGATATGGCCGGCATCAATG
>NZ_LAJE02000318.1 GCF_000970465.2 Devosia insulae DS-56
CCCTCGGTGCGCTGGGTTGCCCTGCCCTCAGCTCTCGTAAGCCGCCGATGGGAACTGCGTGGCGTACTTGCCGCCGGAGCAGTCGATCGAGGCGCCGGTGATGTAGTGAGCCTGGTCGGACGCGAGGAAGCAGATAAGGTTGGCGACGTCCTCCGGGTTGCCCCACTGGCGGAGCGTCAGGGTGTCGAGCAGCCGTTGCTGGCGGGCGTCGGGCAGCTTGGCAAAGCCGTTCATCTCGGTGGGGATCATGCCCGGCGAATAGGAGTTCACCGTCACGTTGAACGGACCGAGCTCGCCGGCCAGCACGCGGGAGAACTGCACCACGGCGGATTTCGACGCCGCATAGGCGGCGCCGCCGACCGACGGGATGATGGCGGCGAACGAGGCGGCGTTCATGATGCGGCCCGAGGCCTGGCGCTGCATGATCGGCGCCACCGCCTGGCACATCAGGAAAGTGCCCTTGGTGTTGGTGTCGAAATTGGCGTCCCACACCGCCTCGGCGAGTTTTTCGACCCGCGCTCCGCTGGCGACGCCGGCATTGTTGACAAGGATGTCGACCCGGCCGAACGCTTCGTTCACTGCGCCGACCGCGGCGTTGACCTGGGCCGCCTCGCGCACGTCGCAGAGGATGCGAAGGCCAGGCCACCCGGCCTCGGTCCACTCCATCGCGGCGTCATCGAGCAGATCCTGGCGGAAATCGATGATCGCGACGGTGACGCCTTCAGCAGCGAGGGTCCTGGCGATGGCGCGGCCGATACCGCGACCGGCGCCGGTGACGATGGCAACTTTGCCTTTGAGATCAATCAGCATGATCAGACCACCGCGCTGAGCAGGGGTTCGCCGGCAAAATGCGCGACGATATTGGCAACGACCAGATCCCCCATTTTGTTGCGCGTCTGGTGCGTGGCGCTGCCCTGGTGCGGCGAGAGCACGACGTTATCGAGCGCAAAGAAGCCCTCGGGCACCTGCGGCTCCTTCTCGAACACATCGAGCGCCGCGCCGCCGAGCTTTTTCGATTGCAGCAGCTCCAGCATCGCTGCCTCATCGATCAGCGTGCCGCGCGCGACATTGACGATGAACCCCTCGGGGCCGAGCGCCTCGAGCACTTGGCGCGAGACGATCTTCTCGGTGCCCTTGCCACCCGGCGCAATGATCACCAGCCAGTCGCTGTCGCGGGCCATGTCGATGAGCTTGTCGTAGAAGATGTAGGGCTCGTCATGCTGGCGCGACCGGCCGTGATAGACGACGCGCATTTTCATCGCCTGGCAGCGCGTGGCGATTTCCTTGCCGATGCGGCCGAGGCCGAGAATGCCGACGGTCTTGCCGTTGAGCTCGGTGAGCAGCGGGAAGCTCTGCTTGGGCCACTTGCCCTGACGGACGAACTGGTCGCCCTGCGGGATGCGGCGGGCGAGGCCGATCATCAAACCAAGGGTGAGCTCAGCGACGGCATCGTTGAGGACGTTCGGCGTATTGGTGACGCGGATATTGCGCTGTTTGGCCGCCTTGGTGTCGATCGAGTCGTAGCCGACGCCGAAATTGGCGATGATCTCGAGCTTGGGGAGCTTGTCCATCAGTGCGCCGTCGACATTGCCGCCGGCGACGGCCCGGATCTTGCCGGCCACCGACTTGATCAGCGCCTCCTTGTCGGCCGCCTCGTGCAGCTTGTGCACGGTGTAGCGTTCGGCGAGCGCCTTCTCGCAGCGATCGAGCAGCTTGTGAGTCTGGAGAATCTCTTCCGGCATTGGTCCCATCCCTATTCGGCGCAAGGTTGTATGGCAGTTTTGCGCGAGGGTGAAGGCGACGTTGGTGGGGGTGAGGGCCATGTTGATCGGCCGGTGGC
>NZ_LAJE02000319.1 GCF_000970465.2 Devosia insulae DS-56
CGGGCGCGTCAGGGGTGTAGGAGGGCCGTGCCCTCCCCTCAAGGGGGAGGGGAGCTAAACCCCCGGCAGCGCCGCCACCCGCTCACGCAGCTCACCGAGTTTCTCCGCCGCGAACGGCATGAGCGGCGGTCGGAGCCGGCTCCAGCCGTCGTCGCCATCGCGCTCCGCCAGCACCGCCTTGATGGTCGGGATCTGCCCGTAGCTGTTGAGCATGGATCGCGCCGCCTCGATCCGCCCCTGCGCCGCATCGACCTCCGTCGCTCGAGCCGGGTCGGCGTGATGATCGTAGATAGTGCGCAGCGCCCGCGCCGCGAGGTTCGAGGTCGCGGTGATGCAACCGGCGCCGCCGATCTTGAGGAACGGCAACAGCAGCGGATCGGCCCCGACCATCACGGCGAAGCCGGGATTGTCCTCCACCAGGCCCTGCATATTGCCATAGTCGCCCGACGAATCCTTGAGCCCGACAACGGTGCCGGGAAACGCCGCAATCAGCCGCGTCACCAGCGGCCGGCTGAGCGGCACCGCTGAGGTCTGCGGGATGTGGTAGAGAATGAGCTTGAGCCGCGGATCGGCCACCGCTTCGATAATCCGCGCATAGGCGGCAAAGATCCCGTCATCGCTCACCCCCTTGTAGTAGAATGGCGGCAGCATCACCACGCGGGTAATGCCGAGGCTCAGCGCATGGCGGGTGAGCTCCACCGTATCGGGGATCGCGGCCACACCGACCCCCGGCGCCAGCTGTTCCGGCGTGATCCCGGCGTTGAGCGCGCCCTCGAGGATGGCCTTGCGCTCAGTGACCGAGAACGAGTTGGCTTCGCCCGTGGTGCCGAGCAGCGCGATGCCGTGGCAACCATCGGCGATGAGGTTGTGGCAGTGCGCGCCGAGCCGCTTCAGGTCGGGGCTGAGATCGGCATTGAGCGGCGTCACCGTGGCGCAGTAGACGCCTGAAATCCCGAAACCCATCGCGCAGCTCCCTCTCGTTCCGGCCATGGTGCACGAACGAGCGGGAGCGAAGCAAGTTGCCGGCGCCCGAGCGGACGCCAGCAGGTTTGGGATTACTCCGCCGCCACAGCAGCCGGAGCGTCGACCAGACCAGCCAGCCCCTTGGCCCGCGCCAGGCTCTCAGGCTGCTCGCGGCGGTAGCGGCGGCCGATTTCCATCATCGCCACGGTGTCGGGCAGGAAGCTCAGCTCGGCGAAGATCTCGTCCCAGACGATATCGCCCCAGCCGAGCGGCATGTGCAGGTCGCCGATCCCCATCGCGGTGTTTTCCGCCGGATGGAACGGCTTGTAGAAGCCCTGCGCGCGGCCGAAGGAATCGTGCAGGTGAAGGTGCCCAGCGACCGGTGCCATGGCGCGGATCTCGGCACGGAAATCGAGGCCCTTGAAGGTGGATTCGATATAGGCGTGGCTGAAGTCGATCAGCGCCACGAGGTTCGCATGGTTCACTGCCTTCACCGTCTCGGCCACCTCGGTCGGGGTCTGGCGATACTGGCCGAGCTCGGTGGTAAAGATGTTTTCGAGCGCGATGCGCACGCCATGCGGGCGGGCGAAATCGGCAAGCTCGGTAAGTGCTTCACGCTCGCGCACCTCGCCCCCTGCTCAGTCGGCCATCGCAGCGGCGCGGAGGTTGCCGCTGTGGTGGACGAGGATGCCCGCACCGATCGGGTTCGAGACTTCGACCAGCGCCTTGGCGGCAGCGATCTGGTAGGGCAGCGTCACCGGGTCCATGAAGTTGGACGACACCAGCCCGTGCACCGCCTACCCGGAATCCCCACGCCTCCTCAGCGCCACCCGCCCCCCGCGCCGCTCCCCTCTGATCCCGCCACCGCCGGCG
>NZ_LAJE02000320.1 GCF_000970465.2 Devosia insulae DS-56
GGGACAGGGTGGGGGGTATCTTCCCGCACCGGCCTATCAGCCGTACGGCAGGCCGCCCCTCAGTACCGCCGCGGTGCTTCCGGCGTGTTGCCCATGATCGCTTCGATCTTCGCCAGCACCTCCGGGGTCATCTTCGACTTCGAGTCGAGCGCCTTGAGGTTGTCCTTGAGCTGGCTGAGTTTCGAGGCGCCGAGGATCACCGTCGAGACATTGGGGTTGGCGTTGCACCAGAGCAGCGCCAGGTGGTGGATGGGGAGGCCCAGCTCGTCGGCGAGCTTGGCCAACTGCTTCACCTTCGCCAGTTCGTCGCGACCCTTGTCGCTGTCGAGCCGCGCCTTCAGCCACTCATAGCCGGGGAGGTTCATCCGGCTGTCGGCCGGGACGCCGTCATTGTACTTGCCGGTGAGGATCCCCGAGGCAAGCGGCGACCAGATCGTCGTTCCCAGCCCGAACAGGCTGTAGAGCGGCAGGAACTCGGCCTCGACCTTCTCGCGGCGGAACAGGTTGTATTCCGGCTGTTCCATCGTCGGCGGCGTCAGATGTTCCTGGCGGGCGACGGCGTAAGCTTCGGTGAGCTGCTGCGCCGACCATTCCGAGGTGCCCCAGTACAGTACCTTGCCCTGGGTAATGAGGTTGTGCATCGCCCGCACCGTCTCTTCGATCGGCGTATCGATATCCGGGCGGTGGCAGAAATAGAGGTCGAGATAATCGACCTGCAGGCGCTTCAGCGCCGCGTGCGCGGCGTCGGTGACGTGCTTGGCGCTGAGGCCTTTCTGCGTCGGCTTCGAGCCGCCCCAGAACACTTTCGACGACACCGCATAGCTGTCGCGGCTCCAGCTCAGCGCCTTCAGCGCCTCGCCCATGACGATCTCGGCATTACCCTGCTCGTAGCCTTCGGCATTATCGAAAAAGTTGATGCCATTGTCGTAGGCGTAACCCATGATCGAAGCGGCGGCGTCTTCGCCGACCTGCTTGCCGAAGGTCACCCAGGCGCCAAAAGAAAATTCACTGACCCGCAGGCCAGCCTTGCCGAGGCGGCGGTATTCCATGTGTCGATGTCCGTGGTTGGGGAGTCGGGGAAGGAGGCCGGCAAACTATCGTCGCTTGCCGATGGATACAACCGGGACGTGACGGTTTATTGATAATCGGCGTCGCGCCACAGCCAAACCTCCTGCCGTTCCCACCGGCGTCATCCCCACGAAGGGGCATAGGCGCTAAGTTAGGGACTTGGGTTGCCCTGATGCACGCCGCCTCAGCCGGCATGGGGTGTCGGTGGGTCTGCGAACGAGGCTCTGAAAGTCCCCCAAACTCGGTGTCATCCCACACGAAAGCGGGGACCTCCGTTTGCGATCGTGCAAAGGCCAAGAAAACAGAGGTTCCCGCTTTCGCGGGAATGACCCGGTGGGTGGGGCACCCCAACTTAGCGCGTTTGTGCGAAGGCGGGGACCCAGTGCGATCCCCTCAACCTCCATCTGCGCTGCTGCATCCCACCAGCCATCACTAAAGCGTTGACTTAAGCATTGAGCTCGATTACTTAAGCCACATCTTAAGTGAAAGGAGCCGCCATGTCAGCCCCGACCTCCCGCGCCACGGCCCGCGAATGGACCGGTCTTGCCGTCCTCGCCCTGCCGACGCTGCTGATTTCCATCGACGTCTCGGTCATTCTGCTCGCCCTCCCCCGGATCAGCGAAACGCTCGGCGCCGACAGCGCCCAGCAGCTTTGGATCATGGATATCTACGGCTTCCTGCTCGCCGGCTTTCTCATCACCATGGGGACCATCGGCGATCGCATCGGCCGGCGAAAACTGCTGATGATCGGCGGCGCCGCCTTC
>NZ_LAJE02000321.1 GCF_000970465.2 Devosia insulae DS-56
GGGACGCTCCTCATGGCGGCGGCGGCGCTGCCGGTGAGCGTATTGGGGCCGCGGGCGGTGCTGGTGAATGAGGGCGCGCGCACCGGCAAGCTCTACATCCTCAAATCCGGTGATCTCGAAGTGGTGCGCGATGGCAGCACGGTGGCGGCGATCGGTGACCCAGGTTCGGTGATCGGCGACATGTCGGCGCTGCTCGACCTGCCGCATTCGGCCACCGTCAGGACGCGCAACGGTGCCGAAGTGCACGTCGCCGACGATGCCGATGCGTTCCTCGAGGCGCACCCGGCCGCGGCGCGGCATATCGCAAAACTGTTGGCGGCGCGGTTGCACAAGACCACGGCGCTGCTGGTCGATATGCGCAAGCAGGCCAAGGTCCGCGAGGACCAGGTGATGTTCGACAAGATCTTTGCATTGCTCGAATAACGGGAGTTGCTGTGGTGGCGGCTGAAGAGACGGAAAGCTGGCTGAAGTTCGATTTCTTCCCCGCCGGCACGGAGCTGATCGTGCAGGGCGGGCAGGCCGGCGGCAGCATCATGGTGCTGAAGGAGGGTGAGGTCGAAGTGCTGCGCGACGGCAAGTTCGTCTCGACCATCAAGCAGCCCGGCGCCATCTTCGGCGAAATGAGCGTGCTGCTGGAGCGCCCGCACTCGGCCACGGTGCGCGCCGTCACCGATGTGCAGCTCTACGTCATCAATGACGCGCTCAATGTGCTCGAGGCGCATCCCTCCTGGCTGCTGCAGATTGCCCGGCTGCTGGCGCAACGCGTCAATTCCACCACGGCGCAACTGGTGGCGCTGAAGAGCCGCGCGGCCGACGAGGACGATGTGCTGGTGCTGCCGACCAACGTCTTTTCCTCCTGGGCGGACCCGCAGATATGACCGATAAACCCAAGCTCGCCATCACCTACTGCACCCAGTGCAACTGGCTGCTGCGCGCCGCCTGGATGGGGCAGGAGGTGCTCTCGACCTTCGGCCTCGAAATGGGCGAGGTCAGCCTCGTTCCCGGCACCGGCGGCATTTTCGAGATCCATCTCGATGGCATCTTGATCTGGGAGCGCAAGCGCGACGGCGGCTTCCCCGACGCCAAGCAGATCAAACAACTGGTGCGCGATCGCATCGATCCCGGCCGCGACCTCGGCCATATCGACCATCCGCACGGCCCGGCGGCGAAGCACGGCCACTCCTGAGCAGCGGGCCCTCGCAACTATTGCAGCCGCCGGCCGTTGCGTGAACCCGGCAAGGTCCCCACATCAGGCCGGTCCGCAACCCGAACCCCTGGACCCCATGAGCATGCTAACGCGCTTCGCCTCCCTCGGCCTCGCCCTCGTTCTCACCGGCGCACTCGCCGCCTGCGGCAACAATAACGGCACCGATGTGGGCCGCGTCGGGGTCGACTGGACCGGCAACGACATCAATGTCGAGGCCGTGGCCGATCCGGAGATCAAGGGCGTGGTCTGCCACGTCGCCTATTTCAACCGCTCGCTGATCGATCGGCTGCAGCAGGGCAACTGGTTCGAGGATCCGTCCTATTCGGCCGTCGATTGCGCCGCTGCCGGCCCGATCACCATCGGCAACATCAACACCAGCAAGGGCGGCGAAGAGATCTTCAAGCAGTCGCGCTCGCTGATCTGGAAGAGCCTGCGCGTCTCGCGCATCTACGACGCCGAGAACAACTCGCTGGTCTACCTCGCCCACTCGCGCGAACTGCAGCAGGGCTCGGGCAAGATGTCGCTGTCGGTGGTGCCACTCACCGGCCTCGACGTCACCTGGACCAACGGCGCCCCCAAAGGCTCGCCGGCGGCTGCTGCGGCAGCACCTGCAG
>NZ_LAJE02000322.1 GCF_000970465.2 Devosia insulae DS-56
CCCTCAATCCCTCCCCTCAAGGGGGAGGGAGGGGGCCGCGCCGAGCGCCGGACTACCAAACCACCGGATGCACCTCGCCGGTCGAGACGTTGACGAAGCCCTCCGGCGCCAGCGGTGAGGGCGCCACCAGCACCCAGGTCCACGGCGCGCAGGTGAGCGTCGCGAACATCAGCCGCTCCGGAAAGCCCGGGTTCCAGCGCGGGCGGAAGGTCGGCTCGTACATCCAGTCGACCGCCTCCGCGGCCCGGTACAGTGCCTGCATATCGGCGTCGAGCTCCGCCGCCGGGCGCTTACTCATCAACCCGCCGATCTCGAACCGCACCGTCGCCGTGACCTTGCCCTTATGCACCAGCGCCCAGCCGCCCTGTGTCTCCCGCAGCGTGTTGACCGCCAGCGCCATGGCGGCATCGGACGAGCCGCAGGTCCAGATATTGTGCTTGTCATGCGCCACCGAGCAGGCAACCGCGGTATCCGCATCGCGCGGCCCGCAGCCGCGCCAGAACATCTTCGCCACCTTCCCCTCGCCCGAGAAGCGATCGACGATGGCGAACTTGGTGAGGTTCTCGCTCTCGAGCCGCTGCACCTCGCCGCCTTCGACCGGCAGCTCCATGGTGTAGAAATCCGGGTGCCAGTGGAATGGCCGGATCACCGCCGCCTGCATGGTCTTTCGTCCCGGCGCCGCCTTGATGGCGAAATCCTCGGGGGTGATGTCACGCCGGATATTGATGGTCCGCGTTGCCCATGCCGGCCAGGCGATATCCGGCACCTTGCCGATGAACGTCGTGCCTTCCGAAATCTGCGCCCCATCAGCCCAGACCTTGGCGATCTTCAGCGACGCGACATCGTCAAGCAGCACCATGTCGGCGAACCGCCCGGGCGAGATCGAGCCGACCCAGGGCGTCAGCCGCATGTGCCGCGCCGGGTTGATGGTGGCGCACTGGATGGCGATCTCGGCCGGCAGGCCTGCGGCGATGGCGGTGCGGATATTGTGGTCGGTGGCGCCGGTCTCGAGCGTCAGCGTGGCGCTGCGGTCGTCGGTGGCGAAGGCCACCTGGCTCCAGTCGACCAGCCCCTTCTGCAGCAGCCCGGTGACGATCTCGGTCATCGAGTGAATGCGGATCTCGATGAACAGCCCGTGCCGCAGTTTGTCCCAGGCTTCGTCGGCCGTCATCATTTCATGGTCGGAGGCAAGGCCCGCCGCAGCGAAGGCGTTGATTTCGCTGAGGGTACGGAGACCGGCCCCGTGGCCTTCGACCACGCCGCGCGCCGCGAACGTCGCCTCGATCATTCCCCATAGCCGCTGATGCGAGGGGTTTTCGGGGTTCCACACCGCCGGCCAGTCCATCACCTCGTCGAGCCCGGTGACCATCGGGCTGGCGGCCATGAATTTCGCCTGCTCGTCATGGCCGAAATACCCGCCGCCCCACTCGTAGGCAGTGGGCGGCACGGCCGAACCCGGCTGCGGAAACACCTTCAGCGGCGAGCCCGCCTGTCGCGCCGTCAGCCAGAACTCGAGGTTGTGTGGCCCGTCGACATTGGAGAATTCGTGGCTCGCCTCGCAGGTCCAGGTATTGCCGCGCGGCATCACCAGAGCCGCCTCCCATTCCGGCGTCAGGTGCGAGCTCTCGATATGCTTGTGTACCTCGCCGAAGCCCGGCACCGCGGCAAGTTTCGGCTCGTGGAAACGCTCCTTGACCTGCCCCTGGTATTCGCCCGCCGGCCCGACCCAGGCGATGCGCCTGCCGCGCATGACGATCTCCTGGTCGTGCATCCAGGTGCGCGAATGCACGTCGAGGAGTTTGCCGACCCGCAGCGACCGATCGGCCGGGCGCTTGCCGAGGGAGACCAGCAGCAGGTCCTGCCGGATTTTGACTTCGTCGGCGGCGGTGATCAGCAGGTCGTCGGGGAGGGAGGTCATACAGATGTCCTATTGATAGAGACGGCCCCCTCCCATCCTCCCCCATGAAGGGGGAGGTGCCCCGCCAGTGCGTTGGGCACGATCGAGCCACAGCCTCGACTCTTCACCTCCCCCCTTGTGGGGGAGGCCGGGAGGGGGCCGTCTGCTTCAGTCATGTTCAAATTCCGTGCTTCTTTGTCCATAGACCGATGAGCCTCAGGCTCTCCGCCGCGATCCCCCCGATCAGCTCTTCGCCCTTCTGCGCCGTAGCCGGCCGCGGGTCGCCGAAGACGCCCGATCGGTTGAAGGCCGAGAGCTTCATCGGCTCGGCGCCGAACAGCTCCGGGAACTCCGGATATTCCGGCGCGGCGCGCTCCATGCGGACGGTCTCCGGCGCCAGCGCCAGCATCATCGAGGTCTCTACCTCGTCGGCGTGATAGAAGCCCGGCCCGGCCGGCTCGCTCTCCATCAGCTCGGCGGCCAGCGCCTCGAGCCTGGGATAGTCGAGATGCAGCACCGGAAAGCCCGCTTCGCTCAGCGCCCGCGCCGCGAGGTTGATCGGCTCGCGATTGCCAAAGTGCCCGTTGACGGTGATCAGCCCTTTCACCCCCATGCGCTGCAAGCCGCGGCCGATATCGGTGATCGTGGCGCGGATCGTATCGGGCGACAGCGACAGCGTTCCGGCCCAGTCTTCCGCCGTCCATGCGTCGCCATAGGCGATGGCCGGCAGCAGCAGCCCATCGCACCCCTCGGCGATTCGCCGGGCGACGCCGCTCGCCAGTACCGTGTCGGTGAGAAGCGGCAGGTGCGCGCCATGCTGCTCCACCGCGCCGACCGGCAGCACGGCGATCAGTCCCTTGGAAATGGCCGCCGAGACGTCTTCCCAGCTGGCGCTTGCGGTATCGAGCATCACGCCCACCCTACGATTGATATTGGCGCATGAGGAGCAAGCTTGCCGAACAGCTCCGTGACGCTCAGTGCATAGTCGACATTGCCATTGAGCCGCGTTCCGAGCGCCGCCTCGGCGATATCGGCTGCCTCATAGCCATGCGCGATAAGGTTGATCATCGCCGCCTGCAAGGGGCCCATGGTCGGATTGAAGGCAACGCTCTCGACCGAGAAGCCCGAGACCATCTGCCCATCGCTGAGCGCCAGCACCACCGCGCCTGGGCATTTGCTGTAGGGCGCATGGGCGCGGCGGCCGGCATCGAGCAGCCGGTCGGCGATGGTCGTGGGCCAGTCATTGGCAGCGAGGTCGAGGCTCGCGTCATAGGCGCCGGCGATGGCGCCGCGCTCGCCCAGATAGTCGGGATCGAACGGCCACGGGTAGAGCTGCGCCATCGTGAGCCGGTGCCCGAGCGGGTCGATCAGCGTCAGTTCGCGGCTCCCGGCAAACTCCGAGAGGTACTGTCGGCAATGGGCACAGGGATGCGCTTCGCCGAGCGCAATGGTTTCGATCGTCGTGCCGCGCGTGGCGGCGCGGGTGAACACGAACCCCTCGCCGTGGATGGTGAAGCCCAGATGGGTGCCGGGGAATTCCACATTGCCGCCAAGGATCAGGTTGCCGGTTTCGCGCTCCAGCCCGACCGCGCCGACGAAGAAATTCGAAATCGGCTGCCGGGCGATCCCCCGTGCCGGCGCCAGCGCCAGAAGCATCAGCTCCTCGACGCTGCCGAGCCCGAAGCTTTGGCGCAGTATCGTCACCTCGGAGGCGAGCACGATGCTGCCCAGATTATCTTCCGGTCGGCGCGCTTTTGCTGCCACCAGCTCAGCGATTGCTGCACCGAGCCGGTCGCCGATTGCAGCGCTCTGGCGGTCAAATCGGGCGGCGATGTCGGGGTCTGCCTGGAACGGATTGAGGCTCACTTCAGGTGCCTGTGTCCTGCCGCGATTGCATTTGACAAGCGGCTTTTGAGTGTCGTTAGATCGTCATGTAAACCGGTTTACCGGACGGGGGTCAAATGGGTTCAACGCTTATCCACGGAGCGACGGTTCTCTCCGTGGACGCTGAAAATCGAGTGTTCGAGGCTGGCTTCGTCGCCATCCACGACGGTCGGATCAGCGGTGTAGGACCCCGCGACGCTACTCCCAACCCGTCCGGCTTCGACGAGGTGTTCGACCTGACCGGACACCTCGTCATGCCGGGACTGGTGAACGCCCATACCCACTCGGCGATGGTGCTGTTCCGCGGCCGCTCGGAAGGCCAGAGCCTGCTCACCATGGAGGGCTGGTACAACTCGATCCGCGAGCCGGAGCTGTCGCTTGTCGCGTCCGATATCGGCCCCGCCGTGGCGCTGAGCTGCGCCGAAATGGCGCTCTCCGGTACCACCACCTTCTGCGACCAGTATTTCTTTGCCGAGGAGATCGCCGACGCCGTCAAGGACGCCGGACTGCGCGCCGTCATCGCCTACGGCATCGTGCAGCTCGGCGACGAGCGTCGCGGCGCGGAAGAGCTGGCCAAAGCCACCGCTTTCCTCGAGCACCAGCGCTCGGCCGATGGCCGCATCGTCCCGTGGTTCGGCCCGCACGCCCCCTATGTCGACAACACCGAGGCCCTGTTGGTCGAGGAAGTGGCGGTCGCCAATGAGTATGGCGTCGGCCTCCACCTCCATATGGCTTGCGGCCCGGAGGACAACGAGGAGACGCAGCGTCGCTACGGCACCACGGCGGCGGTGGCGCTTGAGCAGCTCGGCTTCTTCAAGGGTCGCATCCACGCGGCGCATTGCATCGACCTCAGCGATGAGGACATCGCGGTGTTTGCCCGCGCCCCGCACGCCTCGGTGTCCTACAACGCCTCGGCCGGCCTCCGGTCGGGCCGATCGGGCATCTGCCCGGCCGTGAGCCTGAGGGCCGCCGGCGTCACAGTGGCGCTCGGTACCGACAATGTCGCGGCCAACAATTCCTACGACATGGTCTCGGAGATGCGGGTCGCCGGGCTGGTTGCCAGCCACCGCGAAGGCGTAGCGCAGCCGCTGTCGAGCCGCGACCTCATCCGCATGGCGACCATCGAAGGCGCCAGGGCGCTCGGCCTCGAGCACGAGATCGGCAGTCTCGAGATCGGCAAGGCTGCCGACATCGCGGCCTTCGACCTCAGCGGCGCCGGCTATTCCGAGACGCCGGACCCTGAAACCCTACTGGTCTATTCGGGCAGCGGTCGCGACCTGCGTCACCTTTGGGTGGGTGGCGAGCAATTGGTGCAGAACCGCAGCTTGACGCGCCGGCCCTTTGGAGACATCCGACAGACATACTCGGCGACTTACGCCGAGTTCTGGAACCGCGTCCAACAAGCCAGGACGGACGCCAAGAACAAGAAAGCAGTAGCTTGACCGAACGGACCTTTATTTTCGACAGCGACGGTGGCGTCGACGACGCCCAGGCGCTCATTCTGCTGGTTGCCAACGGCAAAGTGCCCGACCTGATCACCACGGTGTTCGGCAATGTCGGCCGCGACCAGGCGACCACCAATCTCCTCGCCACATGCGCCCAGCTCGGCGTTTCGATCCCGGTGCATCGCGGCGCCGACCGCCCGCTGACCCAGCCGATCATCGACGCCAAATACGTGCATGGCGATGATGGCCTCGGCGGCGCGCCGCGTCCCCCGAGCCAGGACACCCATGCCTCCGACGATGGCGTCGGCGTCCTGATCCGCACCTTCAACGCGGCGAAGGCCAAGGGTGAGAAGGCCGACATCCTGATGATCGGCCCTTTGACCAACCTGGCGCTGGCGCTCCGGCTCGATCCTTCGATTGTCGATGGCATCGGCACGCTCACCATCATGGGCGGCAACGTCTATGGCCGCGGCAACACCACGCCGGCCGCCGAGTTCAACATCTATGCCGATCCCGAGGGCGCGCATGTGGTGCTGACCGCTGGTATCGAGACAGTGGTGATCCCGTGGGAGCCCTGCCTCACCCACTTCATGGTCGGCGAGAAAATCGACGCGTTGTTTGCCGGCATCCCGGCTTCGCCGCTCAAGACCTTCAACGAAGCGCTGCAGAAGCATGCCCGCGAGAACGGCATCCGCCGCGGCCTGCCCGATCGCTTCCTCTATGTCGATCCGCTGGCTGCCGCCGTGGTGCTCGATCCCTCGATGGTCACCAAGTCGATCGAGGCCTCATCGAGCGTGGCGCTCGCCCCCGGGATCACCCGCGGCATGACGCTGGTCGATCCCTCCGGGCGCCTCGGCACCCCCAAGATTACGTTCGTCGAGGAGGTCGATGTCAGTAAGGTCGACGCGCTCTACGCCGTATCCGCCGCCTATTCCCCCAAGCATTAGAACAAACGCAAACAGGAGTGCGCATGTCTCTGATCTCGACTTTGGCCAAGGCCGCAGCAGGTACTCTGCTCGCCGCCTCGATGATGATGTCGACGGCGATCCCCGCCGCCGCCCAGGAATACACTAAGGACAACCCGCTCAAGGTCGCGTTGGTGCTTCACGGCACGCTCGGCGACAAGAGCTTCTTCGATGACGCGGCCGAGGGCATGAAGACGGCGCAGGCCGAGCTGCCGGTGACCGTCAAGATCATCGAGCTGGGCTATGACCGCTCCAAGTGGCAGGCCGGCCTCGCCGATGCCGCTGACTCGGGCTACGACGTGATCATCGCCGGTACCTTCGACATGACCGGCTACATCGTCGAACTGTCGCCGGAATATCCGGACGTGAAGTTCATCGATTTCGATGACGCGCCCGATTACAGCGCCTGCGAATGCAAGAACGTGCTGGGCGTGCAGTACACCACTGCCGCCGCGGGCTACCTCGCCGGCTTTGCCGCCGCCAAGATCTCGAAATCGGCAACGCTGGGCACCATCATTGGCATGGAATTCCCGACCGTCACCGACTTCAAGACCGGGTTCGATCAGGGCGCCAAGGCGGCCAACCCCTCGATCAACATCCTCAATGCCGTGGCCGGCTCGTTCAACGACCCTGCCAAGGGCAAGGAAATCGCCCTCGCCCAGATCAACCAGGGCGCTGACGTGGTGTTCCCGATCGCCGGCGGCACCGGTATCGGCTCGCTCCAGGCGGTCAAGGATTCGGGCAAGCTCGCCGTCGGCGTCGACAGCGACCAGGCGACCATCTTTGCCTCCTCCGATCCGGCCCAGGCCGATGTGATCTTCACCTCGGTGCTGAAGAAGGTCGGCCATTCGCTGAACCTGGCGCTGAAGGGCACGCTCGACGGCACGGCGCCTTATGGCTCGCGCCAGCTGCTCGGCATCAAGGACGGCGCCGTGGGGATCGCCAAGAACGCCTGGTACGAGAAGCTCGTGCCGGCCGATGTGCGCGCCGAAGTCGACGCCATCGAAGCCAAGATCATCGCTGGCGAGATCGAAGTCGCCACCGACATGAAGTAAGCTGACGGGCCCCGCGGCAACGCGGGGCCCACTTTGTTTTGACGGTGCGCAGAGCGGGGCAGCATGGCGCTTCTGGAAGCAATCGGGATCGGCAAGACCTATCCCGGCGGGGTGGTGGCCAATGACGGGGTGAACCTCGTCATCGAGCCGGGCGAGGTTCACGCCGTGGTGGGCGAGAACGGCGCGGGCAAGTCCACCCTGATGAAGATCCTGTTCGGCATCGAACAGCCCAATGCCGGAACCCTCCTGCTCGACAACAGGCAGGTGCATTTTTCGAAGCCGCGCGAAGCCATCGATGCGGGCATCGGCATGGTGTTCCAGCACTTTTCGCTGGTCCCGAGTTTTTCCGTCTACGAGAACGTGGTGCTCGGTTCCGAGCCCCGGGCTGGCATCCGGCTCGATCGCCAGAAGGCGATCGCCGAGGTACAGGCGCTCAGCGACAAGTTCCGCCTGAAGGTCGAT
Source organism: Devosia insulae DS-56 (assembly GCF_000970465.2). Taxonomy (GTDB): domain Bacteria; phylum Pseudomonadota; class Alphaproteobacteria; order Rhizobiales; family Devosiaceae; genus Devosia_A; species Devosia_A insulae. The sequence goes on from NZ_LAJE02000322.1 coordinate 7,709, forward strand.
CCGCTGCCGCCGGTGGGCTCGCTGCCCGTCGGCCAGCAGCAGCGCGTCGAAATCCTCAAGGCGCTCTACCGCAATGCCCGCATCCTGATCCTCGACGAGCCGACGGCCGTGCTGGCGCCGCAGGAAGTGCAGGAGCTGTTCGTCGCCATCCGCTCGCTGGTGGCGCAGGGCAAGACCGTGATCTTCATCGCCCACAAGCTGCCCGAAGTGCTGGAGATTTCGAACTCCATCACCGTGATGCGGCAGGGCAAGACCGTCGGACAGGTCAAGACCAAAGAGGTCACCGAGAAGAGCCTCGCCGCCATGATGGTGGGGCGCGAAGTGAGCCTCCGCGTTGAGCGCAAGCCGACCGAGCAGACCGAGCGCGTCGCCTCGGTCAGCGGCCTTCGCATCGTCAATGCGCGCGGCACCGAAGTGGTGGCCGGGCTCGACCTCAACGTCTATGCCGGCGAGATCGTCGGGCTGGTCGGCGTCGAAGGGAACGGCCAGGCCGAAACGCTCGAGGCCATTGCCGGGCTGCGGCAGGTGGCGGCCGGCGACATCGTCGTCGCCAACCAGAACGCCAACCCGCTGAGTGTCCTGCAACGGCGTGGCCTCGGCCTCGCTTCGATCCCCGAGGATCGCATCGCCGAGGGCCTCTCCACCGGCTCGACCGTCGCCGAGAACCTCGTCGCCACCCGCCTCAATGATAGTCGCTATGTCCGCGGCGGCCTGCTCGACCTCAAGGCGATCAAGGCGAATGCGCAAAAGCTGATCGAACGGTTCTCGATCCGCGTTGGCGGACCCGGCTCGGCTGTGGGCACGCTGTCGGGCGGCAACATGCAGAAGGTGGTGGTGGCGCGCGAGCTGAGCGAGCAGCCAAAACTGCTTCTCGTCAACCAGCCCACCCGAGGCGTTGACCTCGGCGCCACGCAGTTCATCTGGCGCACCATCACCGATGCCCGCGACAAGGGCGCGGCCGTGCTGCTGAGTTCGGCCGACCTCAGCGAATTGCTGGCGCTCAGCGACCGGCTGCTGGTGCTCTATCGCGGCAAGATCGTCGCCGCCTTCCTCAATACCCCGGACCTCACTCCCGAAACGCTCGGCACCTACATGCTCGGGCTCTCGACCCAGACGGCAGACGAAATGCAGGCGGCCCTCAAATGAGCAATATTCCCGCCATCGACCGTAACTCTCGCTGGAAGACCATTCGCCGCGAAGTCGGCCGCGCCGTCGGCGCCCTGGCGATCGCGCTGCTGGTCACCTTCATCGTGGTGCTGCTCACCTCCAAAGCGCCGCTCGAGGCCATCACCCAGCTGCTCACCGCGCCCGCCTCGAAGCCGCGTACCATCGGCCTCTGGCTCGATGATGTGGCCAAGCTCACCATTACCGGGCTCGCCTTCTCGCTGGTGTTTCAGGCCCGGCAGTTCGCCATGGGCGTGCAGGGGCAGGTCTATATCGGCGCGCTGGCTGCCAGCTACGTGGCGCTGTCGCCGCTCGGCGCCAGCTGGGCCGGCATCCCGCTCGGCATCACCGCCGCCATGCTGGCCGGCGCCATTTACGGGTTCCTCCCGGGCATCGCCAAGGCCAAGCTCGGCGCCAACGAGATCGTCTCGTCGCTGATGCTCAACTACATCGCCATCGAGGTCTGCAACTTCCTCGTCCGCACCAGCCTGCCCAAGCCGCAGCCGGGCGTTCTGACCACCAACGATTTCCCTGACAGCGCCGTGTTCCCGCAGCTGATCAAGTTCGACGGGCTCAACGTCACCCGGCTCGACCTCGGCCTGGTCTTCGCGCTGATTGCGGTGCTGGTGGTATGGTTCGCGCTCTATCGCACCAGCTGGGGCCTGAAGCTCCGGCTGGTCGGGCACAATGCCCGCTTCGCCGAATATTCCGGCATCAAGGCGACCTTCATCATGGTCTCGGCGATGACCGCCTCCGGCGCGCTGGGCGGCCTCTTGGGCTCGATGTTCGTGCAGGGCCAGGGCTATGGCAAGCTGACCGTGCTGTTCGAGGGCGGGCTCGCCTTCGAGGGCATCCTCGTCGCCATCGTCGCCCGCAGCCGACCCCTGGCCGTGCCGATCGTCGCGCTGTTCTACGGCTATCTCAGGCAGGGCGCGCAGCTGATGAACATCCGCACCGACGTGCCGGCTGAAGTGATCGGCGTCGTCACCGCCATCATTATCCTCCTCGTCTCGTCGTCCTTCTCGCTCAACTTCATCACCAGGCTGTTCAAGCGCAGTCCGGCGCCGGCAGCCGCGCCTGCGACCGTCGGGGGTGCCGCCAAATGATGGAACTGCTCATCACCGTCTTTTCGGCCACCTTCTTCGTCACCATCATCCGCACCACGACGCCTTTGTTGCTGGCGACACTGGGCGGTCTCATCGCCGATCTCGGCGGGGCGCTCAACGTGGCGCTCGAGGGGATGATGCTGATCGGCTGCCTCACCGCGGTGATCGTCTCGGTCTATGCCCCGTGGTACGTCGCGGTCGCCGCCGGGCTCGGCGCCGGGGCGCTGCTCGGGCTGATCATGGCGTTCTTCGCCTTCCGCCTGAAGGCCGACATCATCCTCGTCGGTTTCGCCATCAACATCCTCGCGGCCGGCGGTACGGTGTTCGCCCTGGCCATCGCCACCGGCGGCGACAAGGGCACCTCGATCAACCTGCAGTCGAAGGCCGTCCCGGCGGTCGATCTCAGCTTCCTCAGCGCCATCCCGGGTATTGGGCCGGTGCTCAAGTCGTTCCTCTCCGGCCACTCGGTGCTGAGCTGGCTTGCGGCCTTCCTGGTCTTTGCAGTCTGGTACTTCCTCTACCGCACGCCCTGGGGTCTGTGGCTGCGCGGTGTCGGCGAGTATCCGGCGGCGCCGGAAGCGGCCGGCATCCCGGTCAACAAGATCCGTACCTTGAGCCTCGTCGTCTCGGGCGCTCTGGCCGGCCTCGGCGGGGCGCAGCTGGCGATGTTCAACTATGTCGGCTTCACCCGCGACATGACCGCCGGCCGCGGCTTCATCGCGCTCGGCGCCGTGCTGCTCGGCGCCCGCCACCCGGTCGGCGCCTTGCTGGCAGCGCTGCTGTTCGGCGCCTTCGAAGCGCTGGCGGTGGTGATGCCGGGCCTCTTCAACGACATCCCGGCCGAGCTCATCCGCATGATCCCGTTCGTCGTGACCATCGCGGCCCTGGTGCTGTTCTCGATCCGAGCCCAGCGCGCCCTGGCTTTGCGTGGGGTGAAGTAGGGGTACGGACGAACGGTCGGTCCTGTGGATCACCACCGACACCGGCCGTCATCCCGACGAAAGTCGGGACCCAGTGCTCAGGCTTCTCCCAACGCAGGATCCTGCCGACCTTGCTGTGATGGACCGGGCCGTGATGTGCCTATCCTACCGTCCGAGCAGTGGGTCCCGGCTTTCGCCGGGATGACGGCCGGTGGGTGGGGTGAGAGCGCGGCAGTGGCCGCTAATAGTTCAACTCAGTGAAACGCGCCGCCCGTCCATCGTACAGCAGCAACCGCCCGACCAGCGGCTCGCCGACGCCGGTGATCAGTTTGATCGCCTCCATCGCCATCAGTGTGCCGATGACCCCGGTGACGGCGCCGATGACGCCGACCACTTCGCACGACGGCAGGTCGGCTTCATCAGGGGTGTCGGGGTAGAGGTCGCGGAACTGCCTGGCGCCAGGCATGAACACCGTGACCTGACCATCGAACATCGAGACGGCGCCCGAGACCAGCGGGAGCTTCGCGGCTTCGGCGGCTTCGGCGACGATCTGGCGGGTGCCGAAATTGTCGGTGCCGTCGATCACCATGTCGTAGCCGGCGAGCAGCCGCGCCGCGTTCTCCGAGCTGATGCGCTCGATATGCGGGATGTATTCGACATGCGCGTTGAGCCCGGAGACGAACGCACCAGCGCTTTCGGCCTTGGGCGTGCCGATGCCGATGCTCTGGTGGATCATCTGGCGCTGCAGGTTCGAGAGCGACACCGTGTCATGGTCGACCACGCCGAGGGTGCCGACGCCGGCCGCGGCAAGATAGGCGATCAGCGGGCTGCCGAGCCCGCCGGCGCCGATCACCAGCACGCGCGCCGCTTTCAGCTTCTGCTGGCCATCGCCGCCGACTCCGCGCAGCACGATGTGGCGGGCGTAGCGCTTGATCTCGTCGGGGCTCAGCGCTGTCGTTGCGGCGGGCCTGCTGTCCGTCACGGCGTCCGTCATGGACGGTTCACGATCGGCACGGCAATGAAGCGCCGGTCCGGGCCCTCAAAACCCCGCGAGAACACCGAGATGATGGCAACCGGCGTCAGGTTCCGCCACGCCCAGTTGACCGGCGCGACGACGGCGCTCAGTTGGTAGTCGACAGTGCAGTTGCGCGAGGCGGGGACGGAGTCGTCGCGATACATCAGCGTCGCCATGCGGTCGGACGGCTCGAACGTCAACTCAAAGCCCACCGGCGGCTCGAAGCCGAAATCCTCGACACAGCGCACCGTCGAGGTCGAGGGAAAGGTCGAGAGCGTCAGCGTCGCGGTATCGTCAGGCCCGGAGAGTCCGACGCCGGGCGTGCCGAACTTGATAACCTTGCGATCCTCGACCGGCTCGGCGTCGGCATGCATCGCGGCGAACACTGCCGGCTCGGTGATCGCGAGCTTGGCGATCGCCGCGGCAGCCGCTTCAGCCGACTTGGTGCGCACTGTCGCAAGGCCCGGCTGTTCGTCTTCGAGCATCACCCGGAACGGCGAGCCACCTGCCCATTTGTCCTCGGTGACATCGAGGATGAAGATGTTGGAGTAGGGAAAGCCCGAGCCGTCCTGGACGCCGAATTCCTCGTAGGCGAGGTAGCGGCCATCGGCGGAAAAGCCGAGTGCGGCGAAATCGGCGGCGTCACCGGCAAACGCCGGAGCGGCCACCAGAGCCAGAAAGCTAGCGACCAGTCGAACCGAAACCGCCTGCACCACGCTCAGTCGCATCGAGATTCTCCCTGAGTTGGAAGTCTATGCCCGAAACCGGCGCCACCACCATCTGGGCGATGCGGTCGCCACGCTGGATGGTGAATGGCGCGTCGCCGTGATTGATCAGGATGACTTTGATCTCGCCGCGATAGTCGGCATCGATCGTGCCGGGCGTATTGAGCACGGTGACGCCGTGCTTGGCGGCGAGGCCGGAGCGCGGCCGCACCTGCGCCTCGTAGCCGGCCGGCAGCGCGATCGCCATGCCCGTTGGCACCAGCGCCCGCTTGCCGGCTTCGATCGTCATGGTCTCGGAAGCGCCGAGCGCGGCGAGGAGATCAACCCCTGCCGCGCCCGTGCTCTGTTGCCGCGGAGCCTCGAGGCCCCGGCCGTGATCGAGCCAGATGAAGTCGACTGTGACCCGATCCGTCATGGTCAGCGGGTATCGACGACCGCGAACAGCTCTTCGGGCAGGTTGGCCGTGCCGTCGAGCAGTTCGGTGAAGTTCAGCACCATCTCGGCTGCGTTGTCGCCGACCTTGGTCATGTTGGTCTCGGTGATGCGCTTGCCCTTGATCCGGATCGTGGCGGTGTGACCTTCGAAATAGGTCTTCATCATCGCCTTGGCCTGCGCATCCTCGGCGCCGCCGGCGCCGGCGCCTTCGCTGATCTGGCTGGTCATCTCGTTGGTCTTGAACGCCACGCGCACGACGCCCGGGCTCACCACGGTGAAGCTGGTGTCGGAGTTCGGGCCATCGTCGGTGGTCAGCGTGGTGAGGTCGCCTTCCTTGATCGTGGTACAGGTGCCGCTGCCATCCGCGTTCTCGGTCAGCACGTCGCCTTCTTCCTTGCAGAACGCATCGGACGAATCGGCATTCGCGCCGCCGGCCTCGGCCATCTGCTTGATCATCGGGTAGAACTCGGAGCCCACCGTCATCACGGTGGTGGTTTTGCCGGTGGTCTCGCTCAGCACGTCGATCTCGGCCGTAACGTCCATGCAACCAGCGAGCCCGGCGCTCAGCAGCACGATGCCGGCCAGTCGGGAAATGGTCTTCAGGGTCATGAAATTCTCCTCAACATCGCCCGCCGCATTGCCCCCGTTGTAGGAGCCGGTCCCAAGCGCCGCAAGCGTCATGCCGCCTCGGTATTGCCCCAGTGATGAACGCTTGATGAACCGTCGTTCACCGGCCGCCTACCCCCACTGGGCGCTACGGCGTCCCGGAACGGCGAGCTGAAATCACAGTCCCAGCAGCCGCCACAGGGCGACCAGCAGCACCGCCGCGGCGAGCCAGAATCCTGATACCAGCATGAAGCGGTTGAACTTGCGATCGGGCGAGTTCTTGTCGCGTTCATAGTCCTCGAGTGCCGTCTCGGCCTTGTTGACGATGGCAGGGAGCCGGCCCAGCGTCATCACCACGGTGTCGAAGTGATCCTTCAGCTCCTCGAGCCGGCCGAGCGGGCCAGCCGAGCGGCGCACCCAGTCGCCGACGATCGGCTCCGAGATGGTCCAGATATCGAGCTCCGGGTCGAGCGCCCGCGCCACCCCTTCGACCAGCACCATGGATTTTTGCAGCAGGATCAGCTCCGGCCGGGTCTGCATCTCGAACAGCTCGGTGGTGGCGAACAGCTGGCCCAAGACCTTCGCCATCGAGATGTCGGAGACGCGGCGGCCATGCTGTGGCTCGCCGATGGCGCGCAGCGCCAGGGCGAACTCGTCGATCGACTGGCTGCGCGGCACATAGCCGATCTCGAAATGCCGCTCGGCGATCAGCCGATAGTTGCGGGTGATGAAGCCGTAGAGGATATCGGCGAGGAAGCGCCGCTCGCGCCGGGTGATGCGGCCCATGATGCCGAAATCGACAGCGACGATGTTCTGGGTTTTGGGGTCGGCGAACAGGTTCCCCGGATGCAGGTCGGCGTGAAAGAAGCCGTCGCGCACCGTGTGCAGCAGGAAGGCCTGGAGGAGGTTCTTCGCCAAAGCCTTGCGATCGACTCCGGCGGCATCGAGCGCCGCGTTGTCGCGGATCGGGATGCCATCGACCCAGGTGGTGGTGAGGACGGTATCGGAGGTGAAATCCCACATCACCTTGGGGATCACGAAGCCGGTATCATCCTTGATGTTCTCGTAGAACTCGGAGATCGCCGCGGCCTCGAGTCGGAGGTCGAGCTCGATGCGGGCCGAGCGGTCGAGCGTGGCCACCACGTCGACGGGCCGGAGCCGTTTCAGCTTGGGCACCAGGGCCTCGGCGAGTTTTGCGCCGGCATACTGGCTCTCGATATCGGCGTGGAAGCGCTCGCGAATGCCAGGTCTGAGGATCTTCACCGCCACGGTGCGCCGGCCATCCTCATCGGTGAGGGTGGCCTTGTGCACCTGAGCGATGGAAGCGGCCGCGACCGGCGCCGAGAAATCCGTGAACTCGGTAGCGCGTGCGCCAAGCGCTTCGGCGAGGAGGCCCGGGACGAGCTTGTCGTCGAACGGGTCCATCTTGTCCTGCAGCACCGCGAGATCGGCGGCCACATCCGCGCCTACGATGTCGGGGCGTGTGGCGAGGGTCTGGCCGAGCTTAACATAGGTCGGGCCGAGGCGGTTGAGCGCTCGGGTCAGCCGCTCGACCCGGCCGGAGCGTTTCACTTCGCCGCGTTCGAACAGCCGACCGAAGCGCACCCCGGCCTGCATCACCGGCGGCAGCGCATCATTGTCGAAGATCGACAGCGCGCCTTCGCGCGCCAATACGAAGCCGGCCCGGGCCAGCCGGAAATAGGCGGCGAGCCCCATGGCGTCAGAGCTTCCAGGCCGCGTGCAGCGCCGCGATGTTGCCGGTGAACGGCGTGTGGGTAACTCGCTTGAACCCGGCGTCTGCAATCATCTTGCTGAAGTGCTCTGGGGTCGGGAACTTGCGGATCGATTCCACCAGGTACTGGTAAGGCTGTGCATCGCCGGTGACGGCGCGGCCGATCGGCGGAATCACCCGGTCGGAGAACGCCTTGTAGACCTCCGACAAAACCGGGGTATCGACCTGGCTGAACTCGAGGCAGAGGAACCGCCCGCCACGCTTCAGCACGCGCTGCGCTTCCTTCAGCGCCAGCGGAATGCGCGGCACGTTCCGGATGCCGAAGGCGATGGTATAGGCGTCAAAGCTCTCGTCTTCGAACGGCAGCGCTTCGGCATTGGCTTCGACGAACTTCACCTGGGCCGGGAAGCGCCACTTGTGCGAACGCTCCTCGCCGACCCTGAGCATGTCGGCATTGATGTCGGAAACCGTGACCTCGGCATAGCCGACCGAGGCGTTGACGATGCGCTCGGCGATGTCGCCGGTGCCGCCGGCCATATCGAGCACCCGGTAGGGCACGCTCCCCTGCTTGGGCGGCGCCAGCCGCGCCACCATGGCGTCTTTCCAGACGCGGTGCACGCCGCCACTCATCAGGTCGTTCATCAGGTCGTAGCGATCGGCGACGCGGTGGAACACCTCGTTGACGAGGCCCTGCTTGTCGTCGAGGGCGACCGTCTGTTCGCCGAAATGCGTGGTCTCGCCCATGCTCTGTCTCCGGATTGCCGGCGTTATAGCGGATGGGGCGGATGCTTGCCATGCGGGAAACGGGCGCATGGTTGCAAGGATCTGCAAGTGGTCTGTCAGGGCCGGGCCAACGCCTCGGCCTCCGCATCCGGCGGTAGCGGCGGGCCGGCATCGATGCTGCCGAGAAAGGCATCGAGCGCGGCGAGCGACGAGAGCCGCCGACCCATCAGGCCTGAAGCACGGCACTGCGGTGGTGGCGCTGCTGGTCGGCGATCCCAGGGGACGCGTGCCGGGAATGCTGCCGGGGGCAAAATTACGGGTTGCCGATCCCTTCGTGCTGGCCGGCCGCGACGAGCGGGCCGATGCCTATGGCCTCTATCTCGCCATCGCCTCGCTGATGGCGGCCGAGGTCGAGGTGATCAACCTCAGCCTCGCCGGGCCGGCGAACCTGCTGATCGAGCGCGCAGTCGCCGATGCCGAGTTGGCCGGCATCCCGATCGTCGCCGCGGTCGGCAATGACGGCCCGCGCTCCGGACCACGGTACCCGGCGGCCTATGCGAGCGTCGTGGCGGTTACGGCGGTGGACCGGGCGAGCCGGGTTTATCGGCGAGCCGGCCAAGGTGCGCATGTCGATTTCGCGGCGCCCGGGGTCGGCATCGCCACGGCCGCCTCGGTGCGGGGCGTACGAGCCCAGACCGGCACCTCCTTCGCTGCCCCGTTCGTCACCGCCGCGCTGGCCGTGGCCAAGCGCCGGCTGCCGGATGCGACGCCGGCCGAACTGCAGGCCGCGCTGACCGGAGCCAGCATCGACCTCGGCGAGCCCGGGCGGGACCCGGTGTTCGGCGATGGACTGGTGCAGGTCGGCAGTCCGTGTTGAGCCGTAAGTCGTTTCTGAGGGGCCACCGACGGTAGAGCGGTGGCCTTCTCCCCTTGTGGGAGAAGGTGGCCGAAGGCCGGATGAGGGGTCCGCGCAACGAAGTGTAGCGCGGTCGGAGCGTAAGCGACGAGCGACACAGTACGCGGAGAGAACCCCTCATCCGCCCTTCGGGCACCTTCTCCCACAAGGGGAGAAGGCACTCACACAACGGCCGGTGGCTTCTCAGGATGCGATCGCCCCGCCTTCTGGGAGGTAGCATCGGCGTTCCTCGTCCACCGAGCCCAGCCTCACCGCTGCGCCCGGGCGAACTTGCGGTACCAGCCGGTGTAGGCTGTGGTGCTGCGCGCCACACGCTGCCGCTCCAGGGCCTCGCCGGGCTGCTCGGCTCGCACCGACAGGCTGAGGTCGGTGCTGTCGCGCCGGAACGGGATCACCTGCACCAAGGGCGTCCCCTTCTCGAGTTCGTAGATGCCGTCGGGGGCGGTGGCGAAGAACGGGAAATGTACCGGCGCAGTGTAGCTGTCGGTGTCGACGACGCCCGCCACCGGTTCGAACACCGGGTTGGCGCGGTTGAGCACCGGTACGAACAGGCAGCTCCAGCCCTTGGGCGTGCGGATCGACCAGTAATTGTGGAACTTGCAGGGTGGCATCGGGCTCGCCGGATGGCCGGCCACCTGATGCGTGCCGTGATTGCTGACCATGGTCTTGTCGAAGTCCCAGCCGGCGGTGACGGTCTGGCCGCCATCGCGGATCTCGAGCCGCACCGTGGCGGCGAGCGGCAGGATATAGCCGGTGGTCATGGCGTCGATGAACGGCATGCAGCGCTTCACCGTGAGGCCGGTGTCACTGGTGCCGTATTTCGATTTGTCGACCGCCGGGAGTTTGCGGAACCAGTCCGGCAGGTGCGCCTTGCCGGGCACCGGCGGCGCGATCACCCCCTCGTCTTCGGGAGTGCAGAGAAACTCGATCTTCTGGCTCGGCGGGGTGAACAGCAGCATGGCGTTTCCTCGGGCAATGGTCTTCCGGGCGAGACGCGCCGGCGGCGGCGTTTATTCCCCGATCGTGCGAAAATATCGCCGGGAATAGACCCGCGCCGCCCCCGTCCTAGCCTTCCGAGGTCGCTGGAAACCCCGGCACCTCGATCCACGAAAGAGAAGGACATCTCATGGCCAAGACAATCGTGATCACGAGCCTGGCGCTCGCGACATTGGTGGCGGCGGCATCGGGGGCGCAGGCCGCACCCGCGCCGCTTCCGGCCGCGCAACTGCTCGAGCCGGCGCCGCTGGCCGACCGGCTGCGCGTCGCCGACGATGACGACCGCCGCTACTTCCGCGGCCGCTGGTGGTCGCTCGATGATGGGCGCTGGGTGCCATCGGGTTCGAGTTCGAACTCGAACTCCAACAGCTCATCCAACTCGAACTCGAACAGTTCATCGAACTCGAATTCCAACAGCTCCTCGAACTCCAATTCGAACAGCTCGTCCAATTCCAGCTCGAACAGCTCTTCGAACTCGAGCTCCAACTCGTCGTCGAACTCCAGCTCGAACTCGTCCGACGACGACGACTGAGTAGGAGCCTCGCCCTCCACCAGCGGCGGGGCTTGCGCTGAAGCCGAGGCTCGGCCACATCCCCTGCCGCTACTTGCGCTGAAGCCGAGCGTCAGCCACATCAGGGGCTCTCATAAGGGAGCCCCTGATGCCCGAATTGCCAGAGGTCGAAACCGTCCGCCGCGGGCTCGAGCCCTATGTGACGGGCGCGCATATCGACAAGGTGACGCTCAACCGCAAGGATTTACGCTTCCCCTTCCCCGAGGGCTTCAAGGCGGCGCTCGAGGGCGCGACCATCGAGAGCACCGGACGGCGGGCAAAGTACCTGCTGTTCCGGCTGTCGACCGGCAAGACCTGGCTCAGTCACCTGGGCATGACCGGCGCCTATCGCTTCGAGGATTTCAAGTTCAAGGAGCCGTCGCGCTACTACGAGCCCGACGAAGACCGGAAGCACGACCACCTGGTGCTGGAGCTGACCCATCCCGAGCACGGGTCGATGAAGCTCATCTACAACGACGCCCGCCGCTTCGGCTTCGTCGACCTCTATGAGCACGAGGCCGATAGCCCCTATCTCGAAGGGCTGGGGCCCGAGCCGCTGTCCAACGCCTTCAACGCCGCCGAGATGGCCGAGCGCTTTGCCGGCAAAAAGGCGCCGATGAAGGCGGCGCTGCTCGACCAGCGCGTGGTGGCGGGCCTCGGCAATATCTATGTCAGCGAAGCACTGCACCGCGCCCATATTCGCCCCGACATCGAGGCGCGCACCCTGGTGCTGAAGTCGGGCAAGCCGTCGAAGCGCCTCGAGGATCTGGCGGATGGCGTGCGCACCGTCTTGATAGAGGCGATCGATGCCGGCGGCTCGACCCTGCGCGACTTCCGCAATGCCGAGGGCAACTCCGGCTACTTCCAGCACCGCTTCGCCGTCTATGATCGCGAGAGCGAGCCGTGCCCGACGCCGGGCTGTCGTGGCGTGATCAAGCGCATCGTGCAGTCGGGTCGCTCGACCTTCTTCTGCCCGGTGTGCCAGCACTAGAATGTGAATGGTGAATAGCGAATAGCGAATAGGGGTTGGTGGACGCCAGCTCGATCGATCGCCTACTCGCTACTCGCTACTCGCTACTCGCTACTCGCTACTCGCTACTCGCTACTCGCTACTCGCTACTCCCCATTCCCCGCATCCGCGTGCAACCGCGCCACCCCGGGGAATCCAGTTGACGTCCCCGGTTGTCGCGACTATACAGCGCCCAACTTGGCGGCCCGAGATTGCCGCCGATTTCATTTTCATCGCCCCTGGAAAATCGGCTCCGGCTGAGCCAGTGGGTTGAGCGCCAAAGAGGAATTGATGGCCAATACTGCTTCCGCCAAGAAGGCCACGCGCAAGATCGCGGCCCGCACCGAAGTGAACAAGTCGCGCCGTTCGCGCATGCGCACCTTCGTCCGCAAGGTCGAGGAAGCCATCACTGCCGGTGACCACGCGGTTGCCGTCGCCGCTCTCAAGGCCGCCGAGCCCGAGATCGTCCGCGCCTCGCAGAAGGGCATCGTCCACGCCAATGTGGCCGCCCGCAAGGTGAGCCGTCTCAACTCCCGCGTGAAGGCTCTGCAGGCCTGATCGGCCGCCGAGCGCCAACCGTCGTCAAGACGGTTTCGTGACAGCTTTGTGAATGTGAAGGGCTCCCTCCGGGGAGCTTTTCTGTTTTGATGAACCCGTTCCGTCGTGCCGGGAATGGGCGCGCCCAGTGTGACAGCATTGCGACAGCTGGGTGAAGAGTTATCCCCTCGCGAATGCCCTGCGTTTCCGGGGCTTTGCCGGGGCCTGTCATCAGAATTTCATCTGCCTGTCAGGAATGAATTGTCGATTTCCGGGCAGCGTTGCCACAATTCCAAAACCGCAAAAAACTTCACGAAACCCCGATTCCCCCTTGAGTCACAGCGCCTTGGATTTCGACCCGGACAAAGTGCCGCGGAAAGGTTTTTGCGAAGGGTGCGAGTCAACCCCCTCTAGGCAAAAAACCCCCGTTGATTGGAAAATTCCCCCCCTCTAAGATGCCCCTCGTCGCTCAGGAACACCCGGCGCCAGAACCGAGTAATGGAGCGACATGACTGGCAGGAATGCTGAACTTTGAGATCGTGGCTGAGGCGGTATGGACGCAGCCGGCAGTCTTGGGGAAACTCCATTCGTAGTCGGGTTTGATTAGTATTAGTTGTAGTCTTACGACTGCGTAAGACGTTGCGGTAGTCCGGGCGCGATCAGCGACTCGGCTCACTTGAATGATTGGTTAGACTGAACCGCGGCGAAGTTCGCGGGCAGGACAGGTCTGTCCGAAAAACGGGCAGCTAGGTTGGCGGCGCTGTGCCCACTGCGGGGCAGCATAGAACAGGATTTGGGGTCACACACGATGGCGATGAACGCGGCGGCGGGTCGTGCCGATTGGGTATCGGATAGAGGTAACGGAAAGGGGCAGGGCGGCGACAAGGGGGGAATGATAATGATGGGCAAGGACGGCCAGCCACTCGGTTCGAACGAACTGTTCCAGCGGGTCCGCGCCCGGCTCAAGGCCGCCGTCGGCGAGGATGTGTTCAACTCCTGGTTCGCCCGGCTGGAGCTCGAAGAGATCGTCGACGATCTCGCCCATCTGAGCGTCCCCACCCGATTCCTGTCGTCCTGGGTCCAGTCCAACTACGCCGAGAAGATTCTCGAGGCGTTCCGCGCCGAGGCCGCCGGCCTTGCTCGCCTCCACTTCACCGTGCGCGTCAACGGCCAGGCCCGGCCACGCCTGCATCAGGCGGAAGCCGCCACGGAAACTGTCGAGACCGAAGTTCCCGCCATTCCGGTGACCCCGCGCACCGTGCGCGAGCCGGTGGCGGCTGCGCCGGCGCCGCGTGGTGATGCGCTCTCGGGCTCCGCGCTCGATCCGAAGATGACCTTCGACAGCTTCGTTGTCGGTTCAGCCAACGAGATGGCGCTGCAGGTGGCCAAACAGGTGGCCCATGCGGCCGCCAACAACACCGTCAGCTTCAACCCGATCTACATCCATTCGAGCGTCGGCCTCGGCAAATCGCACCTGCTCAACGCCATCGCCTGGGCCGCCGGGGCGGCCGAGCCGGGTCGGAACATCGTCTACCTGACCGCCGACCATTTCATGTACCACTTCATCACCGCCGTGCAGCGCCAGTCGGCGCTCGGCTTCAAGGAGTGGCTGCGCCGCGTCGACCTGCTGCTGATCGACGACATGCAGTTCCTGCAGGGCAAGTCCGCCACCGAGTTCGGCCACACGCTGGGCACGCTCCTCACCGGCGCCAAGCAGGTGGTGGTGGCCGGCGATGCGCCGCCGCGCGACCTCGAAATGCTCGATGAGCGCGTCCGCTCGCGCCTTTCGGGCGGGCTGGTGGTGCCGATCAACTCGTTCGATCTCGACCTTCGCCGCGCCATCGTCACCCGGCGCGCCGAGCAGGCGGTTTCCCGCTTCTCCGATGCGCATTTCGCGCCGGCGGTGCTCGACTATGTGGCGCGTGTCGTGGTGAGCCACGGCCGCGACCTTGATGGGGCGGTGAACCGCCTCCTGGCCGCCAACCAGCTGACCAAGGAGCCGATCACCGTGGCTCTGGCCGAGCGCACGCTGGCCGACCTGGTGCGCCAGCGCGACGCCCGCCGCGTCCGCATCGAGGACATCCTGCGCATCGTGTCGCGCCACTACAAGGTGCCGCGCAACGACCTGCTCTCCTCGCGCCGTTCGCGCGACGTGGTCCGCCCGCGCCAGATCGCCATGTATCTGGCCAAGGCCCTGACCTCGCGCTCGCTGCCGGAAATCGGCCGGCGCTTCGGCGGCCGCGACCACACCACGGTGCTGCACTCGGTCCGCAAGGTCGAGCAGATGATCAAGGACGACGGCGAGCTGGCGCAGGAGATTGAGCTCCTGAAGCGCATGCTCGAAGAGTAAGATTTGCGGCCCTCTCCTCCGGGAGAGGGCGCCGCCGGCTGAACCATTCGGCGGCTGTTTGAGTTCTGACCCAGTAGGGTCTTCTAGTGAGTTGTAGCGTTGCCGACATCGCGTATTGCCCCGCGGCTGTTGCTGCGGATCAAAAAAGGTCTGAAGCGCCTCGACCTCGGGGCGCGTCCTGAACCCCAGCCGCTGCCGCCCGACCGCGCCTGGCACGAGATGCTGACGCGCCTCGACTCCGAGGACGCCGAACGGCGCCTCGAAGCCATGGAGCGGGCGCTCAACGGCGAGAAACGCTGACTGGCGGCGCGAGCCGCGCCCCAGACGCATTTTCTCTAGGGATAGCCGGCCTGCGGCCCTGCGCGCCCTTGCCTTTTGCCCCTTGGATTGTAATGTCGCAGCCCGGTTTCCGCTGGGTTTTGCCGCGTTTTGACCGGGCACGGACTGTCTGGGGTAGGGGTTTTGGGTTTATGAAAGTCACTCTCGAGCGCAACCATCTGCTCAAGTCTCTGGGGCACGTTCACCGGGTGGTGGAGCGCCGCAATACCTACCCCATTCTCGCCAACGTGCTGCTCAAGGCCTCCGACGGCAAGCTCGACCTGCGCGCCACCGACCTCGATATCGAGGTTACCGAAAGCGTGCCGGCCATGGTCGGCCAGGCCGGCACCACCACGGTGCCCGCCCACACACTCTACGAAATCGTCCGCAAACTCTCCGACGGCGCCGAAGTGCGGCTCGAGAACGAAGGCGCCGAGCAGCTGCTGGTGACCTCCGGCCGCTCGCGCTTCCACCTCGCGTGCCTGTCGCCCGACAGTTTTCCGGATCTGAAGTCCGGCACTTTCACCCACACTTTCCCGATTGCCGCGCCGACGCTGCGCGAACTGATCGAGCGCACCCAGTTCGCCATCTCCAACGAGGAGACGCGCTACTATCTCAACGGCATCTACATGCACATGCTGGATGTTGGCGGCACCCCGACGCTGCGCGCCGTCGCCACCGACGGCCACCGCATGGCGCGCGCCGAGTCCGACGCGCCGGCCGGAGCCAAGGGCATGCCGGGCATCATCGTGCCCAAGAAGACCGTGTCCGAAGTGCAGAAGCTGCTCGAAGGCGCCGAAGGCGACGTCGAGGTCGAGCTCTCCGACACCAAGATCCGCTTCACCCTGGGTGGTGTGGTGCTGCTCAGTAAGCTGATCGAGGGCACCTTCCCGGACTATGATCGGGTGACGCCCAAGAACAACGACAAGCAGATGAATGTCGACAAGCAGACCTTCGCCACGGCGGTGGACCGCGTCTCGACCATCGCGTCCGATCGCGGCGGCAAGGCGGTCAAGCTGTCGATGAAGGAAGGCCAGCTCGAACTCAGCGTCACCAACCCCGACCACGGCACGGCGAGCGAAGAGCTGGCCGTCGAGTTCGAGCCCGAAAGCTTCGAGATCGGCTTCAACGCCCGGTACCTGCTCGACATTATCGGCCAGATCCGCTCGGAAAACGCCGTGTTCCTGTTCAACGACGCCGGCTCACCCACGCTGGTGCGCGAGGACGGCGACGCCAAGGCACTCTACGTGCTGATGCCGATGCGGGTGTGACAAGACCAGCGAATAGCCAGTGGCGAGTAGCGAATAGGGTTTCTTTCCCTACGCGCTATTGGCTACTCACCATTCGCTCATGATGACCTCTCGTTACATCTCCCGGCTCCGCCTCTCTCACTTCCGCAACTATGCGTCGGCGGCGCTCGATCTCGACGGGCGGCATCTGGTGCTGGTCGGCTCGAACGGCGCCGGCAAGACCAACCTCATGGAAGCCGTGTCGCTGCTGTCACCCGGTCGTGGGCTACGCGGCGCGCCGTTCGAGGACGTCGCGGCGCAGGGCTCGGACGGGCTGTGGGCCGTGGCAGTGACGGTCGAAACGCCACAAGGGCCGGTCGATATCGGCACCGGTGCCGGCGGGCCGGAAGGTGGCAGGCGGGTGCGCATCAACGGAGCGAACGCCAGGACCATCGAGGAGATGAGCGCCTATCTCAGGGTGCTCTGGCTGACCCCGGCAATGGACGGGCTGTTCACCGGCCCGGCCAGCGAGCGCCGACGCTTCCTCGACCGGCTGGTGACGACGCTGCTGCCCGGCCATTCGGCCCAGGTGTCGGATTTCGAAAAGACCATGCGGCAGCGCAACCGGCTGCTCGACGAGGATGCCGATCCGATCTGGATCGATGCGGTCGAAGCGCAGATGGCAGCCGCCGCGGCGGCTGTGCACTTCGCCCGCACCGACAGCCTCGGCGAGTTGCAGGCGCTGATCGCGGCTGGGGTCGACGAGGCCAACTTTCCCGCCGCCCGGCTGGCGCTGACGCCGCTGTTCGAAGACCGGCATGAGGCCCAGTCGTCGGCCGCGCTCGAAGCCGACCTGCGGGCGCTGTGGCGGTCGAACCGCAATCTCGATCGCGCCGCCGGGCGCACCCTGGTCGGCCCGCACCGCATCGACCTCGAAGTGCGCCATGCGCAAAAGGATATGCCGGCGGCGCTCGGCTCGACCGGCGAGCAGAAGGCGCTGCTGATCGGGCTGATTCTCGCCCATGCCCGGCTGGTCAAGCGCTCGGCCGGCATCGCCCCGTTCCTGCTGCTCGACGAGGTGGCGGCGCATCTCGACCCCGGCCGGCGCGCCGCCCTGTTCGCCGCGCTCGACGGCCTGGGCACCCAGTGCTTCATGACCGGTACCGACCCCATGCTGTTCGAGGCGCTGGCCGACGGCGCCCAGCGGGTGATCGTCAAGGATGGACGGCTGGCGCGAGGGCCAGGCGAATAGCGAGTAGCTAATAGCGAGTAGGGAAAGAAGCCCCTATTCGCTACTCGCTACTGACTATTCGCTCGGTTGGGGAACCCAGCCCCTAAGCCTTGTAAAACGGGCTAAAAATAGCCATTTCCCTTGGGTATGAGCACCCGATCCGCTAGACCGATTCCAGCGGACCTGCTGACCTGATTCGGGACCCCCTTGAGCACCTCCGAGACCCCCTCCGATCCGAACGAATATGGCGCCGATTCCATCAAGGTCCTGAAGGGCCTCGATGCCGTGCGCAAACGCCCTGGCATGTATATCGGCGACACCGATGACGGCTCGGGCCTGCATCACATGGTCTATGAGGTGGTCGATAACGCCATCGACGAGGCACTGGCAGGCCATGCCGACCTCGTGACGGTCCAGCTCAATGCCGACGGCTCGGTCTCGGTCAACGACAATGGCCGCGGCATCCCCACCGGCATCCACGCCGAAGAAGGCGTCTCGGCGGCTGAGGTCATCATGACCCAGCTGCATGCCGGCGGGAAGTTCGACCAGAACTCCTACAAGGTATCCGGAGGCCTGCACGGCGTCGGCGTCTCGGTGGTGAACGCGCTGTCGGTGTCGCTGAAGCTCAATATCCGCCGTGACGGCGAAGTCCACGAGATGGAGTTCTCGCACGGCAACGCGGTAGCGCCGCTCAAGCAGGTCGGCACCTACGTGCAGAACCGTCAGCCGGGCACCTATGAAGGCCGCTCGGGCACGCTGGTCACCTTCCTGCCCTCGACCGAAACCTTCACCATGGTGGAGTTCGACTTCAAGACGCTGGAGCACCGGCTGCGCGAGCTCGCCTTCCTCAATTCCGGCGTCCGCATCATCCTCAAGGACCTGCGCCATCCCGAGCCGGTGGAGATCGAGCTCCACTATGAGGGCGGGCTGGAAGCCTTCGTGCGCTATCTCGATAACGCCAAGACGCCGCTGATCAATGCGCCGATCATGCTGGCGTCGGAGCGTGACGGCATCACCGTCGAAGTGGCGATGTGGTGGAACGACAGCTACCATGAGAATGTGCTGTGCTTCACCAACAACATCCCACAGCGCGATGGCGGCACGCACCTGGCGGGCCTCCGCGCGGCGCTGACCCGGCAGGTCACCAAATATGCCGAGGAGAGCGGCATCCTGAAGCGCGAGAAGGTCGAGGTCTCGGGTGACGACATCCGCGAAGGGCTGACCTGCGTGCTCTCGGTGAAGGTGCCGGATCCGAAATTCTCCAGCCAGACCAAGGACAAGCTGGTCTCGTCCGAAGTCCGCCCGGTGGTCGAGAACGGCGTCAACGATAAGCTGCAGCAGTGGCTGGAGGAACATCCGGCCGAGGCCAAATCCGTCGTCGGCAAGGTGGCGGAAGCCGCCGCGGCGCGTGAAGCCGCCCGCAAGGCGCGCGAACTCACCCGCCGCAAGTCGGCGCTCGACGTCAATTTCCTCGCCGGCAAGCTCAAGGATTGCTCGGAAAAGGACCCGGCCAAGTCGGAGATTTTCCTCGTCGAGGGTGATTCCGCCGGTGGCTCCGCTTCGCAGGGCCGCGATCGTTACACCCAGGCCGTGCTGCCGCTGCGTGGCAAGATCCTCAACGTCGAGCGGGCCCGCTTCGATCGCATGCTGGGCTCCGAGCAGATCGGCAACCTGGTGATGGCGCTCGGCACCTCGATCGGCCGCGAAGAGTTCAACCCGGACAAGCTGCGCTACCACAAGATCATCATCATGACGGACGCCGACGTCGACGGCGCCCATATCCGCACCCTGCTGCTGACCTTCTTCTACCGGCAGATGCGCGAACTGATCGACCGCGGGCACATCTACATCGCCCAGCCGCCGCTCTATAAGATCAAGCGCGGCTCGTCCGAGCAGTACCTCAAGGACGAACGAGCCCTCGAGGATTACCTGATCGGCACCGGCACCGACGACGCCGTGCTGAAGACCCGCGACGGCGTCGAGCACGCCGGCGAGGACCTGCTGTCGATCGTCCGGCAGGCGCGGGAGATCGTCCACGCCATCGAAGGGGTGAACACCCGCTACAACCGCTCGCTGATCGAACAGGCAGCGATCGTTGGCGGCCTCGATGCCGAGGCCCTGCTAGATCCCCAGCGCACTGCGACGGTGATCGAGCGGGTGGTGCGCCGGCTCGACCGGCTCGCCGACGAGGTCGAGCGCGGTTGGAGTGGCGTGTCCGACGGCCAGGGCGGGTTGATCTTCACCCGCACCATCCGTGGCGTGACCGAAAGCCACGCCATCGATGCCCAACTGCTGGCCAGCGCCGATGCCCGCAAGGTCCGCGCCACGGTGGATAAGCTGTCCGACCTTTATGGCGGCGTCGCCAAGCTCACCCGCAAGGACCAGAGCTTTGACATCTATGGCCCGTCATCGCTGTTCGGCGCCATCAACACCGTCGGCCGCAAGGGCATCTCGCTGCAGCGCTATAAGGGCTTGGGCGAAATGAACCCCGGCCAGCTGTGGGAGACGACGCTCGATCCGAACGTCCGCACCCTGCTGCAGGTGCAGATCAAGGAAAGCGACGACCACGACCGGCTGTTCTCCAACCTGATGGGCGACCTGGTCGAACCGCGCCGCGACTTTATCCAGGACAACGCGCTGAGCGTCGCCAACCTCGACGTGTAAGGGAAGTCGCGATGGAATGGGTCGTCGCGGGCATCCTGATCGTCGTCGCCGTTGCGGTGCTCTGCTTCGCCGCGTTCGCGCTGGCCAAGCGCAGCCGCTACAGCCGGCTGCTGCAGAAATACGGCGGCGACGAAAAGCTGGTCGATGCGCTGATCACCAGGACCATCTGGCAGGGCATGACCGCCGAGCAGCTGCGCGACAGCTGGGGCGAGCCGGCCTCGATCGAGGAAAAGGTAATGAAGACCAAGATCAAGCAGGTCTTCAAATACCGCCCCGTCGCCGCCAATCGCTACCGCGATAAGGTCACGCTGGAAGACGGCGTCATCGTCGGCTGGGACCAGAAATAGGCCAGAGCGCTTCAGGAAAGCTGCAGACTTTCTGGTTCGCAAGCGCGGCAATCTAAGCCCAACTGAGCTGGTTCTTCGGCAGTCGTCCCGATGGATCGAAGACCTCGACACGCCACGGAAGGGCGGCGCCCCACTTCCATAACACCAGGTTTGCGTGCTGCGGCTGGGCGCCGATGGCGAAGGACGGGACCAGGATTCCTGCCGCACCTTCGTCGATCAGTCGGGCGGCCAACTGCTGCGATGGCGCCGGGCTGACGAGTTTCCAGGCACAGTTGAGGACATCCGCGCTGGTCCCCGCCACCTCCTGGGATAATGCGTCGCGCAGATCGACGATATCCTCACAATCGATGTCGTACTCGCAGAGCACGGTTGGCGGTATGCGGCCGGCGAATCCTTGTGCGATCTCGTTCACCGCCCCTACCGCATCGAGACTGAGGTACAGGGCCGGCACGCCCTGGGCATTGAAGCGGGCACCCCGCAGCGCCGCGCCATCACCGGATAGCGGTCCGAACGACCAGCGTGGATCGATGGCACGGTAGGCCCGGCCAGCGAACCTCAAGCGTAACCGCCGAGCGCAAGATGATCGGCGTACTCACGCACCAGATGCGCGTTTCCGTCCCTCACGATGGCCTCGGCGGTTCGGCCACCAAAAGCGGGTATTGGTGTCGCGCGGTACCAGCTCATCGCCGCGAGATCGCTTCCGGCCCAGTCGCGCACCAACCCGATAATCTCCAGCATCTCCCGCAGGCGCTGCTGGCTCTTGCGGCTATCGGCTCGGTCTCGTCGCGTCAGGGCGTCGCGCCCCAGGCCAAGGCTCAGCGCCAGCGCTGCGCCGGTCATCCCAAACCTGTGGGCCACCGCTTCTGCTGAAATTGGATCGGACTGCGTGAGTCGCATGGCGACTGACATGGCGGCCTCCTTGACGCGATCTGCGTCAAAATAGGCGCGGGGCTCGACTTTGACAAGTCGTGCCTCGCGCCAGGCTCGCGGCTCAATCCCGGGCGTACATCACCATGCCGGCGTGGTGCAGAACGCCGGCGATGAACTCGCCTTCGGCGGTAAAGCCGGTATCGTCCTGGTACGCGATGTGGTTGCCGACGATCTGGTAGTCGCCCTGATAGGCCACGTCGAGGTGGCCACGTGCTTCGACATAGCGGCCGTTGGGCAGAAGCGCCTGACGGATCTCGCCGTCTTCGGTGACCCACAGGCCAGTGTAATCGTGTCTGGTACCCATTGCTGAATCTCCATGCTGGAGGAGGGATGCTCTAAGGCAGGCCGAGCGTGGTGCCTGCGACCAGCGCGAGCGCGGCGATCAACGCCACGCCGGCGAGTGTCGCGGCGACACGGCGCCTAGCCATTCATGCTCCGCCGCTCGCGGCGTGGCCGCCGCGGCTGAGCGTTCACCTGCTTCAAGAGCTTGCTGGTGATGGCGAGGAGCGCCGCGGGCTGCAGGGTCCGGGCAATGCTGGAGAGATCGATGTTCATTTGGGTCCTCGCTTTCTGCCGCCGATTTCCTCATCAGCGGTGACAGCTATATCGCGCACGGGACCTCTGGAGCGGTAGACCGATCCTCCACAGTGATTGCACGATTCTCCAAAACTCCGTGATTGATGATGACTCACTCGCGAGAGCTGCTATGTAGGCAGCACAAGAGAACGAAGGAATTCGCCATGGATCGCATGGATGAGCTCAAGAGCCTGATTGCACAGTTCACAACCGCTGATGGTATTCAGGCAACGCCGATCGAGGGCATGTCGCTGGTCCGGATTTCGCATCCGTCCGAGCCGATGCATGCCGTGCACCACCCGGCGCTCTGCATCGTGGCGCAGGGCAGAAAGCGGGTGATCGCCGGCGACCGCGTGCTCAACTATGACGCGGCGAACTTCCTCGTTGTCTCGGTCGATACGCCGGTCATCGGCCAGGTGGTCGAGGCGACGCCGGAGGCGCCCTATCTCTGCATGAAGCTCGAACTCGATGCCGCCGAGATCGGCGCATTGCTGATCGAGGTCGGCGGCGTCACCGCGGCGGCGGCCGCCGAAGCCGAGCCGAGCGTCACGGTGAGCCCGATCATGTCCGATCTGCTCGACGCGGCGATCCGGCTGGTGAAGCTCCTGGAGCGGCCCGAGGATCTCGCTGTGCTCGGCCCGATGGTGAAGCGCGAAATTCTCTACCGGCTGCTCCGTTCCGACCAGGCGACCAAGCTCCAGCAGATTGCGCTGGCCGAGAGCCGGCTGCAGCAGGTCAACCGCGCCATCGGCTGGATCAAGCTGAACTATCGCGACGCCTTCGCCATCGAGACGGTGGCGGCCGAAGCGCGGATGAGCGCCTCGGCGCTGCACCTCCACTTCAAGGCGGTTACAGCGATGAGCCCGCTGCAGTACCAAAAACAGCTGCGCCTGCAGGAAGCCCGCCGGCTGATGCTGTCCGAGGCGCTTGACGCCGCGACCGCCGGACACCGCGTCGGCTATGACAGCCCCAGCCAGTTCAGTCGCGAATACGCCCGCACCTTCGGCGCCCCGCCGTTGCGGGATGTGGCTCGGTTGAAAGCCGGCGACCTGCTGTCGGCCGGCTGAGCCGGACGCTGTAACTACGCGGCAACACCACTTCGTCAGCCCGCTTAAGCCCACATAAACCGGCCACATTTAACTTGGATAGCGATGGGGACCGCGCTGGTCGAAGGCCCGGGTTTTCGGGTTGGCTTGGGCTTGGCGAGACGGTCGGATGCCCGATGGCGTCTGCATACCGCCCCTCGTTAGGGAACCGGCTGCCGGACATACGCCATGCGCAAGAAGAATGCCGGGGCCCTGTTTATGGATTTTCACGTCTCGCCTGATGATCGTGTCGGCGCCACGCCCAAAAAGGGCACGCGTTCCGAGCGATCCGCGCCGGCGAAGAAGGTGGCGCGCGGCGCCCGTATCGAGCCGGGTTTTTCCGACGGCGACATCCATGTCGACGATGAACGTCAGGAGCGCGCCCCCCGCGGCAAAACCCCGCGCGGTCGTGCCCCCAAGCAGAAGAAGACCCGCGGCCGGCGCGAACGTCGTCCGGTGACCCTGTTCGGGATCATCTGGAAGATGATCTCGTGGCTGTTCATCATTGGTATCTGGGGCGCCTTGGCTGCCGGTGCGGTGGTGGTCTATTACGCCGTGCAGCTGCCTTCGGCCGACACCTGGAAGGTGCCCGACCGGGCCGCCAATATTCGCATTGTCGCCGCCAACGGGCAGCTGATTTCGAACCGCGGCAAGACCGGCGGCGAGGCGGTGTCGCTGCGCGAGCTGCCCTATTATGTGCCGGCCGCCTTCGTCGCCATCGAAGACCGGCGCTTCTACGACCATTTCGGCATCGACGTGGTTGGCCTCGTCTCGGTGGCGCTGGAAAGCCTGCAGGCCGGCGAAGTTACCCGCGGCGCGTCGACCATCACCCAGCAGGTGGCCAAGAACCTCTTCCTCACCCCCGACCAGACGCTCGGCCGCAAGGTGCAGGAAGCACTGCTCGCCGTCTGGCTGGAGCAGAACTATTCCAAGGACGATATTCTCGACCTCTACCTCAACCGCATGTTCTTCGGCCACGAGTCCTATGGCATCGAGGCGGCGTCGCAGCGCTATTTCGGCAAATCGGCGCGCAACCTGTCGCTGGGCGAAGCGGCGATCCTCGCCGGCTCGCTGCAGGCCCCGTCGCGACTCAACCCCAAGGGCAATACCGAGGCGGTGAAGACCCGCCAGGGCCTGGTGCTCGCGGCCATGGCCAAAGAAGGCTACATCACCCCGGCTGAGTCCAAGGCCGCCGCGATCGACCCCAACCAGACGGTGCGCACCAAGGTGGTGGGCGGCGAATCCTATGTCGCCGACTGGGTCGAAAGCCTGATGACCGCCTATCTGGGCGAGGTGAAGCAGGACGTGATCGTCCACACCACCATCAACTGGGACCTCCAGAAAGAGGCCGAGTTCGTGGTCAAGGAAGCCGTGGCCAAGTACGGCACCGACAAGGGGTTCAGCCAGGGCGCCATGGTGGCGATGGATGTCGACGGCTCGGTGCGGGCGCTGGTCGGCGGTGTCGACTACCAGGCGAGCCAGTACAACCGCGCCGTCACGGCGCGCCGCCAGCCCGGCTCGGCCTTCAAGCCGTTCGTCTATCTCGCCGGCATGGAGAAGGGCTACACCCCCGACACCATCGCTACCGACGGCCCGATCGATATCAATGGCTGGCAGCCCTCCAACGCCGACGGCAAGTTTGGTGGCGACATGACGCTGCGCCAGGCGCTGGCGCTGTCGCGCAACACCATCTCGGCGCTGCTCGCCAACGATGTCGGCCCTGACAAGGTGGTGGAAGCGGCGATGCGCATGGGTATTTCCTCGCCGCTGCAGGCAGTGCCCTCGATCGCGCTCGGCACCCAGGAAGTCTCGCTGCTCGAGCTGACCGCGGCCTATGCGCCGTTCGCCAATGGCGGCATCGGCGTCATCGCCAATGTCATCACCCGCATCGAAACCGCCGATGGCAAGGTGCTCTACGACGCGGTGGCGGCCGGTCCGGGCCGGGTGATCGAACCCAATATCGTCGCCGAGATGAACGACATGCTGCATGCCGCCGTCGAGATCGGCACCGGCAAGCGGGCCCAGCTCAATGGCTGGCCAATGGCCGGCAAGACCGGGACCTCGCAGAAGGCCCGCGACGCGCTGTTCGTCGGCTATACCTCGCGCATGGTGGCGGGCGTCTGGCTCGGCAACGACGACGATGTCGGCACCAAGCTGTCGGGCGGCAACGTGCCGGTCGAGATCTGGAGCCAGTTCATGACCAAGGCCCATGAGGGCATCCCGGTCGCCGAACTGCCGGGCGCCATGACCCAGCCGGGCTTCGAGCAGCAGCCGCTGCAACCAATGGAGCAGCCACAGGCCGAACGCCCGCGCCGGACCCTGGTCGACCTGTTGGGTGACATCTTCGGCGGCAACTGAGCCCTTCTGCTCCCCTCCCCCTAGGGGGGAGGGGAGCAGAAGGGCTCAGT
>NZ_LAJE02000323.1 GCF_000970465.2 Devosia insulae DS-56
GCGGCAGCTGTGTCAAAGCGCCAGCACGGACGCCGGCGCCAGCAGGAATACCGCGGCGTCGCCGATATCGGCGGGCTGGCCCCAGCGGCCGGCGGGGATGCGGCTGAGGATCGACGCCGAGCGGTCGGGGTCGGCGCGGAGCGCTGTGGTGTTGTTGCTCTCGACATAGCCAGGCGCAATGGCGTTGACGTTGATCCCCTGCCCGGCCCACTCGTTGCTGAGCGCCTGGGTGAGCCCGGCGACGCCGTGCTTGCTGGCGGTATAGGCCGGCACGCGGATGCCGCCCTGAAAGCTCAGCAGCGAGGCGACATTGACGATCTTGCCGCGCCGGCCGGCAGCCAGCACCAGCCGCGCGAACTCCTGGCTCAGAAAGAACAGCGTCTTGAGGTTGAGCGACAGCACGTCGTCCCAATCCGCCTCGGAATAGTCCACCGCATCGGCACGGCGGATGATGCCGGCGTTGTTGACCAGGGCATCGATGGGGGTTGTGGCCCAGCTCTCACGCAGCATCTGCCGCGCCGCATCGAGGTCACTCAGATCGCAGCTCACCGGCACAAATGTGCCGCCGACGGCGGCGATCTGCGCCGCGGTTTCATCGAGCGAGGAGCGGCCGACGCCGACGACGCGGGCTCCCGCCTTGGCTGCGGCGAGCGCAATACCCTGCCCGATGCCGGTATTGGCGCCGGTGACCAGCACCGTGCGGCCACTGAGCGAGAAGGCGCTGAGATCCATTATCGGAGATCCGCGAGCGCTACCGCATCGATGTCGGTGTAGTCGACATTGTCGCCGGCCATGGCCCAGATGAAGGCGTAGCTCGCCGTGCCGACGCCCGAATGGATCGACCAGCCCGGCGACAGGATGGCCTGCTCGTTGGCGACCACCAGATGCCGGGTCTCGCTCGGCTCTCCCATCATGTGAAAGACCCGCGCCGTCTCCGGCAGGTCGAAATAGAGGTAGGCCTCCATGCGCCGGTCGTGGATGTGGCAAGGCATGGTGTTCCACACCGAGCCGGGGGCGAAGGTGGTGAGCCCGACCACCAGCTGGCAGGTGCGCACCTTGGCCTCAGGGTGGATGAACTGGAAGATCGAGCGCTTGTTGCAGGTCTCGGGCGTGCCGAGGTCGAGCCGTTTCGCCTGGTCGATCTTCAGCAGCATCGCCGGGTAGCTCGCATGCGCCGGCGCCGAGAGGATGTAGAACTTGGCCGGAGCCGAACCGTCGTCCGAGGCGAAGCTGACATCGTTGAGCCCCCTCCCGAGGTAAACCATGTCGCGCGTGCCGACCTCGAAACGCTCGCCATCGGCGACAATACTGCCGGCGCCGCCGATGTTGACAGCGATCAGTTCACGCCGCTCGAGGAAGCTCCCGGTGCCAGTGGGCCGGATCGGCTCGAGCTGCAGTTTCTCGCTGCCCGGCACCAGCCCGCCGACGATCATCCGGTCGTAGTGAGAATAGGTGAACCTCGCCTCGCCGAGGACGAACAGCTTCTCGATCAGGAAGTTCTGCCTGAGTTCGTCGGTACCCATGCGGGCCGCGGCAACGGGGTCGATGGCCCAGCGCGACTGGTGGCTGGTGGTTGGGCTGTCGTTCATTGGTCATCCCTGGTGGTCATGGCGTAATGCGCCGTGCGTTCATGCAACCGCGTGCGATAGCGAGCCTGACTGCGCGACAGGTGAGCGCGCATCGCCGCGCGGGCGGCATCGGTGTCGCCGGCCGAAATGGCGCTCAGGATGGCGTGGTGTTCGAGCTGCAGGCTACGCTGGTACTCGAGGCTCTGCACCAGCTCGGTGGTCCAGGGCGAAGTGACGTCGCAGGGGATGGTGCGCTTGCCCAGAGCGTCGAGCATTTCGACATAGAACGGGTTGTTGGTGGCTTCGGCGATGGCGCGATGGAAGGCAAAATCCGCCGGGCCGGTCGGCTGGTCGAGCCGCAGCAGCCGCTCGAACTCGAAGAACGCCTCCTGGATCACCGCCTCCTGCGATGGGTTGCGGCGCAGCGCCGCCAGCGCCGCGCATTCGACCTCGATGCCGAGCCGCACTTCGAGCACGTTGAGCGCGGTGGAGACCCGGCTGCCCATTTCGGCCGCCAGCATGCCGAGCCCGGCCGTCGGGTGGTTGACGACGAACACCCCCGCCCCCTGCCGCGACTGCACCAGCCCATCGGCCGCCAGCGTCGCGATGGCCTCGCGCACCACGGTGCGGCTTACGCCGAACTGTTCGCTGAGCTGGTTCTCGGTGGGCAGCTTCCGGCCCGGCGGAATTTCACCTGCGAGCAGTTGCGCCCTGAGTGTCGACACCACGCGGATCGAGAGTTTCTGGCGCGGCTGGGCGCGGAGGTCGGATGCCATGCTTCATGTGCCCCTGAACAGACGCGGCAGCCAGAGCGAGATCTCCGGGATGTAGGTCACGAGGCCGAGGACCACGAGGCTCGCGCCGTAGAACGGCCAGATCGAGCGCATGGCCTGCCAGACGGTGATCTTGCCGACCGCGCAGGCGACGAACTGCACCGCCCCCACCGGCGGCGTATTGAGCCCGATCCCGAGGTTCAGGATCATGATGACGCCGAAATGCACCGGGTCGATGCCGTACGCCTGCACCACCGGCAGGAAGATCGGCGTGGTGATGATGATCATCGGCCCCATGTCCATGAAGGTGCCGAGCAGCAGCATCAGCACATTGAGCAGCAGCAGGATCATCAGCGGATCGCTGGAGATATCGTTGAGGAAGTCGATCATCAACGCCGGCACGCTGAGCCGGGCCATGAGATAGGAGAATGCCGCGGCCGTGCCGATGATCAGCAGCACCATCGAGGTGGTGCGGACGGCCCCCATGGTGGCGTGGACGAAATCCCGCCAGCCCATGCGGCGGTAGACGAGCACGGTGACCAGCAGCGCATAGAACACCGCGATGCACGAACTTTCGGAGGCGGTGAAGACGCCGGAGCGCACGCCGCCGAAGATGATGGCGATCAGCAGCAGGCCGGGCAGCGAGACGAGGAACAGATACCCCACCCGGCGGAAACCGGGAAACGGCTCGGTCGGATAGCCGCGCCTGCGGGCGACGACATAGGCGGTGAGCATCAGCACCAGGGCGAACAGCAACCCCGGGATGATGCCGGCGGTGAACAGGTCGGCGATGGAGATCTTGCCGCCGGCCGAGATCGAATAGATGATCATGTTGTGGCTGGGCGGGATCAGCAGCGCGATCAGCGCCGCCATCGAGGTGACGTTGACGGCGTAATCGGCACCGTAGCCGCGCGCCTTCATCTGCGGGATCATCAGCCCGCCGACCGCCGCGGCTTCCGCCACGGCCGAGCCGGAGATGCCGCCGAACAGCGTCGCCGTGGCGATGTTGACCTGCCCCATGCCGCCGCGGACATGGCCGATCAGCGAACTGGCGAAATCGATGATGCGCTGCGCGATGCCGCCGCGGACCATCAGGTCGCCCGCATAGATGAAGAACGGCACGGCGAGCAGCGTGAAGATGTTCATGCCCGAGTTGAGCTGCTGGAAGATCACCAGCGGCGGCAGCTTCATGTAGAGCGCCGTGGCAAAGGCCGCCACACCGAGGCAGAAGGCGATCGGCGTGCCGATCAGCATGAGCAGCACGAACGTGCCGAACAGCACCCAGAGTTCCATCTCAGACCTCCTTGACCGTGCCGGCGTCGGGCACCGCATCGAGATCGAGATTGACGTCGGCATCGATATCGACGCCCGACCAGCGCAGCACCAGGCGCTCCAGCGCGAAGATGACGATCAGCGCCCCGCCCGCCACCACCGAGATGTATTTGGCGCCTTCCGGGATGCCGAGCGTCGGCATCCGCGCCGCCCAGGACAGCAGCACCAGCTGCATGCCGTAGACCACCATGCCCAGGGCGAAGGCGAGCACCACGAGATCGGAAATGGTGCGCAGGTACTTCTTGCCGCTCCTGGGCAGCACATAGAGCAGCACGTCGAAGCCCAGATGGTAGTTCTCGCGGATGCCGACGGCCGAGCCCAGAAAGATGAACCAGCTCATCAGGAACACCGCGGCCGGCTCGGTCCAGGCGTTGGACCAGTTGAGCACGTAGCGGGTGAACACCTGCCAGCCGACGAACAGTGTCATCAGCACCAGAAAGAACCCCGCCAGATAGAGAGCGGCCGTGCTCAGCGCACTCAGGGCCCTGCCCAGTTTGCGCAGCCGTGGCCGCGCCGCCGTCAGATCGTCGATACCTGCCAAGTCGTCCTCCCCCGGCCCAGCCGCGTGCCGAAGCGGCCCGGCGAAATACGGCAGCCGGAGCGGCGCGTGCCGCCCCGGCGCCGATCAATACTTACTCAGCGGCCTGGATCTTCTCGATCAGGGCCTTGAGCTCGGGATCGGCGGCATACTTGTCGTAGACCGGCTTCACCGCGTCGACGAAGGCCTGCTTGTCGGCGACTTCGACGATGGTCGAACCCGAACCTTCGACGATCTTGCGCGACTCGGCGACCTTGGCGTCCCACAGCTCATATTGCTTGGCGACGCTGTCCTTGGCGGCCTGGCGGATCACCGCCTGGTCTTCCGGGCTGATACCGTCCCAGACCATCTTGGAGATGACCAGCACTTCGGGAACGATCAGGTGTTCGTCGAGCGTGTAGAACTTGGCCACTTCCGAGTGCTTGGCGGTGTCGTAGCTCGGGAAGTTGTTCTCGGCCCCGTCGACGACGCCGGTTTCGATGGCCGAATAGACTTCGCCATAGGGCATCGGGGTAGCGGTGGCGCCGAAGGCCGCCATCATGTCCACGAAGATATCGGACTGCATCGTGCGCAGCTTCATCCCCTTGAGATCGGCTACCGAGGTGATCTGCTTCTCACTGGTGTAGAACGAGCGCGCACCGCCATCGTAGAAGGCGAGCCCGATGACGCCGTAGGGCTCGAAGGCGGCGAGGATCTCATCGCCGACCGGGCCGCTCATCACGCTGCGGGCATGGGCGGTGGACTTGAAGATATAGGGCAACGACGGCACGATCGTCTGCTTGACGAGGCCGTTCCACGGCCCCAGCGACGTGCGGTTGATGGCGATGGCGCCGGCGCGAACCTGCTCCACCGTATCGGCCTCCTGCCCGAGCTGGGCGCCGAACTTCACATCGACCGAATAGCGGCCGGCGGTGCGCTCGCTGACCAGCTGGCCAAAATACTTCACCGCTTCGACGGTGGGGTAGCCATCCGGATGCGTATCGGATGCGACGAGGACGGTCTGGGCAGCGGCCCCACCGATCATCATGGCGGCAGCGACCATCGCGGTCGCGGCCAGTTTGGTCATCTGAAACATTTGGTCTTCCTCCCTGTTGTAGTCGGTCGCTCGATGCGCCGCTCGACCTCGAGGTCTGCCTGGCTCATCGAGGCCTGCCGGACGCACTGCCCCCCCAGCCGGACAGCACGAGCTGTCAGCCGTTCCTCGGTTTCGCAGTACGAAATCTCCTCGGCACAAAGTCGTAGAGGAGCCGGCACCAGCATGTCAACATACAAGCTCAACGATGTTGTGTGATGACTTTGGGAGATCTGGCGTCGGCTGAGATCCTCGCCACCTGCCTTCTCCTGCGGAGCAAGCCGCGTTCAACCGCCCGCGAGGGCGCCCGGGTTGGCGCTAGGCTGGCGTTCGAGCTGACCGATGGGTTGGCGCTTGGGGCGAGCTATGACGGGCGCATCTCCGAGAATGGACAGTCGCATCAGGCGAGTGCGCCGATTGGTGGGAGTTTTTGACGGGGGCCTTTGCTGGCGCCGCGCACGTCCCCTCGCCCCTCCTAGGGGGCGCGATAGCGCCCCCGGGGGGAGAGGGTTAGGGTGAGGGGTAGCCAAGCACACTGATCGAACGGACAATAGCTGGCGTTCCTAGTGCGGCGCGCTTGGCGCCCCTCACCCCAGCCCTCTCCCCAAAGGGGCGAGGGGGCGCTGTGGCACCGTCCGAGCATGGGACCCCCTCCCCCGCAAGCGGAGAGGGTCACGACTGCGATTCTTGCGCACTCGCCGCCTGCTGTTCCCGCACATAGTCCTGCAGCCAGTCGGGCCAGTTGATGGTCATGCCGTTGCAGCCCAGTTCCGCGGCCGCGATCATCTTTTCGCGGCTCGAGATCCCCGAGCTCCGCGCTTCGATGCCGAGCCGGTGCGCCAGTTCCACCAGCTCGCGCGTCTGGTTGCTGGCGTTGAGGGTGATCATCGAAAAGCCGTTGGCGGCGCAGCGCTCCACCGCGCCCCGCGGGTCGGCAGCGAGCAGCTCCTCCGGCGCCCAGGCGATACGTACGCGCGGCGCCAACGCCTTGGCCCGCTGCAACCCCGCCTCGTCGACGATCGAGAAGATGAAGGCGTGCTCGACCAACCCACGCGCCTCGAGCGCCGCGACCACCGCCTCGGGCAGCCCCGGCATCGGCTTTTTGAGCTCGATATGATAGGTCAGCCTCGTCCCGAACCGGTCGAGCAGCTGCTCGAGCGTGATCAGCTTTTCGCCGGCATAATCGCGATCCCAGTGGAGCCGCGGATCGTGCCAGGAGCCGGCATCGAGTTCCAGGAGTTCGGCCAGCGTGAAATCCTCCGGCAGCCCGGCGCCATCGGTGGTGCGCTCCAGCGTGTTGTCGTGGAACAGCAGCAAACGGCCGTCTTTGGTGAAGGCGACATCGGTCTCCACTTCGGTGGCCCCCATCGCCACGGCGCGCTCGAACGCCGCCATGGTGTTTTCGGGCGCATAGCCGCTCGCCCCACGATGCGCGATGATCCGAAATGGTTCTGCCAAGGTCATGTCGAACTCCCCTCCTCGAAGACCGGTGCCACATCATCCCCGGTTCAGCAATCGGGCGTTGACCGGTCACGATCTGCGAGCGGCAGATGCGGGCCTTCGCTTTTTGCCTTGCCGACTGGCCCTGTCATGGGGGCTAATCGCCAACCTTCCCGCAGAGGAGTGACCGGGTGAACGAGTTCACCGAGCTGGATCCCGCCGACTACCCGCGCGTCGCGACGCTGCTGGAGGGGCTCGCCGAACGCCATGGCAGCGTCCCGGCGGTGCTGGCCGGCACGGCAACTGGGCGGGTTCGCGTCGACGACATCGCCTCGCCTCGCGCGGTGCTGCTCGATGGGCCGGAGGGGCTCTATCTCGGTGGCGCCCCGTTTGCCGAGCTCGATTGGGCGGCGCTGCGCGGCGCGATCCATCCCTTCGCCTACCTCTATCCCGATGACGCCTGGCTGCCGGTGATCGACAGGGTGCTGCCGCACCGCTTCATGCGGCGCCACCAACGGGTCACGCTGTCGCTCGATCTCGGCACGGTCGCTAACCACCCAACGCCCTCTGCCGATCGTTTCGCCGTGCGGCCGATGGCCGACGGGGTTGGCGCGGAGGTGGTCGATGGCGACCTCGTGGTTGCCCATTGCCACGAGGACATGGTGGTCGGCGACCGGGTCGAGGTCGGGATCTGGACCGACCCACGCTTCCGACGACAGGGCCTGGCCCGGCTGGCGGTGGCCGGCGCCATCACCGAGGCGCAGCGGCGCGGGCTCACGCGGATGGGCTGGCACTGCCTCGCATCGAATGCCGGATCGCTGCACGTGGCGCTGAGAAGCGGCTTTGCCATCGTCGCCGAATATGAGGCCTTCGGCGCGTATCTCGATGCCGAGAACCTCGATGATCTCGAGACAAGCCAGTGGCTCGATCTCGCCAGGCATTTCGAAGCCGCCGCGGCCGAACTGCCGACCCTCGGGATCTGCGCGGCGCAAGCCTTCAGCTGCGCCGGCCGGCCGGATGATGCGCTCGCCGCACTCGAGCGGCTGGTCAAAACCAACTGGAACGGCAAGGCCGGCTGGCTCGAGCAGAGCTGGGCCCTGGCGTCGCTCCGCCATGACCCCCGCTTTGAGCGCATCGTCGCTCGGCAGCGGGAAGCTGAAGGCGGCGAAGCGGCGACCTGATGGCTGGGAGCGGTGACCGGAAAGGCCAGCCCGCTCACCCACCGATCATATGATCGGCGACGCTGTAGCTGTGGCTTGCCTGATAGGCGTTGCGGCCGCGGTTCATGTGGGTGAGGTTGAAGCGGCGGATGGCGCGCAGCAGGTGTGGGCTGGCGAGCATCTTGTGCAGCGAGGCGGCGCCGCGCACCTTGATGCCGAACATGTCGGCTCCATTGGGGAAGAACCAGCCGACATCTTCCGGCGCGAGGGCGCCCTGCTCCACCAGGCTCTCGTCGAGCTGCTCCGGCGTCACCGAGCCGTCGCTGGTGAAATCTGAGAGGTGGAGAATGAACCGGCCGCGTACGCCGGCCTCATCGGCATAGAGGGTGAAGAACTCCATCCAGCTGGCATTGACCCGCACCAGCGGCTTGTCGGAGGTGGACGGCAGGCAGGACACCGACCACCAGAACCGCTCGGTGCGGCGCGGCATCGGCAGGCAATCCCGGCCATAGACGCTGAGGAGCTTCAGCACCTCCGCCGCCTGTGGCCGGCCGAGGAGTTTCTGGTAGCGCGGCAGATACTTGAAGCGCAGCTCCACCGATTCCTGGCGCTCATCGGCGTCATCGAGCAGCTCGCCCTCGAGCCAGGCGGCCTGCCGCTCGAGGCTGAGGAACTGGCGCAGGCCGGTGGGCTCGGAGCGGGTGGTTTTGCGGGATGCCATCTGTTGCCTCACGGGGCCGGCTACTATCGCCAGTAGATAGACAGACCTGTCTGTTCATGTCAAGACGACGTCCAGGCCTGAGGACCTACCAGCTGTCGGGCCGCCGCTCGCGCAGCTGGCGCGCCGCCTCAAGCAGGCCTCGGCATTGCGCCCAGGTGGATTCGGGGGTGATCACGCTGACCCAGCGCATCCGGCCATAGACCGGGTGCGGGAACAGCGTGTCGATCGCCTGGTAGTCGAAGGCCGCGGCCTCGAGATCCCGGCGGCTGCTGATGGCAGGCGAAAGTGAAACGCCGCGCTGCGCGCAATTGGTACCGGGAACATACCGGGAATGGCCTGACGTATTACGATTTTCAGGGCAGGAACGTTCTGAGAACAGCGTTGCTGGCGCAGCATAACCGCATTCTGGCCACCAGCGACGAGAGTTGAGCACCCCATTTCACCAGGCAAAGCGATGCAATATCACTGGACGGCCCGAATAACTGCTGACAATCAGCATATAGCCGAATGCAATAGTCAGGGCGTGAAGCATAACGGCACGGTCTTTCGCTAATACTTTGGACGCAGGTCGTCGGCCGCGAGATCCAACGGTAGAGCGCTGGGCTTTGCGCCCGAGTTGCTGTAGCAGCAGCGGTTTCGAGAGCCTCGAGGGACATTGCGATGGATGATCTGCTGGTTGCCCAGAAGCAGTTGCAGGCGGAGGCCGATGCGGTGGTCGCGGCCCTCGGTCTCGTCGAGCCGCTCAGCGAGATCGGCCAGCCCACCCGGGTCGGCAGTTCGGCGCTGGGCCTGATGGTCCGCCGCGACATCGACATCACGGTGAGCTGCCGCAAGCTCGATGATGCCACCCTCGCCGCCTTCGCGCAGTTGGGGGCGCGGCTGATGCAGCGCACTGACCTCGTGGTCGGGGTGCGCTTCCGCAACGATGCCGGAAGCTGGAACGCCGAGCCGCAGAACTACCCCGATGGGCTCTACCTGGGGCTAGCTGTCCGCACCGCCGAGGGCGCCAACTGGACCTTTGACATCTGGCTGGTCGACCAGCCCGAACGCCAACCCGACCTGGCGCACCTCCGCACCCTGCTGCCGCGGCTGACGGATGCGGACCGGCGCACCATCCTCGGCATCAAGCACGAACTCGCCAAGGGCGACGGCACCGAACCGCGCCTCCCCAGCGCGTTGGTGTACGAGGCGGTGATGGACCACGGCGTGCTGGATCTGGCGGGGTTTGAGGCGTGGCATGCGGGGCGGGCGAGGTAGCGGGCAGACGTTCGCCACAGCCACCACAGCCCTGTGGTGAGTGCCAATCGCACCGCTTGCACCCTCACCGCAATCACCCTAGCTTCAGCATCAGGCAGCGAGCTTTCGCCGCCTCTATGTGGGCTGACTGCGAGGGGACGCTTCGGCGGGTTGCCTCCGGGCCCACGGTGACGGGGAGCCGATCGGCGTGACCCGCTCACCGCTTGTGGTTTGCTCGTCTGGACATTGCTGGGGTTGGTTGGAGCCCCGCCGGTTGGTTGGCTTTCCGCCATTTGCGCCCCACACTCGATGTTGGGTGGGGCGGCTCGACGCGCCCGATGACTGAAGCAGACGGCCCCCTCCCATCCTCCCCCATGAAAGGGGGAGGTGCCCCGCTGGTTCACTGGGCACGATCGAAGACAGAGCCTCGACTCTTCACCTCCCCCTTCATGGGGGAGGCCGGGAGGGGGCCGTCTCTCTCAGTCGGGCGCTCGTAGTCAGGGAACTCCTATGCCTCGTGCCGACAGCAAATCCAGCACCGTTCTGCCTCCCGGAACGGATGCAACCTGGCCGAGCAACGCCCCCGCAGATCCCGTTCAAACTCCGCTCGAATTCCTCCTCTCGATCATGCGCGACGAGAGCGCGACGCGCAGCGAGCGGGTGGATGCGGCCAATAAGGCGGCGCCGTATCT
Source organism: Devosia insulae DS-56 (assembly GCF_000970465.2). Taxonomy (GTDB): domain Bacteria; phylum Pseudomonadota; class Alphaproteobacteria; order Rhizobiales; family Devosiaceae; genus Devosia_A; species Devosia_A insulae. The sequence continues at coordinate 10,533 of NZ_LAJE02000323.1, forward strand.
GCATTCGAAGCACGCCACCGTCGACCATCGTTCATCCGATGGCAGCATGCGGCCGACCATTATCTTCGAGGGGATGCCCAAGAATGCCCGCAGCGAACAGCGCGACGAAGGGAGCAGCGACTAGCCAGAAACGCCCCGAGGCGTTGCGCATTGCGCTGCACCCCAAGCAGTGGGTGGCGTTCGGGTCGGCGGCGACCGAGGTGCTTTATGGCGGGGCGGCGGGGGGTGGCAAATCGCATCTGATGCGGCAGGCGGCGATCAGCTGGTGCGCCGAGATTGCGGGCCTCCAGGTCTATCTGTTTCGCCGTATCCGCGAGGATTTGAGCAAGAACCATATGGAAGGCCCGTCGGGCTTTCGGGCGCTGCTCGCCGGCTGGGTGGAATGCGGGTTCGTCACCATTGTCGAGGACGAGATCCGCTTCTGGAACGGCAGCAAAATCTATCTCTGCCACTGCAAGGACGAGAAGGACCGCTTCAAGTACCAGGGCGCCGAGATCCACGTGCTGTTGATCGACGAGCTGACCCATTTTACCGAGGTGATCTACCGCTTCCTGCGCAACCGCGTGCGGATGACCGGCATTGCGGTGCCGGAAAAATACCGCGGCCGGTTCCCGCGCATCCTTTGCGGCGCCAACCCCGGTGGGGTCGGGCACCAGTTCGTCAAAGTGACCTTCATCGACGCCGCCGCGCCGCTCGAAATCCACCGCACCGCGGCAGCGGAAGGCGGCATGCTGCGCCAGTTCATTCCGGCGCGGCTCGAGGACAATCCGACGCTCACCACCGAGGACCCGGCCTATGAGGCGCGGCTCGAGGGGCTGGGCAGCGCCGCCTTGATCCGCGCCATGCGGCATGGCGACTGGGACATTGTCGATGGCGCCTTCTTCGATTGCTGGCAGGCGCGGCTGCATGTCATCGAGCCCTTCGCCATCCCCGAGGACTGGGCGAAATTCCGCTCCGGCGACTGGGGCAGCGCCCGGCCGTTTTCGTTCGGCTGGTGGGCGATTGTCGGCGACGACACCCGGCACCCGGTGTCGGGCGTACTGCTGCCGCGCGGCGCGCTGATCCGCTACCGCGAATGGTATGGGTGCGAGCCGGGCAAACCCAACAAGGGGCTGAAGCTCACCGCCGAACAGGTGGGGAAGGGCCTCGCGCAGCGCGAGACCGAAACCGTGGGGCTCGGCGTGCTCGACCCGGCGGCCTTTGCCGAGGATGGCGGGCCCTCGATTGCGAGCCGCATTACGCTCGGCTCCGGCGACAAGCGGATCTTCTTTCGCGGCGCCGACAATAAGCGGGTGTCGCAGCGCGGCGCCATGGGCGGCTGGGACATGCTGCGCCAGCGCTTCGTCGGCACGACACTCGACGAGGACGGCAAGCCCGACCCCGCGGGCCGGCCGATGATCTATTGCTTTTCGACCTGCCGCGACTCGATCCGCACCATCCCGATGCTGCAGCACGACCAGGCGCGCCCCGAAGATCTCGACACCGACACCGAAGACCATGCCGCCGATGACTGGCGCTATGCCGCGATGTCGCGCCCCTGGGTGCGGGCGAAGCCGGCGGCTGAGCCGGGGAAGGCGCGCACTGGGTACCGGGCGCAGAGTGGTGGCGCGACGCCGGGCGACTGGCAGAGTTATTGAGAGAGTAGTGTGCAGCGCACACACCACCGCAAGACGTCACCACCGGCGTCATTCCCGCGCAGGCGGGAACCTAGTGGGATGCCGCAGCGCCCGCTGCGGCTGAAAAATCCCACTGGGTCCCCGCCTTCGCGCACTAGTGTCCGGGATTCTTGTTTGTTTGGGGTGGTGCAAGGCAGGCACCGCCAGGTGATCTGGCATAAAATCGAGTTGCGAGACTTGATTTGGAGCCTGCCATGCCATTTGAGCCTAATGGTTTCC
>NZ_LAJE02000324.1 GCF_000970465.2 Devosia insulae DS-56
CCCCCCACCCCTCCCCTCAAGGGGGAGGGGAGCAGAGGCCCACTGTGCCTGCATCGGCTTTCGCGCTAAGAGCACTGACCTCTCACCTCCAGTTGAAGTCCGATGGCCCCCACCACCTATGCCGGCCCGATCGCCGGCCTGCCCGACCAGACCACCCTCCACACCGGCCGCGCCGTATTCACCGAGGCCTATGCGGTGATTCCGCGCGGCGTCATGCGGGACATCGTGACCAGCTATCTGCCGCACTGGCAGGACACCCGGGCCTGGGTCATCGCCCGCCCGATGACCGGCTTCTCGGAGACCTTCTCGCAGTACATCGTCGAGGTGTTTCCCGGCGGCGGCAGCGACAAGCCGGAGCCCGATGCCGGCGCCGAAGGTGTGCTGTTTGTCGTCGAGGGACAGGCCACCCTCACCCTGGATGGCAAGACCCATCTGCTGAAGGCCGGCGGCTATGCCTTCCTGCCCCCCGGCACGCGCTGGGCGCTCAACAACAAGTCCGCGGCCCCCGTGCGCTTTCACTGGGTGCGCAAGCGCTACGAGGCGGTCGAGGGCATCGACGTGCCGGCTGCGTTCGTTGCCAACGAGCAGGACGAGCCGATCATCTGGATGCCCGGCACCGATAGCCGCTGGGGCACCACCCGCTTCGTCGACCCCACCGATGTGCGCCACGACATGCACGTCAACATCGTGACGCTCGAGCCCGGCGCAGTCATTCCGTTCGAGGAAACCCACGTCATGGAGCACGGCCTCTACGTGCTCGAGGGCAAGGCTGTGTACAGGCTCAACCGCGACTGGGTGGAAGTCGAAGCCGGCGATTTCATGTGGCTGCGCGCTTTCTGCCCGCAAGCCTGCTACGCCGGCCCGAACCGCTTCCGCTATCTGCTCTACAAGGACGTCAACCGGCACGCCAAGCTGGTACTATGAGCTCGCTGACGTCGCCTTGCTAAGGCTCGCGAGAAGCTCGTCGAGTTCATCCAGAGTCGCGTCGACCAGGTCGTCGGGCGGCAGCCGGCGCGCCTCGACCACCAGGTAGTCCCGATTGGCCGCAATCTCACCCCGCAGCTCGGCGAGGCGCGTCTCGGCGAGCTCGTATGCGTCGGAACCCCTGGGGTGCAGCGCGAGCTGTTCGGCCAGGTAAGTGGCGCGCAACTGCCACCCCTCGATATAGCGCCGATATGGTTGGATGAGCCTCGCCGCTTCGGTTTCGATGAGCGCATCGGTCGCGCCGGCGGATACAAGATGAATCTGATTGTGCATTCTCAAACCCGAAGCGCTTTCAGGAAAAGTTGTGAGACTTTTCCGTCCGAAAGCGCGACCAACATCATTACGTGATCGTGTCGGCGGACCGCCGACACGATCTAAGTGCCGAGCGCCACAACGTTTTCCTCGCCGCTTGGTTCAGCCCGCCACGCAGAAAATTGCTTGCGGCTGGTGACGGCGGCAGCCATCGTCGCCGACACGCGACAGGGAGAACGCGATTCAGATGACACGATTGAGAATGCTGGCCGTACTGGCCGTGCTGGCCTCGCCGGCGCTGGCCGAAGACCTGACGCCGCAGAGCTATCAGAACCTCCTCACCCCGCTGGTACAGGGCGGCAGCGACGTGCTGGGCGCGCCGCTCGCCTACCCCGCGGGAACGCCGAACGTCACCTCGGCGATCGTCACCGTGCCGGTTGGCGGTGAAACCGGCTGGCACGAACACGAAGTGCCGCTCTTTGCCTATATCCTCGAGGGCGAACTGACCGTCGACTATGGCACCAAGGGCAAGAAGACCTACCGCACTGGTGAAGCGGTGCTCGAGGCGGTCGGCTGGCCGCATAACGGCGTCAATACCGGCACCGTGCCGATGAAGCTGGTGGCGGTCTATATGGGCGGCGGTACCGCTGCCAACACCATCAAGGTCGACGCTTCGGCCAGCAAATAATCCAGCAACAGTCCTCGCCTAGCTTTCGGTCTCGCGAAGCAATTCGCCTCAGGGAGATCGCCATGGCCGACCGGTTGCCACCAGTGCCTCCAGCCCGACGCCCCGGCGTCGGCACTGGCCCCGCAATGGCAGCACTCGTGACCCTCTCGGCTTGCAGCGCTCAGGGCGCAGGTCCACGGGTCGACCTCGCACAGTTGACGACCCCGGTGGCGGCGGTCGTCAGCCCCCTGCTGCAGGCTCCAGCAGCGCCCTGATGCGCGGCGGTACCACATCCGGCCCGTAGATCTGCTGCAGGCGCTGCGCCAACGCGCGCAACACGTTGCCCTGATGGCGCAGATCCTCGTACTGCCGGACCGAGGTCATGAAGATAGATTCGAGCGTCCGGGTCGCCCCCTCCGGCCCGAGGCTGCTGATGAAGGCCTGGCCCGGGGGGGACAGCGGCTCATCTGCCGGAACGCAGAACGGCGCCACCGTGATCAGCGTTTGCGGCGAAGCCTCGTGCAACTGCTGCAGCGTGGCGCGGAGGCCTTTGCGATCCTCGGCCGCAAGCTTGCCGCCGCACAGCACCACGAGGGTATAGATCCAGAACTCGGTGCCATATTCGGCCATTTCGGCGGCACGTTCGATCAGGTCGATCCCCTCCGCCAGCCGGCCGCGCATCAGCCGCGCCTGCCCCAGAATGGCGAACGAAGCGGCGAACGCTGTGCTGGCCTCGAACGCCTCCTCGGCCAGCCGCTCCGCCATGGCCGTATGCCCGCGGGCGACGAACAGCAGCAGCTTTGCCACCGAGAGCTTCAGCATCGGGTTATCGGCGACGGCGGGCAATGCGCTCAACGCCGCGGCCTCGATCTCGTCTTCGATCGCGTTCCGCTCGGCGCCCGGCGAACTCTGGCCGTCCGTTCCCATGATCGCCTGCACGTAAAGGCTGAGCCCCCACATCAACCGCACCACCGGATCATTCGGGTTGGCGGCGAGGCTCGCCCGCACCTGCTCGAGGCCCTCGAGCCAACTGCGCGTGTCCGCGGTCAACAGCCGCCCGGCTTCGTGCATCGCCACATAAAGCGGCGGCGTTGCTGCGGCCGGTGCGTCCATCATCCCGAGCGCCTGCCGATGCCAGATCAGCGAACGGAACTGCTGCACCACGCCGGCCACCAGCGCCGTGACCTCATCGGGCGCTGCAACGGCCAGCCGCGACATGCCGATGACGTCGCCGCCCGGCATCTGCCGCAACACCAGGGCGCACTGCAACGCCTCGGCCGTCGGAAACACGCTGACTTCGAGGCTGAAGCGCGTCCGGGTCGGGCTTTTCGGAGAAAACTGTTCATCGAGGCGCACTGCCTCGTCCGGCGATGTCGCGGCATCGAGCAGCTGCACCAGCTCGCCCAGCATCCTCGCGGCCACCGGGGCGAATGCTCCGGCGCGCCCCATGCCATGCACCGGCCCGACCACCACCAGGGCATCGGCCGGCGCAGCGGGCTCTGCGACCCAGACATAGCCTTCGCCATACCGCGTGGCGATGAAGCGCGGCGAACGGGCTGGGTCACCCAGCTTGGCGCGCAGCCGGTTGATCAGGAAATCGACGTTCCGGTCGGACGCGTCCGAGCCGACACCTGAGATCGCATCGAGCAGCGCATTCCGCGTCAGCAGCCGCTGCGGGTGCGCCATGAACGTCGATAGCACCGTTCGTTCCGCGCGGGTGAAGGTGATTTCCCTGCCCCCCAGGTCTCGGGCCGAAAGCAAGTCCTCGTGGAAGACGAAACTGTTAAACTGATACTCTGCCATTATCTCTTTCAGTATTTCTCGAACGGCAACATGGCGCACTCATTTGCGAAACGCCAGCCACTGCGAGGCTTCCCCGGCGTGTCACATCGGCTAAATTCCGGGCAGTGAACGGGAGTCGAAATGACAGCCAGCCGAACCATCCAGATCGAGCCGCTGACGCGCGAGGCCTACGCCCCCTTCGGGCAGGTGATCGAAACCGCGGGCGCGCACCACTACCCCATCAATGGCGGGATGACCGAGCGCTACCATGATCTCGCCAAGGTCGAGCTTGGCGGGGTGCATGCCCGCCCGCTGGTCTCGATCGCCCGCGGCCAGCCTTACGCGCTGCCGCTGACGCTGAACATGGTGGAGCGCCACCCGCTCGGCAGTCAGGCGTTCTACCCGCTGTCGCAGCGCCCGTTCCTGTCCATTGTCGCGCCGGACGAAGGCGGCATCCCCGGGCTGCCGCGCGCCTTCCTCGCGGCCGCGGGCCAGGGCATCAATATGGCAATGAACACCTGGCACGCCGTTCTCACGCCGCTTGGCGAGACCGCCGATTTCCTGATCATCGACCGTGGCGGTGACGGCAACAATCTGGAGGAATACTTCTTTGCCGAGCCGTATTTGGTAGTGGCGACCGGTTCAATTCTTTACTGACCCGGCGGTTCAACGTCGCAACTGCGTTGCAATTGCTGCATAATCTGGCAGTACGGGTTGAGGTTGGAGGCATCACATGCGTATCGTTGTGGCGATGGTGGCACTGCTCTTGGCATTGGCGAGCCCGGCGCTCGCCGCCAAGGTGACGCTGAAGGGCGATGTGACCTATCGCGAGCGCATCGCGCTGCCGCCCGGCGGCACGCTGTCGGTGTCGTTGATCGACCTCGCAACGCCCGACCAGCCGCGCGTTTCCGCCAAAGCGCCGATCTCCAGCCCCGGCCAGGTGCCGCTCACTTTCACCCTCAATTTCGATGACGCCGTCATCGTCGCCGGCCACAGCTACGCGCTGGTCGCCGAGATCGCCGGGCCGGATGCCGTGTGGTTCCGCAATGCCGAGCCCTACGCCCTCGACCCGCTGGCCCCGGCCGCCCCGATCCTGATCATCGTCAACATCGTGCCGCAGGACGGGGAGCCCGTCGCGACGCCCGAGCCGGTGGTGGCGCCGGAGCCCTCGCCGATCCTCGATATCACCTGGCAGGCCGAGACCATCGGCGGCGCGCCATCAGCCCGCGGCATCGTCTCCTCCCTCTCCATCGCCTCCGACATGCGCGCCGGCGGCCGCGGCGGCTGCAACTCGTGGTTCGCCCAGGCCGAGGTCAATGCCGAACGGCTGATCTTCAGTGCCGTCGCCGCCACCCGCATGGCCTGCGTCTCCGACGAAGCCACCAAGCAGGAAGACAGCTTCTTCGCCGCCCTCGCCGCCACCCGCTTCTGGCGGCTCGACAAGGACCACCTGATCCTGCTGGACGCCGGCGGGGTGGAGCTGGCGAATCTCGGCAAGTCGCGGTTCTGACAGCGGCTGGCTGACCTCCGCGCCCTTCACCAACTCGGTGTCATCCCAGCGAACGCTGGGACCAATTTCGCCGCCCGCGCCGGTAGTGAGTTGGGTCCCAGCTTTCGCTCACTAGTGTCCGGGATTTTTGTTTGTTTGGGGTGGTGCAAGGCAGGCACCGCCAGGTGATCTGGCATAAAATCGAGTTGCGAGACTTGATTTGGAGCCTGCCATGCCATTTGAGCCTAATGGTT
>NZ_LAJE02000325.1 GCF_000970465.2 Devosia insulae DS-56
CCCTTCGGGCGGTCCCCCTCCCCCGCCACGCGGGGGAGGATCACCGCACAGCCGGTGGCTTCCCCAACCCATTCCTGATCCGGCGCTGAGCGCCGCATTCATTTGCCGTTCAATCTGCCGCCCCTAGAGGCCGCGCTCTCCAACGCAACCTCAGCGAGAATTCAGGGAATGGACAAACGCTTTCCGCTCGAAGACCAGATCGACATGCTGGCCTCGAGCCTGCGCGGCCGCGTCGTAACGCGCCGCGATGCGGCTTATGACGAGGTGCGCAGCGTCGCCCTCGGCAATTTCGACCGGCGCCCGGCGGCGGTGATCCGTGTCGCCAACGTTGCGGACGTGGCGGCAGTGATCAACTTCGCCCGCGCCACCGATCTCGAGCTGGCGGTCCGCAGCGGCGGCCACAGCGTCGGCGGCCATAGCGGCACCGAAGGTGGCCTGGTCATCGACCTGCGCGACCTCAACGGCATCGAGATCGACGGCGAGACCAGCACCGTGTGGGCCGGCACCGGCCTTAGCTCCGGCGACGTCACCCGCGCCGTCGAGCAGCACGGGCTGATTGTCGGCTTCGGCGATTCCGGCACTGTCGGCATCGGTGGCCTGACGCTCGGCGGTGGCATCGGCTACATGGTGCGCAAGCACGGCCTCACCATCGACTCGCTGCTCGCGGCCGAACTGGTGACGGCGGCCGGCGACATCCTCGTCGCAGACGCCGACCACCACCCGGACCTGTTCTGGGCACTGCGCGGCGGCGGCGGTAATTTCGGCGTGGTGACCCGCCTGAAGTTCAGGCTCAACCCGCTGCCGTCCTTCGTCGGCGGACCGCTCGTGCTGCCGGCCACGGCCGAGAACATTGCGAAGTTCGCCGAGCTGGCCGATGCAGCGCCCGACGCGCTCTCGACCATCGCCATGGTCATGCCGATTCCGCCGGTGCCGTTCGTCCGGGCAGAATTCCACGGCAGGCTGGCGCTGATCGGCATGATGGCATTCTCCGGCACGCCCGACGCCGCGACTGCAGCACTGGCACCGTTCCGCGCCATCGCCACGCCGATCGCCGATCTGGTCGGCCCGGCGCCCTACTCCGCCATGTATGCCATGGACCCACCGCCAGAGATGCGCCCGGCGGTCTCGTGCCGCTCGCGCTTCGTCGATCGGTTCAGCGTCGAGGCCGCGGCCAAGATGTTGGCGGCGCTCGAGGCCTGTCCGTCGCCGATGAAGATGGGGCAGATCCGCGTGCTCGGCGGCGCTTATTCGCGTGTCGCCACCGACGCCACCGCCTTCGCGCATCGCCAGGGCAAGATCATGGTGGCGTTTCTCGCCATGTATGAAGGCGGCGCCGACGTCACCGCCCATTTCGACCGCTGGGCGACCGGCGCCGTCGACAGCGTGAGCGAGAAAAACGCCGTCGCTTACGTCAACTTCCTCGGCATCGAGGGCGGCGAGGGCCTCCGCGCCGCCTATCCCGGCTCGACCTGGGACCGGCTGCGCCAGATCAAGGCCAAGTACGATCCGGAAAACCTGTTCCGGCTCAACCAGAACATCCCGCCGGCAGCCTGACGGGCTGGCGCGACGCGCCAAGCCTCACGTCTTGTTTGTCGCGCTTCCGAACAGGAAAAGCCTGCAACTTTTCCTGGAAGCACTCTATGTTCGCGCCTTCTTCGGCCGCCATCTTTCGAGGTGGCGGCCGATGCTCGAACCACACGGCCCCGATGACCAACTCCTCTGCCGCGACCGGTAACCGCGCGTTCCACGCCCTGATGGATCGCCCGTATCTGATCCTCATCCTCACCACGCTGTTCTGGGGTGGCAACGTCGTCGCTGGCAAGCTCGCCGTCGGCCATATCGACGCGCACTCGCTGATGATCCTGCGCTGGACCGGCGCATTGCTGCTGGTACTACCCTTCGCCATCGGGCCGCTGAAGCGCGACTGGCCAGTGATCCGCGCCAAGTGGTGGCTCTATCTGTTCTATGGCGCCGTCGGCTTCGCCACCTTCAATGTCCTCGTCTATGTCGCCGCCTATTACACCTCGGGGGTCAACACCTCGCTAGAGCAGGTGGCAGTCAACATCTTCGTCATCATCCTCAACTTCGCACTGTTCCGGACCCGGGTGCGCGGCCTGCAACTGCTGGGCGTGGTGATCACCATTCTCGGCGTTGCAATCATCGCCACCCATGGCGACCTGACCCGCATCCTGACGCTGGAGGTGAACCTCGGCGATCTGCTCGTCATCCTCGCCTGCTTCGCCTACGCCATCTATTCGATCGCCCTGCGCTGGCGTCCGCAAACCCACTGGACCAGCTTCCTCGTCGCCACCTGCACCGGCGCCATCATCGCCTCGTTCGGCTACCAGGCAACGCTGGGCAATGGCACCGCGAACCTGCCGTCCAATCTCGCCGCCATCGATCTGCAGGGCTGGCTGATCGCCGCCTATACGGTGATCTTCCCCTCGGTGATCTCGCAGCTGCTCTATGTGCGCGGCGTCGAGCTGATCGGCTCCAACCGCGCCAGCCTGTTCGTCAACCTGATCCCGCTGTTCGGCACTGTCGGCTCGGTGATCGTCTTGGGCGAAGCGCTGCAGCTGTTCCACATCGTCGCAGCAATCCTCGTCGCCGCCGGCCTGGTGCTGGCGGAATACTCAGCGCGGCGCGGCACGTGAGCGGCATCGCGTCGACCCAGTGCGATCTCTCAACGTCCGCTGGTGGTGCAGCATCCCACTAGGTTCCCGCCTTTGCGGGAATGACGCCGGTGCGAGTTGGAGGCTCGTGGGCTGGCCCCTACCCCACCACCGCCGCCAGCAGCGCTGCCGTCTCGGCGTCCGCCGGCAAAAACGCCTCGATCACCAATTCACTGAGCGTGATCTCGGTGGGCGTACCGAACACCGTGGTGGTGGAGATGAAGCTCGCCACCGCGTCGCCGAAGCGCATCTTCATCGGCACGAATACCCCGCCATGCTCATCGCGCCCCTCATAACCGGGCGCGATGCCGGAGATCTCGCGCAGTTCTTCCAAGAGCTCGGCGATGGCCGGGTCGCCACTCGCTTCGAGCTGCGCCGCCACCCGGCGCAGGATATCGCGGGCCCATTCGTCGTAATTGACGATCAGCCGCCCCAGCCCGTCCTGATGCAGGCTGAGCCGCAGCACGTTGATCGGCTCCTGCAGCAGCTCCGGATTGGTGACCTGGGCCAGGAACGGCGCCGCCGCGGCGTTCGCCGACACCAGGTTCCAGCCGCGATCGACGGCGATGGCGAGGTACGGCTCGTATGCCTTGAGCACCAGATCCACCGCCGCACGTGCCGGCGCCAGATCCGGGTGGTCGAGCCGCCGCTCCGGATAGACCGGCGCATAACCGGCCGCCAGCAGCATCAGGTTGCGGATGCGCAGCGGCACCCCGAGCCCCGAGGCGATGCGCAGCACCACCTCGCGGCTGGGGACCGAGCGCCCGCTTTCGATGAAGCTCAGGTGCTTCTGGCTGAGCTCGATCTCCAGCGCCAGCGAGAGCTGGCTGAAGCGGCGGTGCTGTCGCCAGTCGCGGATGTAATCGCCGATGGAACGGTCGGAGGCCGTGGCTTGTGCGTGGGTCATGGCTCCGACCCTACCCGGTCGCGTCGCCGGTTCAATTACCTCTGCGTTAGTTGAGACGAGGAAGCGGGAGGTAGAAATGTGTCGCCGTCAACAAACGAACCCCGACGGAGAAACCGAAATGAACCTCATCCGCTTTGCCCTCGTTGCCGATGCTGCCGCGACCGTTGCCACTGGCGCGCTGCTTGCCGTGGGCGGGAGCCTCCTCGCCGACCTCACCGGCCTGCCGGCCACCGCCACCCTGCCGCTCGGCCTGTTCCTCGTCGCTTTCGCCGCCTTTGTCGGCTGGGTCGGGATGCAGCGTGAGACGCCGCGTGGCGCCACGATGCTGATCGTCATCGTCAATGCTGCCTGGGTGGTCGCCAGCCTCATCGTGCTGCTCGCCGGCACCTTTCCGCTGACCCTGCTCGGCGTGGCCTTCGTCATCGCCCAGGCCGCGGCGGTCGCGGCGCTCGCCGCCCTGCAATGGGTCGGCCTCGGCCGGGCGCGCGCCCTCGCCTGACCTCGTACATCACGGCGGACAACCGGCGCTGCTGACAGGCTCTGTCAGCAGCGCCGGTGCATTGTTTTGGGGCCGGCAGAGACCGGCCCAAAACAGCGAGGACGACCCGAAATGCCCCTGACCCGTCGCTCCCTCATCAAGTCCGCCGTCGCCGCAGCCCTGGTGCCGGCGCTCACGGCAATCGCCAATTCCGCAGCCCGAGGAGAAACCGCCATGACCACCGCCAAACCCTTCAAGCTCGCCATCGCCGACGCCGATATCGCCGACCTGCAGTATCGCCTGCGCAGCGCCCGCTGGCCGGTTGAGGTCGCCCCTGACACCTGGGAGCGTGGCATCCCCGGCGGCTATCTCCGGCGGCTGGCCGAACGCTGGGCCGCCTTCGACTGGCGCGCGCAGGAGGCTGAGCTCAACCGCTACGACCAGGTGATGCTCGAGTTCGAAGGCGAGCATGTGCACGCCTTCCACATCCGCTCCAGACACGCCGACGCCACACCGCTGGTGCTCTGCCATGGCTGGCCGAGCTCGGGGATCGAATACCTGAAGCTGGTGGAGCCGCTGACCAACCCGGCGGACGGCAAAGACGCCTTCCACCTCATTATCCCGACCGCTCCCGGGTTCGGCCTTTCCCCGGCTCCGCGCCAGCCCGGCTGGACCGCCAAGAAGACGGCGGCCGCCATCGCCCTACTGCTCAACCAGTTCGGCTACGATCGCTTCGCCATCCACGGCACCGACATGGGCTCCGATGTCGCGGCCCAGCTCGATGTGCTGACCAATGGCCGCGCCATTGGCCTCCATCTCGGAACCGATCTCGACAGCGTCATCGCCGTCGCCTCGTTCATGGGCGGCGACCTCTCGCAGAACCCGACGCTCACCGCCGAGCAGAAAGAGCGCGCCGGCGCCCTGTTGGCCAAGGTCGCCGATCGCAACGGCTACATCGCCATCCAGTCGACGCGGCCCAAGACGCTCGGCTACGCGCTCAACGACTCGCCGATCGGCCAGCTCGCCTGGATCGCCGAAAAGTTCGAGGCCTGGACCAATCCGAACAAGGCAACCATCGAAGCGGCGGTCGATATCGACCAGTTCCTCACCAATGTGAGCCTCTATTGGTACGGCGGCGGCGGCTCGGCTTCGGCCAATGCGCTGTGGGAGGCCTTCAAGGCCATGGGCTGGGCCCCGCCCAGCGCCACCCCGCGCGGCGTCGCCGTGTTCAACGCCAGCGACCTGGTCCGCCCCCTGTTCGACCCGCAGCAGCAGATCGGCCACTGGAGCGAGTTCGCCGCGGGCGGGCACTTCCCGGCAATGGAAGAACCGGCACTGCTGGCCGGCGATCTGCAGAAGTTCTTCCGGC
>NZ_LAJE02000326.1 GCF_000970465.2 Devosia insulae DS-56
CCGCCACCCCCTCCCCTCAAGGGGGAGGGGAGCTCTCGGCCGGGTTAGCGGACAGTTCGTACACCAGAAAGCGGAACCACCGGCGTCATTGCTGCAAAAGCCTCACGTCCGTTCGGGAGCCATCGCGAACGAAAGGTGCTGCTTCGAGGCAGGCAATGACCCGGTGGAGCCGGGCAGCGCGGGGGCGGCGCTGCTGGCGCTCCTCGCGTCCTGCGGGGAGCCTTTTGCTTGGGCAGCTTCAGTTTCGCTGAAGCGACGATGCCCAGTTCTTGTCCGTCAGCTCTCGATAGCGAGCCGGACGAGTTCGGCGGTGTTGCGTGCGCCGATCTTTTCCATGATGTGCCGGCGATGCACCTCGACCGTGCGGTAGGAGAGGCCGAGATCGACGGCGATCTCCTTGTTGGTGCGGCCATCGACGACATATTGCAGGATCTGCCGCTCGCGATAGGTGAGCGTGCCAAAACCCTTCACCGTGACGGTCGACGGGCCATCCTTGCCCTGTTCGACATGGATGTCGCCGCGGAAGATCTCCTGCGCGGCAACCGCCAGCTCCACAGGTGCATAAGGCGGGGAAAACACCGAGGTCGCGCCGTGCTTCATGGCAGCTACCACCATTTCGGCACGGACATCGGGAGGGGCCAGGAGGAAGGTGTGGATGCCCAGGTGCTGACCGCGGATGGCGTTGAGCGCTTCGAGCGCGTCGGCCATGTCGCGTTCCTCACCGCAGAGCGGCATCAGTACGAGGTCAGGCCGCCTGAGCGCCATGAGCCTGGTCAGAGCCAGCACATCGGGAACCATGGAAACCTGAAAGCCCTGCGCGATAAACTCGTCGCACAGTCCCTTGGATATCCTTGCTTCCGGATGCGTCAAATAAATCAGCCGGTCTCTATTGAGATAGGGCCGATAAGGTATCGAGTCCGCAAGTCTGTCCACTTTGCCACCTGGGGTTGCAGGTCAAAGCTGTTGCCAGTCCGTACCGGCACCAGTAGGTAACGGGGCTCATCCCCGTACCTTCGAATCGCGTCCACATAAGTATTAGAGCACGACTGACAGGAGCCTGACAATGCACAGTAACCGGGTCGTTACCTAGTCCAGCAGTGTAATTTGCGTACCATCTACGGTGATAACGATAGTCATCGATTGGTTCTATTTTGAGCTAAATAGGAAAAACCACTGAGGAGTGTCGGAAAAGCTGAATTCTGCCCTCCGCATTTGTAGCGCAGCTAAAGTTGGCGCAAACGTTTTCGGCGCCGAAGCTTAGCCCGGCCCGACCCGCAGATGCTTGCACAAGCTAGGCTTTTCGCCCGCAGCAAGCACAACAGTGGTGCAAAACCCGGGTGCGGCGATTCACCGGCGCTGGAACTGCGCCTAACAGTGAAGCGTGGGAACGACTCCTGAGAGGGTATGGTTATGTTCAGAAGACTATCGGCCGAAGCATTCGGCACATTCTGGCTTGTATTCGGCGGTTGCGGCAGCGCTGTTCTTGCGGCGGGCATCCCGGAGGTCGGCATCGGCTATCTCGGCGTATCGCTGGCATTCGGCCTGACAGTGCTCACCATGGCCTATGCGGTGGGCGGGATTTCGGGCGGACACTTCAACCCTGCGGTGTCGCTCGGCCTCGCGATCGCCGGCCGCTTTGCCTACAAGGACCTGGTGCCCTACTGGGTGGCGCAGCTGATCGGCGGCATCGCCGGCGCGGCGGTGCTGTTCATCATCGCCTCCGGCACTGCCGGTTTTGTTCCAGCAGGCTTTGCCTCGAACGGCTACGACTTGCTATCGCCGGGCGGCTACGGGCTCACCGCAGTGCTGGTCGCCGAAGTGGTGCTGACGGCGTTCTTCCAGATCGTCATCCTCGGCTCGACCGCCAAGGCGGTACCGGCCGGCTTTGCACCGATCGCCATCGGGCTCAGCCTGACGCTGATCCACCTGATCTCGATCCCGGTGTCGAACACTTCGGTCAACCCGGCCCGCTCGATCGCCGCAGCGATCTTCGCGCAGAACGGCGCGCTCGGCCAGGTCTGGCTGTTCATCGTGGCGCCGCTGATCGGCGCCGCCATTGGCGCCGCGATCTGGAAATACCTGCTGTCGCCGGGCGAAACCCCCGCCAATATCGGCCAGGTCGAATAAGACCAAGTCTTGATACAACAATAGAGGGCCGGGAGACCGGCCCTTCTTCTTTGTGCTTGCCGCGAGAAACCAATGCAGCCGCTGAGCGTTCATCCCGATCGCAGTCCTCATCCGGATGTGGCGGCATGTTCACCCAGCATGGCATCGAACCCAGTTTCACCGATCGACACGAGGCCGGCCGGGCGCTGGCCAACGAACTTGCGACCCTCCATCTCGACAATCCGCTGATCCTGGCGCTGCCGCGCGGCGGGGTGCCGGTGGGGCGTGAGGTGGCGACGGCGCTTGGCGCCGAGTTCGATCTGCTGCTGGTGCGCAAGATCGGGGCGCCGGGGCATGAAGAATATGGCATCGGCGCGGTGGCCGAAGGGGCGCATCCGCAACTGGTGGTGAGCCAGGCGGTGCTCGGGCTAGCCGAGGCATCGCAAACCTACCTCGAGGCCGAACAGGAGCGGCAGCTCGCCGAGATCGAACGGCGACGGCTGTTATGGCGCGGCGGACGGCCGCCGATCCCGGTCGCCGGACGCACCTGCGTGGTGGTGGATGACGGCGTCGCCACCGGCAATACCGCCCGGGCAGCCATCCGGGCGCTGCGCTTCGATGGCGCGGCCCGGATCATCCTCGCCGTGCCGGTGGCGCCGCCCGACGTGATCGAACAACTGGCGCAGGAGGCGGACATGCTGGTCTGCCTCAAGACGCCCGAGCCATTCCTCGCGGTGAGCCTCCACTATCGGCATTTCGGCCAGCTCGGCGACGAACAGGTGATCGAACTGCTGGGCTAGTGCTGCAGGGGCCGCAGATAGTCGGCATAGACCCAGCCCTTGCCACCATTGGGGCCGGTGACGGCGGCCCAGTTGCCCTCTGTGTCATCGACAGAGAGCCGGGCTCCGCGAGCCAGCGCGACAAGTTTGGCGCTGCGCTTCGATGGCTTGGCGCGCACCCATAGCGCATCGACCACCACCTCGTGGGTGAAGCTGGCCGCCGCCGGTGCCGTCATCTCGGGCGTGGCCGGGGCTGCCGGCGTCACCGGCACGAACCGGGCGATATCGAGGGCGATGGCTTTGGCCGGTGGCAAGGCAGCGACGTAGCTCGGGCGGATGGCCGATTTCACCGGCGCCGCGGAAACGGCATCGGCCAGCCGCTCGACGGTAAAGACGGCGCCGGCGGTGATGATGAACCCGGCAGACAGGAGGGTCGTGGCGAACAGGACGAAGGACAGGATGGACCGAGCCATGGTCGGCTCCGTAGAGCCCCGGGCCCAGTCGGAGGCGTTGGCGAGGTCGGTGTTGCCTAACGCAGAACCGACCTCGCAGGGGTGAAGGTCAGCGCGCCAATTTACCAGAAAGGCCCGCGATCATCGTGGTGATGGCCGATCAGGTGCCCTCTCCAATGCTTGAGGGCACGCGCCGCAGCACGTGCAGCAAATACTCCTTACGGTTCAGCGGGTTGTTGTCGGAGCGCCGCCGGCTGGGCGGTGGCCCGGCCACGGCGCGGTAGCCGGCGAAGCTGGTTTCGAGGGCGCCTTCGCCATGGGTCAGCCCGGGCAGCAGCTGCTGCAGCTCATGCACCCGGGCGGCGGCAATCTCGCCTTCAACCACGTAGCTTGCGCCCTCCAGCACCGGCTGGCCGGGCAGTGCCTCGAGCCGCGCCAGCACCGAGAGCGCGGGAGCCAGCGCCTCGGACGGCACATCGATTTCGAAGTGGTGGATCGGCTCGCACACCGCCGTGCCGGCAAGCCGTAGCGCCTCCATCAGCACCAGTGGCGTCAGGTTGCGGAAATCGCCGGCGGCGCTCATCGGCGCCTTGTGGGCCGCGTCGGTGACGCTGACAATCGCGTCGGTCACCTGCCAGCCCATCAGCCCCTGCCGCAGCGTCTCGCCGATCGAGGACTCTATGGCTTCATAGAACGCCACCGGCATGGCGCCGAACATCGCCTCGAGCCTGATATCGAGGCCCGAGCCGACCGGGCCCGGCTCGACGCGGATGCCGACCGTGGCGAGGAACGGGTTGGGCGGCTTGAAGATCAACTCGACCGCCGCACCGCTGCCAAGCGGGCGCTCGACGCAGATCATGGTGGTTTCACGGAACGCCACCCTAAGCCCGTAGTCGGCCAGCAGCGTCGCCTCGATCACCTCCTTCTGCACCTCGCCATAGAGCGAGACGAAGATCTCCTCTTGGATATCGTCCTTGCGGAGGTTAATCAGCGGATCCTGTTCGGCCAGTTGCCCGAGCGCCGTCCACAGGGCGCGGCGGTCGCCGGCCTCCACCAGCGTTTCGAGCGTCGGCGGGGCGAAATGCTGCGCTGCCGGGCGCGGCGCGACGCCGATGCTGTCGCCGATCCGCACATCGAGGCCGCGCAGCCGGGCGATCTCGCCGGCCACCACCCGATCGCGCCGCACCACGGCGCCGCGCTCGAACACCTCGACGCCGGTGACCTTGGCATCGTCGCCGCGCAGTTGCAGGCGCTGGCGGTTATGCAGCGTGCCGGCGAACATCCTGACATAGGCGAGCTTTTCGCCGGCCGGACCACGATCGACCTTGAACACGGCGCCGGAGGGCGGCGCATCGAGATCGGCATGCGGCGCCGGCAGCAGCTCGGCGATGCCTGACAGCAGCGTTTCCACGCCCGCCCCCGAGATGGCCGAACCCATGAACACTGGATGCAGCCGGCCGCCACGGCTCTGCTGCGCCAGCGCACCGCGCAGCCGGTCGTAGGAGAGGCGCTGGTTGTCGACATAGGCGGCCAGCACCGCCTCGTCGTGCTCGGCGAGATGTTCGGCGAGGCTGTCGCGGAAAGCCCCGTCGTCAGGTCCGAACGGGACGAACGCTGCAGCAGCGCTGCCGAGCCCCTGCCCCCTGCCCATCGGCACGATATCCGGCGTCAGGCGCCGGGCGATCGCCGCCAGCACCCGGTCCGGATCGGCGCCGGTCCGGTCGAGCTTGTTGATGAAGATCAGCGTGGGGATCCTGAGCCGCTGCAGCGCCCGCATCAGTACGCGGGTCTGGCCCTGCACGCCTTCGACTGCCGAGACCACCAGCACGGCGCCATCGAGCACGTTCAGCACCCGCTCCACCTCGGCGATGAAATCGGGGTGGCCGGGGGTGTCGATCAGGTTGATCGTCGTGTCATGGGCGACGAACGACACCACGGCAGCCTTGATGGTGATGCCGCGCTGGCGCTCCAGCGCCAGGGTATCGGTCTGGGTATTGGCGCCATCGACGATTCCGAGG
>NZ_LAJE02000327.1 GCF_000970465.2 Devosia insulae DS-56
GGTGGAGCCAAACTGACCGGAGCCTCTTGCTTCGCCCTCCACCGCCTTCGGCGGTCCCCCTCCCCCGCCACGCGGGGGAGGATCACCTCAGTGGATAGGCGGAGCCGCAGTGACTTCGTGGGCCCAGTCGAGAGCGTAGTGGGCGACTTCTTCCCAGCCCTTCTCGCCGGCGAGGAAATGCGAGCGATCGGCGAACTGGTGGAAATCGGTGCGGGCCGGGGACTTCTTCTGGATGTTGAAGATGGCCTTGGCGAGATACGGCGTGACGGTGCGGTCGTGCTCGGCCGAGATCACCAAGAGGGGTTGCTTCCGCGCCTTCACCTTCACCGCGGTGCCGAACATGCCGGCCGCCTGGTAGAAGATATTGGTCGGGGTGGGCACGACATAATCGTCATAGGCGACCTGCTGGTCGGCGGCGTTCAGGGTGTTGGCGAAGTTCTTGGCAAAGCCCTCGCGGGTAATGGTCTGGCTGTTGCCGGGGCCGGCGAAAATCGGCGGCAGGGCGGCGAGCAGCGAGACCGGGCCGGGCAGCGCACCGGCAATCGGGCCGGGGTCCATGGCGATGCCGGCAACGCCGTAGCCGCGATCGAGCAGCAGCTGGGTGATGAGGCCGCCCATCGAGTGGCCGACGATCACCGGCTGTTCGTCGAGGCCGTCGATGATCGACGCATAGTGATCGACGATCTTCTTGAAGGTCAGGGTGCCCAGCCGCTTGTCGGGATGGGCGCGGAGTTCGGCCGGGTTGCCTTCGAGATAGGGCCAGGCCGGAGCCAGGGTCTTGTAGCCGGCGGCTTCGAACACCGAGCGCAGTTTGTCCCAGCTCGAGGTGTGCATCCAGGCGCCGGTGATGAACAGCGCGGTCTTGCTCTTTGCGGCATTGGCGGCGGCAAAGGCGGCTGAGGTTTCGAGGTTCGTGGTCATTTCAATCTCCCGTTTGAATGTCTGTCGCTCATTGCGATGACGATTAAATCGCATGCGATTGAATTTGGGGCAACGCATGATCCTGCATAGCTGCCATGCATTGATCGCTTGCGATTCAATCGCATGCGCTCTATATAGAAGGCACGACTGGAGACATCCGATGGACAAGAAAGCGTTCGCCGAGCAGATAAAGCTCGAGGTGCTGCTGTGCTTTTCAGCCTATTCGCTGAGCCACGCCTTCAGCCGGTTTTACCGGCCAATGCTGGACAGACTGGGCCTTACCTACCCGCAGTTCGTGGTGATGATGGTGCTGTGGGAAAACGGCAAGATCACGATGAAGGCGCTCACCGACCTGGTGATGCTGGAATCCAACACGCTGACGCCGCTCTTGAAGAAGCTCGAGGCGGCGGGGCTGGTGCATCGCACCCGCAACAGGGACGATGAGCGGGTACTCGACATCGAGATCACCGAAGCCGGGCTCGCCCTCAAGGCCGACGGCCAGCTGGCCGCGGTGGACCTGGCGCTGGCCAGCGGCGAAGACCTCGACGGGGTGATCGAGATGCAGCAGCGCATGGCCAAGATGCGCGACAGCGTGCGGGAGAAGTTGGAGACGGCTTAGGGATCGCGGTCTTCTGCTCCCCTCCCCCTTGAGGGGAGGGGTGGGGGGAG
>NZ_LAJE02000328.1 GCF_000970465.2 Devosia insulae DS-56
TCGCCTCGCATGTCCAGCGCGACGCCTTCCTCTACGCTTTCGTCGATAGCTACAACAAAACCCGCCTCAGGTGCCTCGACTACAAGGCACCAGCCGAGGCCCTCGCCAACCTCACGGGACACAACACCTTCGCGGGGATGACGCTGATGGATGCTGGGGCTTGGGAGCCGAACGCGGCCGCGGTACGTCTACCGCCCGCCCTCGATCTTCCGATGCCGCTGGTTCACCCCGCCCTTGCCGTACGGATAATCGGCAACCTCCGGCGCGCTGGCGTCGGTCAGCTGCTGCGCATGCTCGGCATCGAGCTTGAGACCCGCGGCCGCCAGATTGTCGGCCAGCTGTTCGCGGGTGCGGGCGCCGAGAATCACCGAGGTGACGGCCGGGCGATCGGCGAGCACCGAGAGCGCCACCTGCGCCATTGAGACCCCGAGCGTCTTGGCCACCGCTTCGACCGCTGCGATGACCCGCCAGGTCCGTTCCTGCTCATTGCGCGGACCGTACGATTCCTGCCCGCGAGTGGGGTTTTCGCCCAGCCGCGTCGTACCTGTCGGCAGCTGGTCGCGCTTGTACTTGCCGGTGAGCCAGCCGCCGCCGAGCGGCGACCAGGGCAGGAGCCCGATATTGGCGTCGAGCGCCGCCGGCACGATCTCGTGCTCGATATCGCGGACCAGCAGGTTGTAGTGCGGCTGCAGGGTGATCGGCGGCGCGAGACCGCCGGCTTTGGCGATCCAGGACGCCTTGGTCAGCTGCCAGCCGATGAAGTTGGAAAAGCCGTAATAGCCGATCTTGCCGTTGCGGATGGCGTCGTCGAGGAATCTCAGCGTCTCCTCCAGCGGGGTCAGCGCGTCGAAGGCGTGCATCTGGTAGAGGTCGATATGTTCAACCCCGAGCCGGCTCAGCGAGGCGTCGAGCGCCTGGTTGAGATGGCGGCGCGACAGCCCCAGGTCGTTCGGCCCGTCGCCCATCGGGAAGCGCGCCTTGGTGGTGACCAGCACCTGCTTTGCCGCCTCCGGCCGGGCCTTCAGCCAGCGCCCGACGATCTGTTCCGAGGTGCCAGCCGAATAGACGTCGGCCGTATCGAGGAAATTGCCGCCCGCCGCCACATAGTCGTCCATCAGCTGGAACGACGTCGCCTCGTCCGCCTCGGCCCCGAACGTCATGGTGCCCAAGGTCTGCGATGAGACGATGGCGCCGCTATTGCCGAGCTTACGATACAGCATGATTTCCCTCGATCGATTGAATCGCTTCAAGGGAGTTCTTAATCGGTGCGGGTGTCATGGTCGAGTAGAACTATTTGATGAAGCGGGATGGTGCTGGCTGAAGCAGACGGCCCCCTCCCATCCTCCCCCATGAAGGGGGAGGTGCCCCGCCGGTGTGTTCGGCACGATCCAGCCACAAACTCGACTCTTCACCTCCCCCTTTATGGGCCTGTTGCGTAATCGCGATTTGTGATTCGGTCTGGTTGATTGAGGAGGCCGACGATGGCGGTCAAGCGGACGGGTCAGCTGGGGTTCTCGGATGCTGTGATCGAGGGAGCTGCCGGTCCGCT
>NZ_LAJE02000329.1 GCF_000970465.2 Devosia insulae DS-56
GCCCCTCCCCTCAAGGGGGAGGGGAGCAGAAGGAGCGTCTCCACCTCACGCCCCCGCATACGCCTCGCGCATCTCTTCGATCTCGCCCAGCGCCTCGTAGAGCGGCCGCCAGTTATCCGCCTCGGCGATCGGCGCCCACAGCGCCTCCATCTCGTCGATCAGCATGGTGCGCGGGCGCTCGCGCTTGAAGTACGGGTGGTCGAGATTGGCGTTGGCTGCCCGCGGGTGCGCCGCGATCAAGTCCCTGAGCTTGTCGAACGCCTCGCTGCGATAGTGCTCGGCCGAGGGACTGGCGAAGGCTCGGGCCTCGTCGCCGCCGCGCCAGTCGAAGAAGAACTGCTCATAGGGCGCCTGCGTCGCATGCAGCGTGGAAAACACCTCCGTCACCAACGCCGAATCAGCCTCGACCCCGAGCGGTTCGAGCCCCAATCGCTCCAGCATGGCCTGCCAGATCGAGCGCTGGAACGCCGGCCAGAACTGGTTCAGCGCCGCCTCGAGTTCGGCATGCTCGCCCAGCGGCAGCAGCACTTCGGCGAGCCGCGTCAGGTTCCAGGCCAGCGTGTCGGGTTGCTTGCCGAACGCATAAAGCCCCCACTCGTCGAAATAGGCCGCCGTGAAGCCGGGATCGTAGGTCGGCAGGAACCGCCACGGGCCGTAATCAAAACTCTCGCCGGTGATGTTGATATTGTCGGTGTTGAGCACCCCGTGCACGAATCCCGCCGCGATCCACCGCGCGCCAGTCTCAGCGACACTTTCGCTCACCGCGCCGAGGAATTTTGCTGCCCGGCCATTGTCGCCCTCGACCCACAGCGCGGGGTAATAGGCGCGCACCGAATGATCGAGCAGAGCCCGCAGCCGCTCCTCTTCCTTGAGGTAGCTCAGCCGCTGGAACGAGCCGATCCGCGTGTGGCCGTGCGATAGCCGCACCAGCACCGACGAGCGGGTTGGCGACGGCTCGTCGCCGCGCTCCAGCTCCTCGCCGGTTTCGATCAGCGACAGCGATTTCGAGGTGTTCACTCCGAGCGCCTCGAGCATTGCCGTCGCCAGCACCTCGCGCACGCCGCCTTTCAGCGTCAGCCGCCCGTCCCCGGCCCGCGACCACGGTGTCCGCCCCGATCCCTTGGTGCCGAGGTCCATCAGCCGTCCGTCATTGAGATCCTCAAGCTGCGCATAGAGAAAGCCGCGCCCGTCGCCGAGATCGGGGTTGTAGGTCTGGAACTGATGCCCGTGGTAACGCAGCGCCAGAGGCTCCGGGAACGACCCCGGCAACGGCTCGAACTTGCCGAAGTAATTCACCCAGTCTTCGTCGCTGAGCCCATCGAGCCCCACCGACGCCGCCGCCCGCTGGTTGCGATAGCGCAGGATATGCTCGGGGAAGGCCGCCGCCCTGACCTTGTCGAAATAGCCCTCGCCGAGCTCGGCATGGGTGGTGCGGGGTTTGAACGGATGGGTCATCGCCTGCCACCCATGGCGCTGACGCCGGTGAAGGATGAGCACCCCCCACCC
>NZ_LAJE02000330.1 GCF_000970465.2 Devosia insulae DS-56
CCCCCAACCCCTCCCCCTTGAGGGGAGGGGTTGGGGGTGGGGGTCCATCGGTGATCACCGCACCACCCCCTCCCTCAATCCCTCCCCTCAAGGGGGAGGGAGGCGATCGCGAAGCTGGTGTCGGCAGGTCGGCACCACTGAGGTTCGTTCAAACTCGATTCAACCCCGACCGAACCCGGCAACCCCCGGGCAAGCCCTGAGCGTGCAGGCTCACTGCGATGCCCGCCCGCGGGTCTCTGGAGGCATGATCATGTTCAGCTGGCTGCCACCACTGCAGCAGGGCTCGGCGACCATCGGCGCTTCGCTGCTGTTCATCGTCCTGGTGTTCCTCATCGCCCGGGTGGCGCGGCTCAGTCAGCCGTTGTCGCTGGCCCTGGCGCTGACTCCGCCCATGGCCATCGCCGTCGCCCTCGAGCGCGGCTTCGCCAGCGGCCTCATCTGACCCCCGGCGCTTCACCGTTTCGTTCTATCACGCTGATTTTGCTGCCGACCGCGCCCTCACGGAAGCGGTTGTTGCCGCTTGACGGCAAAACACAAAAAGATTTCATGCGGCGCAGTCGCATTCGACTGGGCCGCGTTCGATAGTTGCGCGCGGTAAGCGCCGGGAACGGCAACGACCCGCATCAAGGAGTTCATCATGGCAATTCTCATCGGCGATACCGCCCCCGATTTCGAGGCGGAGACCACCGAAGGTCGCATCCGCTTCCACGATTACATTGACGGCGGCTGGGCCGTGCTGTTCTCGCACCCGAAGAATTTCACCCCGGTCTGCACCACCGAGCTCGGCTACACCGCCAAGCTGAAGCCCGAGTTCGACAAGCGCGGCGTCAAGGTGCTGGGCCTCTCGGTCGACAAGCTCGAGAACCATGCCGGCTGGGCCGCCGACATCGCCGAGACGCAGGGCACCACGCTCAACTTCCCGCTGATCTCCGACGTCGATCGCGAGATCGCCACCAAGTACGACATGATCCACCCCAACGCTAACGACAGCCTCACCGTGCGCTCGCTGTTCGTCATCGGGCCGGACAAGAAGGTGAAGCTCAAGATCGAATACCCGGCCTCCACCGGCCGCAACTTCGACGAGATCATCCGCGTCATCGACAGCCTGCAGCTCACCGCCAAGCACCAGGTGGCGACGCCGGTGAACTGGAAATCGGGCGAAGACGTGATCATCGTCCCCGCCGTCTCCGACGAAGCGGCGCGCGAAAAATATCCCGAAGGCTGGAAGACACTGAAGCCGTACCTGCGCATCGTGCCGCAGCCGCGCGCCTGATTGGGTCCGAGCGATACGAAGTTCCGGGCGGCCTCAGGGCCGCCTGTTTTGTTCAGCCATTGCCTCGGAACGCCCCACCCACTCGGTGTCATCCCCGCGAAAGCGCACTAGTGTCCGGGATTTTTGTTTGTTTGGGGTGGTGCAAGGCAGGCACCGCCAGGTGATCTGGCATAAAATCGAGTTGCGAGACTTGATTTGGAGCCTGCCATGCCATTTGAGCCTAATGGTTTCC
>NZ_LAJE02000331.1 GCF_000970465.2 Devosia insulae DS-56
GGGCTACGGCATGCACGGAAGTGGTTTGGGGTCATCGGCGAGCTGTGATTCAAGGTGGCATTGCCAACTTGGAGGTCATTGGGATGCCGTTTGCGATCGGGGATGTGCGAGTAGCTGAGCGCGGTGAGTGGCTTATTGATCGGATCGTTGCGACTGGTTCTCTGGTGATCCGCAAGATCGGGGAAGACCGGGCTGGCGAGATGGCGGTGCATCGCTTCCTGTCGTCGCCGTATGTCTCGGTCAGCTCGATTGCTGAGACGGTTGCAGCGCGGACTGCGCAGCACTGCGTTGGGCGGCACATCGTGGCGGTGCAGGACAGCAGCGAGATCAACTTCAAGGACCGCAGCGCTCGGCGGCGTGGCTTGGGGGCGGGCGGCAATGGTCGCGATGCCGGGTTCTTCCTGCATCCTGTGATTGCGGTAGATGCGCAAGACGAGGCGGTGATCGGCCTGTTGGGGGCGCAGATCTGGACCCGCGGCCAGGCCAAGGTTGCACCGCGCCGTGACCGCTCGATCACGGACAAGGAATCGATGCGCTGGCTGGACGGCTGTAACAGCACGGCCGAGCTTTTGGGTGAAGCGGCCTCGGTGACCATGATCGCCGACCGCGAGAGCGATATCTATGAGCTGTTCAGCGGCCGTCCGGACAGACTTGAGTTGATCGTCCGTTCGGCCCAGGACCGCAGCCTTGCCGATGGCGGTCGGCTGTTTGCAGCCCTGACAGAGGCTGGAGAGCTTTGCCGACGCAGCATCAGGGTAGCGCCGCAGCGTCCGGGTGATCCTGGGCGCACGGCGCTCTTGGCCATCAAGGCTGGTTGTGTGCGCATCGCGCGGCCGAACAGCCGCAAGGCATCTTCCGGCCTGCCGGACGACATCACCCTGACCTTGGTCGAGGCGGTCGAGATCGATCCGCCCAACCCCAAGCAGGCTATCGTGTGGCGCCTGTTGACCACCCACCCGGCAACCAACGCCGAGCAAGCTGAGGCCATCATCGACCGGTATCGGCTACGTTGGCGCATCGAGCAGGTCTTCCGCGCCCTCAAGAGCGACGGCATCCAGCTCGATGACACCCAGCTGGCCGATGCCGAACGCCTGTTCATCCTGGCCGCCATGGGACTGGCCGCTGCCGTGCGCACCATCCAGCTCGTGGATGCCCGCGACGGCAGCTCGCGGCCCACTACCGACGTCATCGATCCAACCCTCATGGCTGGCCTGCAAGCCATCTCCAGGTCTAAGGAGGGCGGCACTGCCAAGCAAAAGAACCCCCACCCTCCGCAATCCCTGGCCTTCGTCGCCTGGGTCGCCGCCCGCCTGGGCGGATGGAACTGCTATGGCAAGCCACCGGGACCAAAAACCATGCAAAACGGCTGGCGAGAACTCGCCGCCATGCTCACCGGCATCGCCATCGCCCTGCACGATGCAAAT
>NZ_LAJE02000332.1 GCF_000970465.2 Devosia insulae DS-56
GGACAGGGGTGGGGGGCAGCTCGCACCAGCGCTCGCTCAGACCAGCAGCGCCTTCAGCGTGTCGAGCGTCATCGCCCAGTTGCCCTCCGCTGCCGTCGCCGCCTCCTGCGAAGGATTGCCCGCCTGCGACACGGTCAATCGCGTGCCGCTGCCAGCTGGCTGCAACTCATACGTGATCAGCTGGCGGTTTTCCGGAGTGTCGGGCTGGCCGCTCATGGCGCTGTAATAGTTGACCCTGAGCAGGCGCGGCGGATCGATCTCGACGATATCGCCTTTGTCCTCGAACGGCGTGCCGTCCCATTCGCCGCGATAGGTGACGGTGCCGCCCTCGAGCCAGTCGCCGGTGAGTTCGGCTCCGAACATGTACTGTTTGACCATTGCGGGATTGGTAAGCGCCTCCCAGACCTTGGCGGGCGGGGCTGATAGCTCGAGGCTGGTGGTGGCCGTGAAAGTTGCGGACATGGTAGGTCTCCCTGGTTGATGGTCGGACCAGCCTAGAGACGAGGCCAGGAGACGCGCTTGCAAAAACCCGCAAAGCCGTTCGAAGAAAAACAGGACGACTTCGCCGGCATCCTCGATCCGGCCGGCTCGGCGCAAAACTACGGCCTGAGCCGCTACCGGCCGTCGGCGGCGCTGGCGCCTTTCGTCGAGCACTATTGGGTGGTGAACTGGGCGTTGCCGGAGGGAACATCGTATCCGGCGGAGGTGCTGCCGCATCCCAACCTCAATGTCGCCTTCACCCGCGAGCGCGGCTGGATCACCGGCGTGACGACAGGTCGCTACGACTATGAGGTGAAGGGTTCCGGCGCGGTGCTGGGCGTGATGTTCCGGCCCGGCGGGTTCCGACCGTTCTATGGGCGGGCGGTGGCGGAGTTGATGGACCAGACGCTCAATGCAGTGGAGGTGTTTCCGGGCGCGACCGAAGCGGCGCGGCGCAAGCTGATGGCGGAGCCCGACCGGCAGCAGATGATCGCCGCGGTGGAAGCGATGATGGCAGGCGGTGGATTACCGGCGATGGACCCGAACACGGAGCTCGCGGCTGACATCGTCGAGTTGGCGCGGACCGATCGGGAGATCGTCAGCGTCGCCACATTGGCGCGGCGGGCGGCGGTGAACGAGCGGACGCTGCAGCACCTGTTTCAGCACTATGTCGGGGTCGGGCCGAAATGGGTGATCCGGCTCTACCGGCTGGTCGAAGCGGCGGGACGCGCCACGGCCACGGAGGCGCCAAACTGGACCGAGGTGGCGCATGAGCTGGGCTACTCGGACCAGGCGCATTTCAGCAATGATTTCCGCCGCATCGTCGGGCGGGCGCCGACGGACTATGCGCGGCAGGTGCGGGGGTAGCGGGTGGTCGTTTGCGGGGCCGGTGGCTGTGGACCCCCACCCTTGATCC
>NZ_LAJE02000333.1 GCF_000970465.2 Devosia insulae DS-56
CCTCAAGGGGGAGGGGAGCGGCGCGCTCAGCGCAAGAAGGTGATTCAGGTCGACATAGTCCTCCATCGCTTCGGCTGCGGTGGTGACGACCTTGTCGAAACCGGCGATCTCCTCGGGGAGGACGAGGCCGAGGTGGCGGTCGGGGAGTGCAAGGGCTTCGCGCCTGGGGATGACGCCGAGCAGCGGGATATCGACAGCGGCCAGGGCAGCACGGAGCATGGCTTCGTGGCGGGTCGAGGCAGCGCGGTTGACGATCAGGCCGGCGACTTTCACCTCTCGGCGCCAGGTGGAAAAACCGTGGGCGAGCGCGGCGATCGACTGCGACTGGCGCTCGGCATCGAGCACGAGGATCACCGGCAGGCCGAGGGTGGCGGCGAGGTCGGCGGTGGAGCCGCGCCCGTCGGCGGCGCCGTCGAACAGGCCCATGACACCTTCGACGAGCAGCAGGTCGGCGGTTGCGGCGTGGCGCGCGGCAAGGCTCTGCAGGCGGCCCGGGGACATGGCCCATGGGTCGAGGTTGATGGCCACACGGCCGGCAGCGCGTGCGAGGATGGTGGTGTCGATATAGTCGGGACCGGTCTTGGCCGGTGCTACGCTCAAGCCGCGGCGGGTCAGTGCGGCGAGGAGGCCGAGGGTGAGCGTGGTCTTGCCCGAGCCGGAGCGGGGCGCGGCGACGACCAGGCCGTTCATTCTGCGACCCGAAGATTATGCTGCAAAATCTTGAGGCTAGCGGTTAAGATGGGGTTATCGCAACCGGACCGGGGGGTACGGGCGGCGCTGCGGCCCAGCTGGGCGCCGGACTTGGGGAATACAAATCGATGAAGATCCTGATCCTCGGCGGGACCGAAGAGGCGCGGCAGCTTGCCGCGCAATTGACCAAGATGGGCCATGCCGTGACCACTTCGCTGGCGGGGCGGACCAGCGATCCGCTGCTGCCGGCCGGCGAGCTGCGCGTCGGCGGATTCGGTGGCGGCGACGGGATGGGCAATTACATCATTACCGAGCGCTTCGACCGGCTCGTCGACGCCACGCATCCCTATGCGGAAGAGATCAAGCGCAACGCCGTGCGGGCAGCGGAACTGGCCGAGATGCGGCTGGTGCGGCTGACCCGGCCGGCCTGGAGCGAGCCGCAATATGCGTTCTGGAAGCATGTCGCCAATGCCGAGGAGGCGGCCGCCAGCCTGCCCAAGGGGGCGCGGGCGCTGCTGACGGTCGGGCACACACAGCTCGACGCCTATCTGAAGCGCACCGATTGCAGCTTCGTGGTGCGCTCGATCGAGCCGCCGGAAAGGGAGCTGCCGGTCAATGCCACCGCGCTGTTGGCGCGCCCGCCGTTCTTCTTCAACGGCGAGTTCCAGATGATGCAGGAC
>NZ_LAJE02000334.1 GCF_000970465.2 Devosia insulae DS-56
CTCCCCCGCAGGCGGGAGAGGGACCGCCGACTGAGCGTTCTGGTGCTTACTGCTTCGGTGTTTCCGTAGCGGGCGCCATTGCGGGAGCTTCCATCGCAGGGGCTTCCATTGCCGGAGTTTCAGCAGGAGCCGCCGGTGCCTCGGCCGGAGCAGCTGCCGGTGCTTCAGCCGGAGCTGCCGGGGCCTCGGCTGGCGCGGGTTCAGCCGCCGGTGCCGGTGAGGCGTCGGTGATGCGGCCGTCGGTGTACGGGGTGTAGTCGCCGCCGAGCTTGGCGATGTAGTCGGCCACCACCTTCTCGAGCGGCGGGCCGAAGTCGTAGGCGTTCACCGCCTTGGTGCCGAACAGCTCGTAGCCGTCGCCGCCACCCCGCACATAGTTGTTGGTGACGAGGCCGTAGGTCTTGGCCGGGTCGATCGGCACCCAGTTGTCGCCGTCCTTGACCAGCACATCGGAGATGCGCGAGCCCACGGGCTTGGACCTGTCGAAGGTGTATTTGAGGCCGGCGACCTGCGGGAAGCGACCCGCCACTTCTTCGATCTGGCTCACGCCGTTTTCCAGCGAGGCGACGAGATCGGCGCCGGTGAGCTGGAAGGTGGCGAGGGTGTTGGAGAACGGCAGCACCGTGAGCACTTCGCCCATGGTGACCTGACCGGCGTCGATCGAGGCACGCAGGCCGCCCGAGTTGGCGATCGAGATGGTGACGCCCTGGTCGGCGACGCGGTCGAGCTGGGCGTCGGCGACGAGGTTGCCCATCGAGCATTCCATGACGCGGCAGACGTTGCGATCGCCCTGGATGGCCTCGGTGGCGTTGCCGATCACTTCGGCCTTCAGCGCCTCGAGCGGCTTGCCGAGCTCAGTGACGCGATCGAGGAAGCCCTGGTCGGGCGTCACCGACGCATCGAGCAGGATTGGCGCGCCGGTAGCGGAGATGACCTTGCCGGCATCGTCCCAGGTGACCTTCAGGTCGCCCAGCACCTTGCCGTACTGGCCGGCCTGGACGATCGGCACGTCGACGCCGTCGGGGTTCTTGACCAGGGTGGGGTAGGGGCCGGCTTCGCCTTTGCCGGTACCGAGGAAGGTGTGGGTGTGGCCGCCGACGATCACGTCGATGCCGGAGACGGCCTTGGCCAGGTCCTGATCGACATTGTAGCCGATATGGCTGACGACGATGATCTTGTTGATCCCGGCGCCTTCCAGCGCGCCGACAGCGCCCTTCACATATTCGGTGACGCTCTCGAACGCGACGTTCGGGCCGGGCGAGGCGATATCGGGGGTATCCTCGGTGGTGGCGCCGATGACGCCGATCTTCTCACCGCCGATGTTGAGGACGATCACGCCCTTGGGCAGACCCTTCAGGTCTGCATCCTTGGTGGTGTCGAAGTTGCCGCCGATGATCGGGAACTTGGCCGAGGCGATGAACTTGGCGAACTCGGCCGGGCCATCGTCGAACTCGTGGTTGCCGGTGGCGACCACGTCGAAGCCCATGTCGTTCATGAAGTCGGCGACGATCTCGGACTTGTACTGGGTGTAGAACAGCGAGCCCTGGAACTCGTCGCCCGCCGAGAACAGCACGCTGTTCTCGCCTGCCGCCGTGGCCTTGGCGCGTTCGGCGTCAATGGCGGTCTTCAGGCGCGCAATGCCGCCGAAGCATTCGCCCTTGGTCTCGCCCTCGGCGTTACAGGTCGAGTCGGTGCCGGTGATGGATTCGAAGCGGGAGTGGAAATCATTGATGTGGAGGATTTTGAGCGAGAACTCGGCCTGCGCCGCGCCGGTCAATCCGGCCGATAGCGCCAGCGCCGCGGCGCCGAACAACAGCTTCTTCATATCCCTGTTCCTTTGCGTGGAATCCGGTTGGTCCGGACTCTTCTCGCACTGCATTGCAACGCCGGTGTAACACGCATCAGGCATGCCGCTGGCCGTCATCCGCAACCCCAGTGGAGCGCCAAGTTAACTATAGATCGGACGGCAGCGGAAGGGCGTGAAGCGACGCTTTTGGGCTTCCATGAGCGGCCGGTTCGGTTACTCTCCGCGCGCTTTCGATCGCCGGTTACCGCGTGATCGACCCGGGAAAGCCAGCAGCTTTCCCCGACCACGCTTTTCAGGAGTCGACTATGCGGAGTGCCTTGATCGTCTGGGGTGGGTGGAACGGGCACGACCCCGAGGAATGCGCGGCAATCTACCGGCGCTGGCTGCATGAAGACGGCTATTCGGTGCGGGTCGAAACCGACCTCCAGGTGTTCGCCGATCCGGCAATCCACGAGCTCAGCCTGATCATTCCGATCTACACCATGAGCAAGATCGACAAGGAACCGCTGGCGAATCTCGTCAAAGCCATCGAAAGCGGCGTTGGCCTCGCCGGCCATCATGGCGGGATGAGCGATGCGTTCCGCGACGCGGTCGACTACCAGTTCGTGGTCGGCGGGCAGTGGGTGGCCCATCCGGGCAACATCATCGATTACACGGTGGATGTGACGAAGCCCGAGGACCCGATCATGCAGGGGATCCCCGCCTCGTTTCCCTACACTTCCGAGCAGTATTACATGCACATGGACCCTTCGGTCGAAGTGCTGGCGACCACGACTTTCTCCGGCCAGCACGCGGCGTGGACCAAGGGCGTGGTGATGCCGGTGGTGTGGAAGCGGCTCTATGGCGCCGGCAAGGTGTTCCACTCGACGCTCGGCCACCAGGCCAAGGAATTCGAAAACCCGCAGATGGCGACGATTCTGCGCCGGGGTATCAATTGGGCGGCGCGGGCTGAGGCTTAGGGTTTCGCTTCTGGCGCGGGGATGGGTCGGCGCGGGAAGAGTACCCCCCACCCTGTCCCTGGTCCCTAT
>NZ_LAJE02000335.1 GCF_000970465.2 Devosia insulae DS-56
GTCTGGTGAGGTCGCCCATGCCACGGACCCAATCGAGGGCCCCCTCACCCGGCGCTGCCCACCGCCAGCCTCTGCCCCAGCTCTGGGGTTTCGTCTGCCCTGTCGCGGTCGCAGCGTCCATCTCAATGTCCCGCCATGTGTTGTCCGATGGTGTTCCGGTCGGTGTCCTCGATGCGGGCCACGTAGTTGATCGTGCCACCGCTCATCACCGCCACCCGGTCGGCGAGTTCGAGGATCTCGTCGAGGTCCTCGCTCACCAGCAGCACCGCCGCCCCGCGGTTGCGCTGCTCCATGATCTGGCTGCGGATATCGGCCACCGAGGCGAAATCCAGTCCGAAGCAGGGGTTGGCGACGATCAGCACGTCGACATCGCCGCTGAGCTCGCGCGCCAGCACCGCCCGCTGCACATTGCCGCCCGACAGCGTCTCGATCGGCGCATCCGGCCCCTGGGTTTTCACCCGATACTTGGCGATCAACTCCTTGGCCTTCTCACGCATCGGGCCGGGTGACATCCACCAGCCGAGCTTGGCCACCGGCGGCTTGTCGAAGGAACGGAACGCCAGGTTCTCGGCGACGCTCATCCGCGGCACGGTGGCGTTCTTCAGCGGCTCCTCGGGCAGCCCGAACACCTTGTAGCGGTCGAACGAGCCGCGCTTGGGCCTAAAGAACTCGCCATTGATGTAGATGCCGCCATCCGACAGCGGCCGCTGCCCACTGAGCGCCTCGACCAGTGCCGATTGCCCGTTGCCCGATACCCCGGCAATGCCGACGATCTCGCCGGCTTTCACCTTGAGATTGACCGCTTTGATCGCCGGCAGCCCGTCATTGTCCTCGGCGAACAGCCCCGCGAGCTCCAGCCGGTCGGCCCCTTCATTGTGCTTCTTCCGTGCCGCGCGTTCGCGGATCGCCGTGTCGCCGATCATCATGGCGCTCATATCCGGCACACTCACCGTCTTGGCGTCGCCCGCCCCGGTGAAGCGGCCGCGCCGCAGCACGGTGAAGTGGTCGCAGAACGCCTTCACCTCGCGGAACT
The DNA here is from genome assembly GCF_000970465.2 of Devosia insulae DS-56. GTDB lineage: Bacteria > Pseudomonadota > Alphaproteobacteria > Rhizobiales > Devosiaceae > Devosia_A > Devosia_A insulae. The sequence goes on from NZ_LAJE02000335.1 coordinate 1,034, forward strand.
TGTGCGAGATCATCAGCACGGTGATCTCCTTGCGGTCGGCCATGCCGCCCAAGAGCCCCAGCATCTCGTCGGCCTCGCCCGGGGTCAGCACCGAGGTCGGCTCGTCGAGGATCATGAAGCGCTGGTCGAGATAGAGCAGCTTGAGGATTTCGAGCTTCTGCTTTTCGCCCGCCGACAGCGACGAGACCGGCGTATTCATCGGCACCCGGAACGGCATCTCGGCCATGAAGGCCTCGAGGTGCTTTTTCTCTTTCGCCCAGTCGATGATCGCCGGCGCATCGGCGCGCGAGATCACCAGGTTCTCCGCCCCGGTGAGACAGGGCACCAGGGTGAACTGCTGGTAGACCATGCCGATGCCATTGGCCCGCGCGTCCCTGGGCGAGCGGATCGACACCTCCTGGCCGTCGAGCCTGACCTGTCCCTTGTCGGCGCTGTAAAAGCCCATGATGCATTTGACCAGCGTCGACTTGCCGGCGCCGTTCTCGCCCAAGAGCGCATGGAACGAGCCCGCTTCGACCTTGATCGACACCTCGTCGAGCGCCACCAGCGGCCCGAACACCTTGGTCATGCCGATGGCTTCGAGCGAGGGTGCGCGACCGGCCATCACAGCACCTCGATCAGGGCGGCAGACGTCGCAACCGCGCCGAACACCCCGCCCTGCATCTTGATCATGTCGATGGCGGCGAGGTGGTTGTCGTATTTGGTGGCAGCGCAGCAATCCTCGAGCAGCACGCATTCGAAGCCGCGATCATTGGCCTCGCGCATCGTCGTGTGGACGCAGACATCGGTGGTGATGCCGGTGAGCACGATATTGCGGATGCCCTTGAGCCGAAGGATCAGCTCGAGGTCGGTAGAGGCAAACGAGCCCTTCCCCGGCTTGTCGATGATCGCTTCACCCGGTGCCGGCGCCAGTTCCGGGATGATCTCCCAGCCCGGCTCACCGCGTACCAGGATGCGCCCCTGCGGCCCCTGGTCGCCGATGCCGGCGCCGATCCGCTGCGAGCGCCAGCGCTTGTTGGCCGGCAGGTCGCTGAGATCAGGCTTGTGGCCCTCGCGGGTGTGGATGATCGGATAGCCCTTGGCCCGGAACGCGGCCATCAGCCGTTTCAGCGGTTCAATGGGCGCCCTGGTGAGCGAAATGTCGTAGCCCATCGAGTCGACATAGCCGCCCGGCCCGCAGAAATCGGTCTGCATGTCGATGACCACGAGCACCGTGTTGTCGGGTCGGAGGTCGCCGTCATAGGGCCACGGATAGGGCGTCGAGGCGATGGTTCTGCCACCGGGCACCGCAGCAGCATCGATCCGTTCGTCCATGGAACTGCTCATCGTCTCCGGCCTCACTTGGTGATCGACAGTTCGCCCGGCACATCCCGCGCCGCGGCTTTCGAGCCGGCGGAAATGATCATGATGATCAGCGTCAGGATGTAGGGGGCGGCGTTGAAGAAGTAGTAGCCCTGCGAAATGCCGATCGATTGCAGCGACGGCCCGAGGGCTCCGGCGGCGCCGAACAGCAGGGCGGCGAAGATGCACTTGATCGGGTCCCAGCGTGCAAAGATCACCAGCGCCACCGCCATCAGCCCCTGGCCGGAACTGAGGCCCTGGTTCCAGCTGCCGGGGTAATAGAGCGACAGGAACGCCCCGCCGATGCCGGCAAGAAAGCCGCCTGCCGCGGTGGCGAGGAACCGCACCAGGTCGACCGATACGCCCATCGCCTTGGCCGAGGCGGCGCTGTCGCCGGTCATCCGGACGATCAGCCCCCAGCGGGTATTCCTGAAGGCCCAGAACATGAACACGGCAAGCGCGATGCCGACAAAGAACAGCGGGTTGACCTGCAGCGCCTGCGCCAAAGCCGGGTTGCCGGTCCAATCGCCCAGCGGAATGGCGTCGAGCCGCGGCGCGGTGGGCTGGATGAACGGCTTGCCGAAAAAGAAGGCGAGGCCGGTGCCGAAACTCATCATGGCGATGCCGACGGCGATATCGTTGACCCGCGGCAGCTTGCAGATATAGCCGTGCAACGCCCCGAGGAAGATCCCCGAACCGCCGGCGGCGAGGACGCCCAGCCAGGCATTGCCGCTGAGGTAGCTCACCGCATAGGCCACCATGGCGCCGAGCACCAGGTTGCCCTCGAGCCCCAAATTGATGCGCCCCGATTTCTCGGTGAGCGTTTCGCCCAAAGCCACGAACATGAAGGGCGTCGACACCCGGATGGCGCCGCCGAGCATGGCGATGAGCACGGTGACCAATGCGTTGTCCATCAGGCCCGCTGCCCCGTTGCCTTGGGCTGGAAGAGCTTCAGCCGCCCGTAGAAGGTTTCAGACACCAGCAGCACCACGAACATCATCCCCTGCAGCACCAGGATTGTCGCATCGGGCATCCCCATCCGCCGCTGGATCACCCCGCCGGCCGCCGCCAGCGCCCCGAAGAGGATCGCCACCGGGATCACTGCCAGCGGGTTCTGCCGGGCAAGGAAGGCGACGAGGATGCCGGTAAAACCATAGCCGGCGACCAGCGAGGCATTGGCCTGGCCGTGGATCGCCGCCACTTCGAAGAAGCCGGCGAGCCCGGCGGCGGCGCCGGCAATGGCGCAGCACACCACCATCAGCCAGCCCACCGGCAGGCCCTGCGCCCGCGCCGCCCTGAGGTTGCCGCCGGTCATCCGCGCCGCAAAGCCGAACGTGGTGCGGCTCATCAGCACCCAGAGCAGCAGCGCCAGCACCACCCCCGCCGCAAAGCCCCAGTGCACATCGGTGCCGGGGATCGAACCGATGCGGTAGGCATCACCGATCGGCATGGTCGAAGGCTTGTTGGCCGAGGCCGGGTCGCGCAGCGCGCCCTCGACGAAGAAGTTCATGATGGCAATGGCGATATAGCTCATCAGCAGCGAGGCGATGGTCTCGTTGACGCCGCGCGCATATTTGAGCCAGCCGGTGAACCCCACCCAGAGCCCGCCGGTCAGCACCGCCGTCAGCGCCATGACGAGCAGCGTCAGCGGGGGCGGCACGGCGTTCGAGACCAGCGGAATGGCGATGGCGGCAGCGCTGAAGCCGCCCAGCACCAGTGCCCCCTCCCCGCCGATCATGGTGAGCCCGATGCGCGCCGGAATGGCGAAGGCCAAGCCGGTGAGGATCAGCGGCGCGGCGCGCTGCAGCGAATTCTGAATCGAGAACGACGAGCCGAAGCCGCCGGTCCAGATCAGCTGGTAGAACTGCAGCGGGTCCTTGCCGATGGCGACGAGGAACAGCGCGAACAGCAGCGCCGAAACCACCAGCGCCCCAATCGGGATGCTCACCGCCTCGGCGAAGCGGAGCAGGCCGAGGCTTGGCCCGGCCTTGGCCGGGATCGCAGCGGTGTCGGCGGTTTCAGCGGTCATCGTCCCACGCTCCACGCTTTGCAAAAGGCCCCCTCACCCGGGTTGCTGACGCAACCCGACCTCTCCCCCGAAGGGAGAGGTGTTCGCGTGGCACGATCTCGCCCATGCATCACCTCTCCCTTGGGGGAGAGGTCGGCGCGCAGCGCCGGGTGAGGGGGCCTTTTTCGCGACATGCCCTGGAGCCCGCTTAGGTAATCGACCCCTGCACGCCCTCGAGCAGCCAGGTCATGCCGTCGAGATACGGGTCGTAATTGTCGTAGTCCTTGTCGACGACGACGTTGCCGGCATTGTCCTTGAGCGTGCCCTTGTAGATCGGGGCGCCGGCGACCAGCGCGGCGATGGCGGCATCGGCCGCGGCGATCGCCTCGGGCGTCGCGCCTGCGCCATAGGGCGTGGTGCGCAGCATGTCGTTATTGTAGCCGCCGACGAGGAAATTGGGCGGGGTTTTGCCGGCGGCGATATCGTCGGCGTAGGATTTGTAGATCGTCTCCCACTTGTATTCGGCGCCGGTGATGAACCCCTTGGGCGCCAGCGGCGCCTGGCTGGCATTGTGGCCGGCGGTCTTCACGCCGCGCCCCTCGGCGGTCTCGATCACCACCTTGGGGCTATCCACATGGCAGGTGATGACTTCGCAGCCGGCGTCGACCAGCGCGTTGGTGGCCTCCGCCTCGCGCACCGGCAGGCTCCACTCGCCGGTGAAGATCACTTGCACCGTGGCATTGGGGTTCACCGAACGCGCGCCGAGCAGCGCCGAGTTGATGTTGGACAGCACCGACGGAATGGGCTTGGCCGCCACGAACCCGATCTTGCCGCCCGACGAGAGCCCGGCTGCGACGCCGTTCACGTAATGCGCCTGGTTGAGGTACGGGAAATACGAGCCGGCATTGGCCGGGTCCTTGTCCTTGTTCCACAACGGCGCCGCGTGCCGGAAGGTGACATCCGGATACTTCTTCGCCAGTTCGACCACGAACGGGTTGTAATAGCCGAACGAGGTGGCGAGGATCAGGTTGGCGCCATCGAGGTTGATCATCGACTCCATGGACTTGGCCACGGCGTCGGTCTCGGGCACATTCTCTTCTTCCACCACGGTGATGCCGGGCAGTGCCTTCAGCGATTCCACCGATACGGCATGCGCCTGGTTCCAGCCGAAATCGTCCTTCGGCCCGACATAGACAATGCCCAGCACGACATTGGTCTGCGCCCGGGCGATCCCGAATGGCAGCGCCGATGCGGCAAGCCCGGCTGCACCGACCTTGAGCAACCTGCGGCGTGAGATAGCGGTTAGTGTCATGACGTCTTCCCCTGGATTGCACCTTTGGGCGCCGCCTTCTGAGCCCGGCGCCGGTATCCATGAAGGTCAATGCAATCCATGTGCCAAGCCGGAGCGGCGCCCGATCAGCGCCATTCCATCAACGATTCCAGCGCTTTGCGTGGAATGACCGGAGAATGCCGCTTGCCCGGCCCGAGCAATGAATGCTTAATGCATCCGCACGACCGATCCGGTTGCCTAACATTTGATCACAAGCCTGCGTGTTGCATACAATGCGTTGACCATCGCTAACCAAGGACGTCTCGCCCATGGCTGACTGGATACCGATTGCCCTGAGCCGCGACGTGCCGGTCGGCATTACCCGGGCGGTGATCGTCGACACCCGCGAGGTGATGATCTGGCGTGGCGAGGATGGCGTGGCGCAGGTCTGGGAGGATCGCTGCCCGCATCGCGGCATGCGGCTGAGCCTCGGCTTCGTGCGCGGCAATGCGCTGAACTGCCTCTATCACGGCTGGCAGTATGGCGCCGGCGCCAATTGCCTGCGCATCCCGGCCCACCCGGATCTGACCGTGCCGCCCACCATCCGCGCCAATGCCTTTGCCGCGGCCGAGACCGGCGGCATGGTGTGGATGAGCGACGACAGCGCGGCCCCACCGCCGCAACTGCCCGCGCTGACCCCGGTGATCAGCCTCGCCATCGAAGTGGCGCCGGAACGCGTGCTTGCCGAACTGGGCGGCTCGACTGCCGAGCCGCTCATTGAGCTGCCCTTCGCCGCCGACACCCTGCAGATCGGCTGGCACCGCGTGCATGCCGCAAAGACCATGCTGCACGCGACTGGCGCCGGCGCCGATATCGGCGCCGCCACGGCACACCTGCGGGCCCTGCGCCAGAACCTCGAACAGGGAGTCGCCGCATGAGCCTCACCGACGACCGGGCCGCGCTCGACCAGTGGTACACGCTCGGCGCGCTCCAGGATTTTCCTGATGGCGCCGAAGTTCACTCACGCCTGCTCGGGGAAGACCTCACCGTGCGCCGGCTTGCCGATGGCGTCGAGGTCCGCGCCGCCGGCCGCGCCCTCCCCGTCCGCACCGAGTACGGGCACCTGTGGACCAGTTTCGGCACGCCCGAACGTAACCTGTTTGAGCTACCGGAAAGCCGCGAACCGGATCGGCGCTGGATCCATTGCGGCCCGGTCCGCGTCCGCGCCTCCGGCCTGCGGCTGGTCGAGAATTTTCTCGATCTCGCCCACTTCCCCTATGTCCACACCGATATCCTCGGTTCCGAGGCGCATCCGGAGGTGGCCAAATACGAGGTCGAGCAGCGCCGCGATGTCGATGAGCTCTGGGCCACCAAATGCGAGTTCTACCAGCCCAAGGCCGCCGCCGCCTCCGACGAGGGGCAGATCAGCAAGTACATGTACCGGGTGGTGAGCCCCTTCAACGTCATGCTCTACAAGACCCCACCCACCGCGCCCGACCGCTGGGACGTCATCGCGCTGTTCGTCCAGCCGGTCGATGAAGCCGTCTCGGTGGCGAATGCCTTCATGCTGGTGATCGACGACACCAGCACCGACGCCGAACTCAGCGCCTTCCAGCAGATGATCTTCGTCCAGGACAAGATCGTGCTCGAGAACCAGCGCCCCTCATTGCTGCCGCTGCAGCCGGGCCGCGAAACCCCGACCCGCGCCGATCTCAGTTCGGTGCTCTATCGCCGCTGGCTCAAGGAAAAACAGCTCCGCTTCGGCACGGAACCACGCACGGATCTGCCCAATGCCTAAGCTCTACGACTACGTGCTCTCGGGCAGCTGCTACAAGGTGCGCCTGCTGCTCAACATGCTCGGCATCGCCTACGAAACCCAGGCCGTCGATTTCTTCCCCGGCCGCGAGCACAAGCGCCCGGAATTCCTGGCGCTCAACCCGCTCGGCCAGCTGCCGGTGTTCGAAGATGCTGGCCTCGTCCTCCGCGACGCCCAGGCCATCCTCTGCCACCTCGCCAGCAGCTACGACGCGTCAGGCCAGTGGCTGCCGCGCGACGTGCGCTTCGGTTCCGTGATGATGTGGCTGAGCTTTGCCGGCGGCGAGCTGATGGCCATCTCCGGCGCCCGGATGATCGCCATGCTGAACTACCCCGGCGATCTCGCCACGCTGCAGGCCAAGGCCCGCACCGCCCTCCGCCTCCTCGACGACCACCTCGCCGACCGCGCCCAGGCCGGCGGGCTATGGATCGTCGGCGCCACCCCCACCATCGCCGACATCGCCAGCTTCCCCTACGTCGCGCTGAGCCACGACGCCGGCATCGGCCACGAGGATTATCCGGCAATCAACCTGTGGCAGCGCCAGGTGCGGAAACTGCCGGGGTTTGTGGGCATGCCGGGGGTGCCGGGTTATTTCTAGCTATTGCGCGCTTGGCGCCCCTCACCCTGGCCCTCTCCCCAGAGGGGCGAGGGGACGATAGACGCACCGGCAGTGCCACAGCGCCCCCTCTCCCCTCTGGGGAGAGGGTTGGGGTGAGGGGCGCCAAGCGCACGGAACCAAGCCTCAGCCCCGCACCTCAAACCCATTCCCCACTGGGCCCACCTCGTCCACCGCCTCGATCGTCTCGACCAGCGCTTCGAGCGGCCCCAGCGTACACGCCATTTCCAGCGCTCCGACCAGCGCCTCCGGCCCCGCCGCGACCAGCGTTACCGCCGATCCCTCAGCGCTCACCCAGCCACGGATATCGAGCCAGCGCGCCCGTTCGGCGACGAATTCCAGATAGCTCGCCACCTCCAGCCGGCCGCTGATCGCAAAACGCCGGTGCACCGGCGCGCCGCCTTCGACATCGGTGGAGTATTGGTTACGCACGCTGCCAGCCTATCGTCGCCACCTCGAGCCCGAAAGGGCTCAAGCGATGGCCGGCGGGCGACGCGCCAGCACCAGCCGCCCGAGCTGCACCAGGTTCAGCACGATGAAGAACACGTTCCACGCCACGACGTTCAACATCGGCACGGGCTGGCTGTAGAAATACACGGCGAGACAGCAGGCCGCGGTCACCGTGAGGAGGCGCAGGCGCAGCATGTCCATGGTGAAATAGGCGATCACGTAGAGCACGTTGGCCGCGTTGATGAGGATGTCCATCGAATTCTCTCATGGCTGGAAGCTGGCGCCCGGTGCGAGACCGGGCGCCGCATGGTCAGTCGCCGCCGAATTCGGACTTGAAGGTCGCAAAGTCGATCTGCATGCCGTTGAGCACGGTGCTCCAGTGGCGGACATAGGCGGCCTGCGCCACCGCCTCGGCGACCTCGGCATCGGTAGCGCCGCTGCCCTTGGCGGTCTTGGTCTCGAGCCAGATGCAGTACTGGCACGGGATCTGCGCCGCGACCGCGAGATTGATCAGCGCCTTGACCTTGGGCTCGAGCACGTTGCTCTCGTCGAACAGCAGGCCCTTGGTCATCGCCCAGGCGCCGGCCACCGCCGATGGCGGGTAGGCCTTCACATGGCTCGGCAGCACGCCGAGCGTCGCCTCTACATCCTGGTAGGTCTCTTCCGCGGTCGGGAACTCGGCAGCGCCGGCGAACGAGAACAGCGACAGCGTGGCAGTGACGGCGAGCGCCGCGATGGTGATGGTCGTTTTCATGGTTGGTCCTTGTCTTTCAGGTTGTGGCGGCTGACGTGCCGCCGATGGACCAGCCGTCTAGTCGTGTGGCCGCCTGGCTGATAGGCTGGTTTCCGACGAAAACGGTTCAGATCGGACACAACGCATGCCAAACGCCGACGAAAAGCCATTGCTTGTCGCCGTCGTCGCGACGCCGCACACCGGCACGGCCGGCACCTTCATCGCCATGGATCTGCTCGCCACGGTGGGCATGTATTGGGAAATGCTGCATGGCGAAGCGGGCGGTATACCGCGGTTCCTGCCGCGGCTCGTCACCTTCGATGGCGAGCCCTATCGCGATTATCACGGCGTGCTGATCACCCCGCATGGCGCCTTCGCCGATTTTCCTGCGCCTGACATCGTCATGATCCCCGACCTGACGCTCAGCCCGCACGAGCCGATCCCCAACACCTTCGCGCCGATCGCCGACTGGATCCGTTCGACCTACGAGCAGGGGGCGATCGTCGCCTCGATGTGCTCGGCCACTTTGCTGCTCAGCGAAACCGGCCTGCTCGATGGCGAGGAAGCCACCTCGCATTGGGGCTTCTGCGATGTGATCAAGGCGCGCCACCCCGGCATCGTGATGCGCAAGGAGCGCGTGCTGGTGCTGGCCGGCGAAGGCCACCGGCTGATCACCACCGGCGGCTTCGCCTCCTGGCACGATCTGCTGCTCTACCTGGTGAGCCGCCTTGCCGGCGCCGAGGAAGCGAGGCGGCTTTCAAAGCTGTTTCTGCTCGATTGGCACAGCGACGGCCAGCTCCCCTACGCGGCGTTGACGGTCGGCCGCAAGCACGACGATCCGCTGGTTACCGCCGCGCAACTCTGGGTCGCCGACAACTATCGCACCCCCAACCCGGTCGCCACCATGGCCGCCGAGAGCGGCCTCACCGAACGGAGCTTCCTCCGCCGCTTCAAGCGCGCCACCGGCCAGGCGCCGATCGAATACGTGCAGACGCTGCGCATCGAGGAGGCGAAGCAAATGCTGGAAACCAGCGACGCGCCCTTCGACGAGATCGCCGCCGAGATCGGCTACACCGAGCCCTCCGCCTTCCGCCACCTGTTCCGCAAGCTGGTCGGCGTCACCCCGTCAGCCTACCGCCGCCGACACCAGCGGCCGGTGTCGGAGGCAGAGCGGCAGTCGGGGTGAGGCGGCGCCAGTCACGGACCGTGCCCCAGCGTCCCCTCGCCCCCTAGCGGACGCGAGAGCGTCCGCTAGGGAGAGGGCCAAGGTGAGGGGCGCCAAGCACACTGGCATGAGCGGTGAGCATCTCAGGCGTCACAGTCGGGGTCCCTTCTCCCCTCAGGGGAGAAGGTGGCCGAAGGCCGGTTGAGGGGTGAAGCGATGCCACATGCTGGACGAGCCAGCATGCTGAGAAGGTGAACCCCTCACCCGAGCTCCGCTAACTCGCCTTCGCTCGCAAGCTGCGCTTGCCCTCTCCTCTCAGGGGAGAGGGAGCCCCACCCGCGCCGTAGACCCCCGCTCGACCAGTGTCACCGGCAGCACTAGGTCCTCGACCGGCCGCTGCCGGTCGTCGAGCCGGGAGATCAGCAGGTCCGCAGCGCGGCTGCCGAGCTCGGCCAGCGGCTGGCGGATGGTGGTGAGGTCGATCAGCGGCCAGCTCGCCCATTGCATGTCGTCAAAGCCGAATACCGAGACATCACCCGGCGCGCTCATGCCGCTGTCCTTCAAAACGCTCAGCGCCGCGATGGCGACGAGGTCGTTGACGCAGGCAATCATCGTCACCTCACGCCGGCGGATCGCCTCGACCGCCACGGGTGGCAGTTGCGGCACGAGGTGCACGTTCACTTCCCACACCAGTTCCACCCGGCCAGCTGCCGCGTCGACGAACCCCTGGCGGCGCTCGAAACTGCTGGTGAGATCCTGGAAGCCCGAGAGCATGCCGATGCGGCGATGCCCGAGGGCGATGGCGTGCTCGGCCATCAGCCGGCCGCCCGCATAGTGATCGGCATGCACGCTGTCGAGCCCGGGGAATTTCGCGTCGAGCGAAACGATCGGGAACAGCGGCGGGTCGGCTGGCTTGAACTTCGGATGCAGCAGCGCCACCGCGCCGTCGACGCCGTGCTTGGCGAGGGTGCGTACCACCTTCTCCTCCCGCATCGGCGCATTGCCGGAATCGATCACCAGCGTCGCATAGCCATGCGCCTCGGCGCGCAGCTGCACCGCCTGGGCGATCTCCGGGAATACCGGGCTGGTCAGCGTGGGCAGGATGCAGCCGATAATGTTGTTGCGGCCGGTCTTCAGCGCCCGCGCTGCATTGTTGCGCGAGTAGCCGAGTTCCTTCGCCACGCGCCGAACCAGCGCATCAACTTCCGGCGTTACCTTGTTGAGATCGTTGAGAACATAGGACACCGTCGCCGAGGAGACCCCGGCGACTTTCGCCACATCCTTGATGGTCGGGCTCCTGCCCCTGCTCATCTGATCCCCATGCCCCGCCGTCGCCATCTGTGGACGAAGTTCACAGCGCTGCCAAGCGTTTAGCACGTTTCGGTGAAATGCATCTTGACTCCCCCTATAGCACCTCGCTTATCTATTTACACGATTAAACGACCTGATCGTTCAGTTTCATCGGATCGCTCTGGAGGAGTTTTTCATGACTAAATCGGTAACCCGCGTGGCGCTGCGCCGCGCTGCCCTCGGGCTGGTCAGCGCCACCGCGCTGCTCGCCGCCACTGCCGCCGGCGCCCTCGCCGCCGACAAGGTGCTGCTGCTGGTCAATGGCGCGCTCGGCGACAAGTCGTTCTTCGACTCGGCGAACAAGGGCATCGAGGAAATCAAGGCCAAGTACGGCGACGAGGTCGAGACCAAGGTGCTCGAGATCGGCGACGACCCGACCGGCTGGGAGCCGGCGCTGCTCGAAGTCTCCGAGCAGGATTGGGACCTGATCATCGGCGGCACCTTCTCGCTCTCGGAAACCCTGGGCGCCGTGGCCGAGCAGTACCCGGACAAGAAGTACATCCTGTTCGATGCGAGCCTGCCCTTCGAAGGCGGCGCCTACCCCAACGTTTACGCCGTGCAGTACAAGCAGAACGAAGGCTCCTATCTCGGCGGCATCCTCGCCGCGGGCCTGCTGAAATCAGGCCTCCCAGCTGACGCCGGCACCGCGCTCGGCTTCCTCGGCGGCATGGATATCCCCGTCATCAACGACTTCCTCGTCGGCTACATCGCCGGCGCGCAGTCGGTCACCCCTGACGTCAAGGTGTCGGTCGCCTATGCCGGCTCGTTCACCGATGCCGCCAAGGGCAAGGAACTGGGGCTCGCCCAGTATCGCTCCGGCGTGGCGCTCGGCTTCATCGCCGCCTCGCAGGCCGGCCTCGGCCAGGCCGCTGCCGCCAAGGAAACCGGCAAGTTCGTGCTCGGCGTCGATTCCGACCAGGAAGCCATCTTCGCCGAGAGCGATCCGGCGATTGCCAGCCAGGTGGTGAGCTCGGTGCTGAAGAACGTCGACGTCAGCCTCGTCCGCGCCTACGACCTCTACAAAGAGGGTAAGCTCCCCTTCGGTTCGGCCGAGACGGTCGGCCTCGCTGAAGGCGCCGTCGGCATCGTCGAGACCGGCAATTACGAAAAGCTCGCTTCGGCCGAGACCAAGGCCGCCATCGCCGACGCCAAGGCCAAGATCGCCGCGGGTGAGGTGGTCGTGCCGACCGCCTTCGGCATGGACACCGCCGCGATCAACGCCATCCGCGACGCCGTCCGTCCGTAACCGCCGATGAGCAACTCGCCGCAAATGGCCGAGGGCCCCATCGTCTCGTTCCGGGGAGTGTCCAAAACCTACCCGAACGGCACCGTGGCCCTCACCGATGCCACCTTCGATATTCGGAGGGGGTCGATCCATGCCATCTGCGGCGAGAACGGCGCCGGTAAATCGACGCTGATGAAGATCCTGTTCGGGCTCGAAAGCCCGAGCGCCGGACAGGTCCTGATCGATGGCGCCGCGGTCGACACCGCGACACCAGACTTCGCCGGCAAGCACGGCATCGGCATGGTGCACCAGCATTTCTCGCTGGTCCCCATCCTCACCGTCACCGAGAACATCATCCTCGGCCACGAGCCGCGCCGCGCGATCTTCATCGATCGCAATAAGGCGCACCGCCAGGTGGTTGAATTGACTCAGCGCTTCGATCTCGCGGTCGACCCCGATGCGCGCACCGACACTCTGTCGGTCGCAGCGCAGCAGAAGGTCGAGATTTTGAAGGCGCTGTCGCGCGATACCCGCCTCCTGATCCTCGACGAGCCCACCGCGGTACTGTCGCCGCCTGAAATCGAGGAGTTGTTCAACCGCCTACGCGACCTCTGCGCCGCCGGCATGACCATCCTCTTCATCTCGCACAAGCTGCACGAAGTGCGGGCGCTGGCCGAAACCGTCACGGTGCTGCGCGCCGGCAAAGTGGTCGGCACCACGCCGCTCGCCGAAGTCGACGACACGACAATCACCCGCATGGTGATGGGCCGCGATGTCGATGTGCCGCGCCGCCAGCGCCAGCGCACCGACGCGCCGGTGGTGCTCGAACTCGACAATGTCTCGACCCGCGCGCGCGACCCGGCCGACCGCATCGAGGACATTTCTCTCAGCATCCGTGCCGACGAGATCGTCGGCATTGCCGGGGTCGATGGCAGCGGCCAGCGCGGCCTCGTCGGCGTGCTGAGCGGGCTGATGCGCCCGGCTTCTGGCAGCATTCGTCTCGATGGAACCGACATGACGCGCGCCGGTACACCCGGCTGGCGCGAGGCCGGTCTCGCCTATCTCCCGGCCGATCGCCACGCCCGCGGCGGCACTGCCGCCTTGAGCCTTGCCGACAACGCCATTGCCGGCACCGATGGCGACAAGGCGCTGCAATGGGGCCCGTTCCTGCGTCGCGGCGCCATCCGCAGGCGGGTGCAGCAGATGATCGCCGATTACGCCGTGCGGGCCGGCGGCACCGGCGAGCGGCTGGATTCGCTGTCGGGCGGCAACGCCCAGAAGCTGATCGCGGCGCGCGAGCTCGCCGGTTCGCCGAAACTGCTGATCGCCGACCAGCCGACCCGCGGCGTCGATGTCGCCGCCGCTGCCCTGCTGCATGGCCGCATCGACCTCGCCGCCCGCGACGGCGCCGCCGTGCTGCTGATCACCGCCGATCTCGATGAACTGCTGCGCCTCGCCGACCGCGTGCTGGTGCTGTTCAACGGCAAGATCGTCGCCGATCTCGCAAACCATCCCGGCCTGACGCCGGCTGCGCTCGGCCCCTATATGCTCGGGCTGGAGACAGCCGCATGACCCGCGCCATCCTCGCCGGCCTCACCGAATTCGCCCTCACCGCCCTGGTCATTGGCCTGGTGATCCTCGCCGTGCTGGTGCCGCTGGCGCTGTCGCAGCCCGACCCGCTCGAGGTGCTGCGGCTGTTCGTCCTCGGCCCGTTCGGCACCATTCGCCACATGGGCAATATCCTCGAGGCGGCAACGCCCACCATGATGACCGGGCTCGCCGCCACCATCATCTTCCGTGCCGGCATGTTCAACCTGGGCGTCGAGGGCAGCTTCTTTCTCGGCGGCCTCGCTGCCGCGGCGACTGCCGTGCTGCTGCCGCTCACCGGGCTCATTGCAACGCCCGCCGCCATCCTGATCGGCGCCCTGGTCGGCTCGCTCGCCTGTATCGTGCCGGGCTACCTCCGCGTGCGCTTCGGCGCCTCCGAGATGGTCAATTCGCTGGTGCTGAACTTCGCCTTCCTGTTCGCCGGGGTGTATTTCCTCAACTACGTGCTGCGCGACCCCAATGCCGGGGCGCTGATGTCCTACAAACTGCCTGGTGATTTCACCCTCGATCGGCTGCTGCAGGGCACCCGCCTCCATACCGGCGTCATCATCGCCTTCGTTGCGTGCCTCCTCGGCGGCATCTGGCTCTACGGCACCCGCTCCGGTCTCAATGTTCGCATCGTCGGCTGGAGCCCCGGCTTTGCCAGCCATCTCGGCCTCGCCTCCTCGAAACTCTTGATGCAGGCGCAGATCGCCGGCGGGCTGATCGCCGGCATGGCCGGCGCCATCGAAGTGCTCGGGCTCTATAGCCGCTTCTCCTGGACCGGGCTGCCCGGCCATGGCTGGACCGGCATCACCGTCGCCATCCTCGCCCGCGAGAACCCGTTCCTCGTCATCCCCGCCGCTTTGTTCCTCGCCTACCTCCAGGTCGGTGGCGACATGCTGGCGCGCAACCTCGACGTGCCCAGTGAGATCGTCGGGCTGGTGACCGCCGCCATCATGCTGGCGGTGACCGCCGCCGCCATCTTCCGCCACCCGGCCTTCCTGCGGCTGATCCGCGACATCAAGGGCAAAGAAGCGGGCGAGGAGCAAGGCGCATGATCGAGTTCTTCAGCGCCATCGCCGACCCCGCCGTCTTCGCCACCGTGCTCCGGGTAATGACCCCGCTGCTGCTGGCCGCGCTCGGCGTGCTGATCTCCGATCGCGCCGGGGTGCTCAACATCGGCATGGAGGGCATCATGCTGTCGGGCGCGCTGATCGGTGTGCTGGTCAGCGCCGCTACCGCCAACCCGTTCCTCGGGCTCTTCGCCGCGCTCATCGGCGGCGGCCTGCTCGGCGCGCTGATGGCGTTCTTCATCAACGGCCTCGGCACCCAGTTCATCATTACGGGCATCGCGTTGAACATGGCGGCGCTGGCCGCGACGACGCTCGGCCTGTTCCTCGCCACCGGCGACAAGGGGATGTCGGGCGCCCTGAAAAGCGGCGTACTGCCCAATATCGACATCCCCTTGCTCGGCGGTGTGCCGATCCTCGGCCCGCTGCTGTCGGGGCACCATATGCTGACCTATCTCGCCATCCTCGCGGTGCCGGCCGTCGCCATCATGCTGGCCCGCACGCCGTTCGGCCTCCACATCCGCGCCGTCGGTTCCGACCCCAAAGCGGCAGCAGCCGCCGGCATCTCGCGTAACCGCGTGCAGCTCTATGCGCTGACCCTTTCGGGTGTGCTGGGCGGTGCTGCCGGCGCTTATCTCTCAATGGGTTATGTCAGCTGGTTCGCGCAGAACATGACGGCCGGGCGCGGCTTCATCGCGCTTGCCGCAGAGGTGATGGGCATGGGCACCGCCTGGGGCACCTTTGCTGCCGCCGCCGTGCTCGGCATTGCCGAAACCGTCGCCATCACCATGCAGACCAAGGGCCTGCCCAGCGAGCTGATGCAGATGATCCCCTACATTGTGCCCGCCGTCATGCTCACCGTTTACGCGGCGCGCCGGCAAGCCAAAGCCCGCAAGATTTCCTGACCACCCCTAGAACCGAAGGTAGCCCATGAAAGCCTGGGAACTGACCCGCGACCTGCTGCGCGACACCCTGCCGATCGTCCGCACTGCCGAAGAGCAGACCTGGGACGCCAGCGCCATCATGAATGGCGGCGACATGCTGATGGCGATGTACTGGCAGAGCAACGTGCCCGGCTCCGCCGCGCCCGAATGCCTGATGGCCGGCGCGCTGCAATCGCTCGAGAGCAAGGGTTTCGTGCTCGCCCCCTATGGCGAGCTGCTGCAGCAGGGCCTCGATGCCCTGGCCAGCAAAGACTACGAAACGCTCTACACCATCGACTTCCGCCTCCGCGCCATCATGCGTGCCGCCGTGGCCGACCCCAATCACAAGAGCCAGCAGACCCTGCGCTATGTCGACTGGGCGGCCTTCGACGCCGACGTCAGCTGGCCTGCCGATACCGCCGTCGATGTGGCGAGCCCGGACTTCGCCGACCGCACCCGCGCCGCCTGGCTCGGCCAGCTGGTCGGCGCTGCTGCCGGCACGGCGCTCGAGGGCTATACCGCCGAGAACATCGCCAAAGTGTTCGGCCCGATCCGCGATTACGTGCGCGAGCCCAACACCTATAATGACGACATCACCTTCGAGATCGCTTTCCTCGAGGCCTTCGCCGACAAGGGCCATGCCGTCACCGGCGCCGATATCGCCGAACGCTGGACCGCGCTGATCCCGATGGGCTGGTCGGCCGAAGCGGTGGCGCTCGCCAGCATCCGCCGTGGCCTGCTGCCGCCGCTCACCGGCGCGCTCGATAACCCGTTCGACGAATGGATCGGCGGCCAGATGCGCGGCACCATCTGCGGCATGGTCGCCCCCGGGCAGGCGCGCGAAGCCGCCCGCCTCGCGTACCTCGACGCCGAAATCTCCGCCGCCGGCAACGGCATCCTCGGTGAAGTGTTCAACGCCGTGCTCGCCGCTCGCGCCTACACCGAAACCGACAGTAAGGCGCTGCTGGTTTCAACCATCGAGCTGTTCTCGACCCGCACCGAATACGGCGCCGTCCTCGCCTTCGCCCTCGAAGCCTGCCGCAATTCGCCGGACTGGCAGACCGCCTGGGCCAAATGCGACGCCGAGTACATCGAGTACAACTGGATCCACGTCTACCCCAATGCCGCCGCGCAAGTGGTGGCGCTGTGGTTCGGCAATGGCGATTTCGACCTGACGCTGGAGATCATCTGCGGCATCGGCCACGACGTCGATTGCAACGCCGCCCAGATGCTTTGCGTGCTCGGCATCCAGCAGGGCAGTTCGATCATCGCCGACCGCTGGTCCGCCCCCCTCCTGGTCGACGACATCGTCACTTACATGCGCCGCCCGGCCAAGATCGCATTTGACGATCTGGTGGGGCAGACGGTCGAGGCGGTAAGGAAGGCACGGGGGTAGCTGCTCCGCGGGCCCGCCCCGGCGGGCGCGCTCGCGTCCGGTTTTTGACGAAAGCGGCGTCCCCAGTACCCAGCTACCGCCATGCCATGCTAGGTGCGATTGCGTTGCCGCGTGCCCGCGGAACGGCAGGGGGTTGCATGAAGACGCAGAAAACGGCGCGGTCTGCTGATGTGGCGCGGCTGGCAGGGGTCTCCCGTTCGGCCGTGTCGCGGACCTTCACCGAGGGCGCCTACGTGTCCGACGAAACCCGGGCCAAGGTGCTCGCGGCGGCCCGGATGCTCAACTACAGCCCCAACGCCATCGCCCGCAGCCTGTCCAAGCGCTCCACCGGCCTGGTCGGCATCATCGCCGCCGACCTCTACAACCCGGTCCACGCCGAAATGCTCGAGCGGATGAGCCGAGAACTGCAGGCGCGTGGCCTCGGCATCCTGCTGCTGGTGCCCGATACCTCGAACTTCGACGAGTTCATTCCGCGGCTGATGTCCTACCAGGTCGACGCCGTCATCACGACCGTCTCGACGCTCGATACCAATCTGCCGCTGGCCGCACTCCAGACCGGGGTGCCAGTGGTGATGATGCAGCAGATCCTCGGCACCAACGCCCTCAACTCGGTGTCCGGTGACGACTATGGCGGGGGCTACGCCGCCGGCAAGCTGTTGTGCGAAACCGGTCACAGGCGGATCGCCTTCCTGTCCGGTCGTTCCGACACCGCCAACAACCGCGACCGCGAACGCGGCCTCAAGGACGCGCTGGCGGCGCACCGCATGGCGCTCCATGCCGAAGAACCCGGCTTCTTCAGACTGGACGGCGCCGCCGCCGCCGCCAGGAAGCTGCTGTCGCTGCCAGTGCCCCCAGACGCGATCTTCTGCGCCAACGACAACATGGCGCTGGTCGCGCTGCAGGTAGCCCGCACCGAGTTCGGGCTGGCCATCCCCGAGCAACTGGCCATCGTCGGCTACGACAACTCCGACCCGGCCAGTTGGTCTGCCCCCGGCCTGACATCAGTCGGGCCCGACATGTCCGAGATGGTGCACCTCACCATCGACATGGTCGCCCGCAAGATCGCCTCCGGTGACGGTTCGGTCGAACACCTGCTCGTGCCTGTTCGCCTGGTCGAGCGGCAGACCACCCGCCCGCGCCGCGGCAACACCTGAGACCAGACTGCACGCGGGTTCACAAATCTACCTGATTGCGCCCGCTGCCCCGGTTCGTATCCTTCACCTTGTGGACGAAATTCACTAGCACTAACAATAGTTAGGCGCGGACAGCTGGCGCGTTAGCAGATCCGCTCTTGACTCCTTAGCCGACCTGGATGAGTTTCTGCACGCGGGTGCAGAAACCTGCGACTGGGAGGAATCCACATGCACATCATCAAGTCGGGAACGCTGGTCGGGCTGACCGCCATGTTCCTTAGCTCCACCGCCGGCCTTGCCATGGCCGAGCCGGTGACCATCAATTTCCTGACGGCCGAGGCCGATGGCAGCTTTGACGCCGCCATTGCCGCCTTCGAGGCCGAGAACCCCGACATCAAGGTCAATTTCGAGACCGTGCCGTTCGACAGCATGGTACCCACGATCGAGTCGCGCGTCGGCGGCAAGGATTCGTCGCTCGATCTGTTCCTCGTCGATACGCCCCGCGTACCGGCCATGGCGAACAGCGGGTATCTGCGTGACATCAGCGACCGGCTCGGTGCGGTCGAGGCAGTTGCCAGCGAAGCCGCGCAGTCCGTGCTCAAATACAACGGCACGCTCTACGCCCTGCCGCTTTGGACCTCGACGCAGCTCATGTACTACAACAAGGATCTGTTCGACGCTGCGGGCATCGCCTACCCGTCGTCGGATGCGGCTGCGCGCATGACCTACGACGAGACTGTCGCGCTGGCCAGGCAGGTGATGGCCGGATCGGACGCCAAATATGGCTTCGTGCCGGAACAGATCGACCGTTACTACCAGCTTCAGCCCATCTTCGAGGGCAATGGCGGCGGCACCGGGCTGACCGGCGAGGGCAACCTCACCCCCGACGTCGCCAACGACAAATGGATCGCTGCCGGCAAGTTCTACTCGTCGCTGTTCGAGGACGGGTTGGCTCCTCGCGGCATCGCCGTCGACCAGATGCAGTCGGTTTTCACCAGCGGCGAGACCGTGTTCTATGTCACTGGTCCCTGGCGCCTGAAGGCCTTTGACGAAGCCACGAACCTCAACTTCGGGCTCGCCCCCATTCCCTACTGGACCGACAGCAAGGCGCAGACCCCGACGGACTCATGGGCCGTCGGGATCAGCCCCTACGCGGCGCATCCGGAAGCGGCGCTGAAGTTCGCCGAGTTCATCACCCTCAACCCTGCCGGTGTTGGTCTCGTGCTCGAGAGCATTCCCAACGTTCCGGTCAACCAGCAGGCCTATGGTCCCTATATCGACTGGCTCGCCGGCGAGAATCCGGCCGTCGGCGACGACCTGAAGAAGATCATGACCTATGAACTGGCCGATACGCCGGTGCCTCGCCCGCGCTCGATCGGCTACGTGGCCTTCGAGACCGTGCTGAACCGGGCCTTCTCGGATATCCGCAACGGCTCGGATGTCGCCTCGACCCTGCAGCAGGCGCAGCAGCAGCTCGGCTCGCAGCTCCGCCGTATCCAGTAGCCACGCGATCACGGCCGCCGGGGCCCTGCGCCCCGGCCGGTCGGTTCAGGTACATCATGACCAGATGGTCCAACATTCGCGTCGCGGCGCTCTTCCTGCTGCCGGCGGTCGTTTCGGTCGTCCTGCTGCGCCTGTGGCCGGCGGCAATCGCCGTGCACCAGTCGCTGCTGGCGCCGCGCGCCTCGAGCTACAGCCTCGAAAACTATCTCTACATCTTCACCGACCCGAGCTTTCTCAACTCGGTCTGGGTGACCCTGCTGTTTTCCTTCATCATCAACCCGCTGCAGATTGCGGCAGCGCTGGGCCTCGCCATCCTGTTCAACAACAAGCTGCCGATGACCGGGTTCTGGCGCACCGCCGTACTGTTGCCGGTCGCCATTCCGCAGAGTGTTTCCGCCGTCATCTGGGCCGTGGCCTACCGACCCGACGGGCTGCTCAACAGCCTGCTGCAGCTGGTGGGTATCGGCCCGCAACGCTTCGTCACCTCACCCGAGCAGGCGCTGGGCTCGATCATGCTGGTCGTGAGCTGGATCGGCGTCGGCTACTGGATGACCATGCTGATTGCCGGGCTGCAGGACATACCGAAGTCGCTCTACGAGTCGGCGACGATCGACGGCGCGAATGGCTGGCACAAGTTCTGGTACGTGACGCTGCCCCAGTTGCGCCGGCCCCTCACCTTTGTCCTCGTCGCCGATACGGTCGCCAACTTCCTGGTCTTTGCCCCGGTCAACATCCTGACCGGCGGCGGCCCGCAGGGTTCGACCGACCTGATCATGAACCAGATTTACACCAACGCCTTCGTCAACGGCGACCAGGGGTCGGCCGCCGCCGCCACGGTGGTTCTCGTAGCCCTGGTGCTGGTGATCGTGCTGATTCAGTTCCGCCTGATGGGCGACGGGAGCGAGCGCTGATGGACCGCATCACTCCACGCCAGGCCCTGCGAATGGTGGTCATCGCCGCCACCGCGCTGTGCTTCCTCATGCCGCTTTACTGGCTGACGATCTCGGCGCTGCGGCCGGAGGCCGACATCTTCCGCTTCCTCAATCCGTTCGGCCCATGGACGCTGATCCCTAACCAGCTGACCGCCGACAACATCGTCGGATTGTGGAGCGGATCGTTCTCGCGAGCCATCGTCAATTCGATCGTCGTTGCCCTCGTCACCGTCATTGCCGGCCTGATGGTCTGCGCCTCGGCCGCCTTTGCCCTGGCCGTGATCGAGTTTCCCGGCCGCGGCGTGGTGTTCACGACGATGATCGTCAGCTTCCTCATCCCCTTCGATGCCATCGCCGTGCCGCTCTATTCGATCATGCGTGGCTTCAATCTGCAGAACTCCTATGCCGGGCTGGTCCTGCCGGGGATCGGCAACGGCCTCGCGGTGTTCCTGCTGCGCCAGTTCTTCCAGGGCATTCCCAAGGAACTGCGGGAGGCCGCGATGGTCGACGGCATGGGTTGGTTCCGCATCTTCTGGAGCATCTACTTGCCGCTCTCGAGGCCGGCCCTCGTCAGTGCCGCGCTCATCATGTTCATCTTCCAGTGGCAGGCCTATCTCTGGCCGCTGCTGATCGCCCCGTCCAACGACATGAAGGTCGCGGCGGTGGCGCTGGCGCAGTTCTCGAGTGCCTACAATGTCAGCTTCGGCCTGATCTTTGCGGGAGCGGCGTTCCTGTCGCTGATCCCGATGCTGATCTTCGTCTTCTTCCAGCAATATTTCACCAGTTCCGTTGCCGCGACCGGCAGCAAGGAGTGACTTTGTCCAGCTCTTCGAATTCCCGTCCTGTCGTTCAGCTCTCCGAAGCCGAGCGGCTCAAGATGCTGGCGCCGCGCGCCGGTCGGCTGCGCTGCGTGCTCGATACCGACACCTATAACGAGATCGACGATCAGTTCGCGATCGTGCAGATGCTGCTGTCGCCTGACCGTTTCGAGCTCCAGGCGATCTATGCCGCGCCCTTTCATAACGACCGGTGCAACAGCCCCGGCGAAGGCATGGAGCTGTCATACGTCGAGGTCCTGCGCCTGCTCGACCGGCTCGACACGCCGCCCGATGGCCTGGTCTATCGGGGCGTCACCGACTATGTCGGCCCCGACAAGCTCGCCCGGCCGGCCGCCGCCGTCGATGACCTCGTGGCGCGCGCCCGCGCCAGCACTCCCGACGATCCGCTGCACGTCGTCGCCATTGCCGCCCTCAGCAACATCGCCTCGGCGCTGCTGGTGGCGCCCGAGATTGCCGACCGCATGGTGGTGATCTGGCTGGGCGGTCACGCCCTCGATTGGCCGCATCAGCAGGAGTTCAACCTGCGCCAGGACGTCGGAGCCGTGCAGGTCGTTTACGACTCGGGCGTGCCGATGGTCGTCGTCCCCTGCATGGGGGTGGTATCGCACCTGCACAGCACCATTCCCGAGATCGAGGACCAGGTCGAGCCGCATGGCGAGATCGGCCGGTTCCTGGCGCAGCGATTCAAGCAGTATAACGTCGACAATGCCGTCGGCTGGTCCAAGGAGATCTGGGATATGGCCCCGGTCGGCTGGCTGCTCGATCCCGATTGGGCGCCGAGCATTCTGGTGCCGACGCCGATCATGACCTCGGACACCACCTACAGCTTCGATCGGTCGCGCCACCTGATGCGCTACGTCACCTTCGTTCATCGCGACCCGATCCTGCGCGATCTGTTCGCCAAGCTTGCCGCGCGAATGCACTGACGCCCGGCAACGCGCCGACACGCGCGGCTACCCGGTGTCGGCCGCCGGAGTATGGGCAGCGGTGAGGGCGACCCGATCTGTACAGCGCCGCGCTCAGTCCCCGCGACCCCACACTCACCGAATTCAGGATTCCTTCAGAACAGCCTCAGGACCCCGGGCGCGTCCCCGAGGCAAATGCTCCCATCACGCCGGGATCTCCGGCAAGCTTGGAGGAGCAAATGGCTGGATATGGACTTTTGGCGCTTGCCCATGCCGCGGTTCGCGGCCACCGCCGGATCGCCGGCGACGTGCGAACCGTCGCCGGATTGGACATGGTCGCCCAGATCGAGGCGGAGCACGCCCTTTGGTGGCAGCGGGGTGAGCCGCATCCGGCCGATGCGGGCGCTGACCACTACATCGCCAGGATGCTCGCCGCCATTGGCGCCGGCCTCGCACTGCGCCGCCCAATTCACGGCGGCCGGCGGAGGCGGGCATAACATCGCCCGACGGTTCCGAGGCCATCAGAACCCTATGCCTTGAACGCCGCCGTGGCATCGCCTACGGCGGCGTTCGCGATTCCAGGTCGTCCTCGTGGCCGCCCTCCTGCAGAACTCAGAAAAGCATCAGAACTGCCTCAGGTGTCCCTGGAGGTTGGGGTCTAGAGCACGGGCAACGCCGCACAACGCGACGCAGAACCCAACCAAAGGACTTCAAATGCTTCGCCCCATTCACGGTGCTTTGCTCACCGCCGCCCTCATCGCCGCCCTGAGTGCCACCACAGCCCTCGCCGAGACACGCAGCTTCGCGTTCGAGCCGTTCACCGGAGCGAGCTTTGCCTCCGACATCGACGCCACCATCGTCGCCGGTGCCGCTCAGAGCGTCACAGTCGACGCCCGCAACGCCGCCGACCTCGAAGATCTCCGTATCGAGGTCGTCAACGGCAAGTTGAACGCCTGGGTCGAGCGCGACCTGTGGGACGTCTTCGCCTCTCGCGACCGGCAGATCAGCGTGGTGGTCTCGGTGCCGGTGCTCGATCAGCTCGATGCCAGCGCCGGAGCCTCCGTCGAGGCGACCGGCATGAGCGGCAACATCGTTATCGATGCGTCGAGCGGCGGCACGCTGGTGCTGCGCGCGGTCGATGCCAGGTCTGCGAGGATCAACGCCTCGAGCGGCGCCAAACTGTCGCTCACCGGCCAGTGTCTCACAGCCGACATACAGCTCTCGAGCAGCGCATCCGTGGCTGCCGAGGGTTTTGAGTGCGGCGACCTCGACATCGAGGCGTCGAGTGCCAGCAGTGCGACGTTTTTTGCCAAGGGGCATGTCAACGCCACCGCCTCGAGCGCCGCCCGGATCAGCCTTGCCGGTCATCCGCGGCACGTCGACGACGAGGTGAGCAGCGGCGGCGACGTCGACGTTCTCTACTGATCCAGCGCATCAATCTGACGATCCGCTGGCCGCCCCCTTCGGCGTGCCACGGATCGCCTCACGAGGGAGATTTCCAATGAACGACATCGCCAAGGCCTCGATCTTTTACGCCATGACACTCGCGCAATCGGTTGCCGTCGCGCTCTTCGTCACGCCTGTCCTCGGCCAGTTCGCCGTGGCGCTGGTCATGTTCACGCCGCTCATTTCGGTGCTGGTGATGAAGCTCGTCATTACCCGCGAGGGCTATCGCTTGAGCGGCTGGTCCGAGCTCGGCCTGCGGCGCCTTGGCCTGCGCCAGTGGCCCATCGCTGCCGGGCTTCCGCTGCTCGTCCTGGTTTTCGCCTACGGCGTGGTCTGGTCGCTGGGGATTGCTGAGTTCAACCCTTCCGGCTTCCGCACCGACGGTATCCTCGACATCCTCCTCAGCCTCGGCGTTACGCTCATCTTCTGCTTCGGCGAAGAGATCGGCTGGCGCGGCTATCTGCTGCCCAAGCTGATGTCGCTCGGCCATCGCAAGGCCCTGCTGCTCAGCGGCCTGATGCAGGCGATCTGGCACCTGCCCTTCATCCTGTTCACCAGCTTCTACCACGGCGAGGGAAACACCTGGATCATCGTGCCGCTGTTCCTCACCACGATGACCATCGCCGGCATCCTGTTCGGCTACCTGCGCATCGTCTCGAAGAGCACCTGGCCGGCGGTCATCGCGCATGCCGTGTTCAACGTTTACTGGAACCTGTTCAATGCCATGACCATCGCCGCCTCCCCTCTGGCCTACGAATACCTGGCCGGCGAGAGTGGGCTGCTGACGCTGGCTGCAGTGGCGCTCTCGGCCTTCATCCTGATCCGCCGGATGGAGGACCCACGCCACGGCGTCAGCCTCTCCACCGACCTGCCGAACCGCGCGCTGGCCTGACCTGGCGGCCGACGCCCGCGGAAAGGAAGAAGACCCTCGCGAGGGTCTTCTTTGTTGTCGGCCTGATGTTGCGCTATGCTTGCCTTCCGCCGGGAGTGCACAGCGTGGCTGCCGAGACAATGCCCGCCGACCAGGTCTTCGAGTTCGGAGCGTTCCGGCTCGACGAACGCAAAGGCATCCTCGCGGAAGGCAGCGAGCAGAGATTTCTTCGCCCCAAGGCGCACTCGCTGCTGGCCCATCTGGCCCGCAACATGGGCCGTGTGGTGCCGAAGTCCGAGCTCATGGACACGGTGTGGCCCGACGTCTACGTCACTGAGGATTCCCTCACTCAATCCATCAGCGAAATCCGCAAGGCACTCGGCGCCGAAGGCCAGGAGCTGATCCGGACCGTCTCGAGACGAGGCTACATGCTGAACGGCAAGCCCGACGCGATACCCGAAACGACCGGCCAGCCGATCGTCGCCGTGCTCCGCTTCCGCAACGAAAGTGGTGACCCCGCGCGCCAGCCGATCGTCGACGGCTTTGCCGAGGACATCATCACCGGCCTCGCGCACTACGGCTCCTTGACCGTATTGGCGCGCAACTCATCTTTTCAGTTCGCCTCCTACGAGCCTCAGTCCTGGTCCGAGGTCACTGCGCGGATCGGCGCCGACTACCTCGTCGAAGGCTCGGTTCGCTGGTCCGACTCTGGGGCGGTGGTTGCGGTCAGCCTCATCGATGCCAAACAGCTGCGGCAGCTGTGGGGCGAACGCTACGAAGCCGCGGACGTCGAGGTGTTCGCCGTGCAACGCGAGATCGGCGAGCAGATCGTCAACAGGCTGGTGTCGCGTCTCGACGCCGACAGCATCGCCCGTTCCGCGGTCAAGCCGGCCGCGAGCCTCGCCGCTTATGCGTTGGTGACGCGGGCCGTCGCCGATATGCGGGGCCACAACTATCACCGGCCGCAATCGGCGAGGGCAGACCTCGAGCTCGCCATCGCCAAGGATCCGACCTACGGGTTGGCCTACGCCTATCTGGCGCTCGCCAACCTGATGGAGGGAGGCTATGGCCGAGCCCCCAAAAAGGTGCTGGAAGAAACCTTGGAGACGGCGACCAAGGGCACCACGCTCGCCCCGACCCAGGCGGTAGGGCCGCGGGTGACTTCACTGATCAGGCTTTTCCTCTGCCGTCACGCCGGGGCCGAAGCCGACCTCCGGCGGGCGCTGTCGATCAACCACTATGACGCCGACGCAGTCGAACAGATGGGCTTCCTCTTGACCCTGCGCGGCAAGCCGCTCGAGGCGCTCGACTGGATCGGGCGGGCGAAGCGCCTCAATCCGATCTTCCCCGACTGGTATCACTACGATGCCGGCCTCGCGCTCTACGGTCTCTGCGAATTTGCTGCCGCGGCTGAGGCGTTTGAGCAGCCGATCCGCCTGCCGCCCTGGGTCGAAGGCCGCCTCGCTGCCTGTTACGCCCAGATGGGGAAGATGGATAAAGCCGGGCTTCACATCGAAAAGGCCCGCACCAACCCCGATCACCCGAACTTCGACCCGCTCCACGATGCCGAGCACTTCATGCCGTTCGAGCACCGGGCCGATCTCGACCATCTGCTCGAGGGCATCGCGCAGGCCATGCGGGCGTAGCGGCGATCGGTAGCTCCCACGGCTCGGCTGTCGCCTCCCTCGCCAACGCGGTAGGGGGCGCTGACTGCAAGACCGGCGATCAGACCCGCTGCAATCGCTGCAAACTCGGTGTCATCCCAGCGAAAGCTGGGACCCAACTCACCGCCGGCTCGGGCTGCGAAATGGGTTCCTGTCGCTTTCGCTGGGATGACAGCCGGTGGGTGAGCGAGAAGGTACCAAACCCCCGGCCCGTCCCCAGGAAGCTCAACGGCAGCGATGCCCTACCCCGCCTTGAGCAACCTCACAAATACACCCCCCACCCGGAAGTCTGCCAGCGTATACCGGTCGCCATGTGCCTGCATTGCGGCGATCGCGGACGCTTCGTCGAAATGCCCATCAACTCGCTCCGTCCATTCGACGATTGTAAACGGCGAGGCCGCCACGATGCGCCGGGTCTCGCTGGGGGAAAGCCGCGACAGATCGGGGCGGTGATAGATCTTGCGGATGCAGGTCTCGGGATCGAAGGGCAGCTTGTCGCAACTCGCGAGGAAGGCGCGCATGCCGTCGGCGTCGAGACCGATGTGCTGGTAGGCATCGAGGATGGCATTCACCGCGGGGTTGGCGTGCTCGAAATGGTGCCCGGTGCGACTGGTCCAGAACGGCGCTTCGAAGAATGAGTAGACCCCACGCGCCGTGAGGATCGCAAAAGCCTCAGCCAGGAAAACCTCGAGTTCGGCGACATGCTCCATGACCGCGATCGAAAATACGAAGTCGAACGTTTCCGGACCGAACAGCCGGTCGTTCAGGCTGGCGTGGACGAAGCTGAGATTGTCAAGGCCGGCGGCGCTGGCGACGTTCTGCTTGGCCTCGGTGCTGTAGCGGAAGTCGATCGAGATGAACTGCTTGTCGGGATAGGCCTGCGCCAGGGCGATGGCCCGCCGGAAGTCTCCGCCGCCCACCTCCAGAATTCGGCGCGCGCGCTGGAACTCGCTTTGACCCTCCATGAGGCGGCAGCCCCAGTCGCGTTCGAACGCCATGGCGCTACGTCCGCCAGCGGTCGTAGTGATCGGCCGGCGTTGCGGCCAGCGAGCGCCGGAGATTTTCCAGCGGCGCCTGGCTCTCCTTGACGAGGCCCAGGGACGGACGGTCGATATCCAGCATCAGCAGCAGCGCCAATGCCAACAGCAGCAGCAGCATGCCGGCCGCTACCTGCCGCCGCGGACCGACCAGGACAAAGCCCAGTATGGCGCTCGCCGCGAGAGTGAACAGCAGGAGCAGCGCGAACACCTCTACCGGCACCCGCGCATCCCGCGCCGTTTGCCGTGAGGTATCGGTGTCGATGACGGCGTTGATCGAGTCGAGATAGGCCGTCGAGAAATCGTAGACCCGGATCGTGTCGAACGCCGCCGCAGCGGCAGCCCAGAGGTCGGCGAGCAACTGGTCGTTATGCGTCGACCTGGCCTCCAGTTCCGCATCCGCCAGCCCCACGAGACCAAGGCGATTGTCGAGGTAGTCGACGATCAATCGGCTCAGCCGGCCGCGATGTGGCTCAGCCAGCAACTGGGTGCGCAGGTACGCCGTTCCGATAGCGTTCGCTTCCACCAGAACGAGGGCGCGGCGGGTTTCGAAGCGGTCAAGCGACAGCGACAGGGTGAAGCCCATCAAGAGGGCCAGCAGGCCAAGCACGGCCGACACGATGTAGGCTTCCTGTCCGTCGCTGCCGTTTGCCGACCCAAGGCCCATGATCCGACGCAACCGGTAGCCAAGCAATGCTGCAGCAGCCAGGCTCAGCAGGATAAGCAAAAGCAGCAGATAGATGGGGATGTCATCGACAAGGGCCGCCATGGCTCACCTTGAGCCATACCCGGAAAGCTGGTCCGTCATCCGTCCCTCCTTCATCCCAGCCCATCCAAGGACAGAAGCCTGCCTCACATTGCCTTAGCGATCGACCAACGCCGGCCACTCAGCTTGAGCTAAAGCCGCTGCGCTATCGCATTGAATTTTCTGGACATAGTCGGGGAAGTTTGACGGCGGACGCTAACCCGGGGACAACCGTGCGGCCGGCCATTGCCTGACCTGCTCCATTATTGTGCGTAGGGTGGCCGCACAGGGTCAAACGCAACATTGCACAAGGAGGTGACGATGGATTCCGTCGCCCGCTTTTTGTCCCTTTTGACCATCGCAACTGCCGCCGGCGCCGGCTCGGCCCAGGCTCAGTCCGATCCCCTGGCCATGGCTGAGGCCCATAAGGAGCAACTGAAAATCCAGTGTCAGGCAGGGGTCAACGACGCCTGCCGGGAGCTCGATCTATGGACCATGCTGCGGCCGGTACCCGGCTCCGACGGCAGGCGATATTTCGTCCTTGCTGAGCCGACCCCCTCGCCTGACACCCTGGGCAGTCCGAACATCTATTAGCCAGTCCGATGGAACTCGACGTCGTCTATCTGGCGGACTTCGCCGAGAGCGACGAGGCGCAGTTGCGCCTCGTCGAGGAGGTTCGGCTCAATCGGCAACTCGGCCATCGTACCGGACTCATGCATCTGGGCCGGCGCGATGCGCCGATCGCACCGGCCGTAACCGAACTCATCGACAGCGAGATCGCGCTTTCTCTCGACTATTTTGAGCCGGTGAGCGCGAGCCTCGTGCTCGTCGCGGATCCGGTTTTCGTGGCCCGGGCCAGACCGCGCCTGCCGGTGCGCCTTGCCGCCTCGCGGGCTGTCGCCATCCTCGAGACGCCTCAGCCCGCTCGCCGCCTCGAACTGGTGCACCGGCGCCTGGTCCAGTTTCTCGGCGAGGTGATCACCTGGTCGGCGACAACTTATGATGCGCTGCGGAACCTGCGCGACGCAGGCCTGCCGACCCTCGGCACCATCTGGGAATCGTATGGCCAGGTCACCCCCTCGCCGGCGGCGCTGCACTGGCAGGATGGCTCCCGCCCCATCGTTGGAACAGCGGTCGGGCCGGGTATCGACCACTGGCCCGGAGACGCCGAAACGCGGGCTCGCCTGTGGGATGAGCGCCGCTATCGCATCCACGTCGTCGGCACCCCGCCACAGCCTGCTCCGGGTTGGGCAATTCTGGCGCCTGACGCCCGCCACCACATCCGTTTCGTTTCCCGTCTCGCCGCGTTCATCTACTATCCCGAGGGCCGCCCGGCGAGCCTGCCGCTCACGGCCATCGGCGCCTGCACTGCGGCCGACATCCCCGTCTATCTGGCACCGCATCTCAAGCCGGCGATCGGCAAAGGCCCGCACTATGTCGAGGCGGCGGCGGTGGCCGAGGCGATCGTCAAAGGCCTCTCGAGCCCCATCCGGGCAGGCTCGGCGGCCTTTGATCCGCTCGAGATGCATCGGCGGCGCATGCGCTTCTGGCTGGGCGCCCCCGCCGCTCCGCCGGCACGGCGCAGGCAGCGGCGGGTCATGCTCTTCGCCTCGAACGGCGACGGGCTCGGGCACATTACCCGGCTGATCGCCATCGCCCGCCGGCTGCCCCCCGATGTGTCCCCCAGCTTCGTGACATTGAGCAGCGGCATCAGCCTCGTCGAGGATGCCGGCTTCCCGGTCGAAATGCTCCTCTCGCACCGCTATGCCAATCTCGACCCGGCCGTCGCCTATCCCTGGATGGCCGACGAGCTCACCGAGATGCTGGCCCGCCAGCAGCCGGACGCATTCGTCTTCGATGGCGGCAATCCGTACCGGTTCATGACCGATGTCGCCGCCGTCCGCCGCGGCCCGGCTTTGCTCTGGCTGCGCCGCGGCATGTGGCAACCGAGCCAGGACAATGCTCCGGTGCTCGCCAAGGAGAAGTATTTCGACGCCATCCTCGAGCCGGACGACCTTGCCGCCAGCCGCGACCAGGGGGCCACGGCGAACCGGCGCGACGGTGTGATCCGCACCAGCCCGATCCGCATCGTCGACGACGGCGAGCAGTTGTCGCAGCCGGCCGCCCGGGCAGAACTCGGCCTGGATCCGGCACGGCCAGCGGTACTGGTGCAGCTCGGCGTGGGCAATGTCCGCGACGTCAGCGACGCCTTCAGCCAGGTGATATCCGTGCTGCGCCGGCACCCCGAAATCCAGGTGATCAACCTGGTGCCGCCGATCAGCCACCGGCCGATCCGGCATGTCGAGGGCGTGCGCGATATGTCGATCTACCCGGCGGCGCGCTACCTCAGGGCGTTCGACTTTGCCATCTCGGCGGCGGGCTACAACAGCTTTCACGAACTGATCGGCGCGGCCATGCCGACCATCTTCGCCGTCACCATGCGGCCCGAACTCGATGACCAGATGGCCCGGGCCTCCTATGCCGAGGCGGCGGGCTGCGGCTACGCCCTCGGCACCGACGACCTCACCTCGCTTGCCCACCACGTCGACGAGCTGATGCGGCCGCGCCATCGCCAGGAGCTCAGCCGCAATTGCGCGCGTCTTGCCACCCCCAACGGGGCCATTGCGGCGGCTCAGCTGATTGCCGAGTTCGCCCGATGACGCCGCCACCATCAGAGCCTCGGCCGCCCGATCTCGCGAGAATCCTCGCCCGGGCCCTGCGCGATCTCGAGGCCCAGGCCACGGCGTTACGCAGCGCCAGCGCGTCGCTCGCCGAAGCCCAGGCGCAGCGCGCCGAGACGCGGCGGATCGGCTTCGGCACGCTGCGCAGCGAGCCCCAGGCCGACGACGAGAGACCGCAGCCGCGCCTCGCACCCCGCGCCAGCTGGGCGCGGCAGCTGCTTGCTGCCCCGCCCCTCACCAGACCCACTCTCTTCGCCTATCCCGGCCATATGGGTGCGGCCATCCAGGAGCAGCCCTACCTCGCGGTCGGCTACATTCTCGGCGGCGAGACCGAGGCCGAGATCGAGGAGGCGGTCGAGACGGTGACCGTGGTGTCGCGCAGCAGACGCGATTTCACCCCGGTCTTCATCACCGGATCCACCCATTTCTCCCCCTTCCTCAGGCATGGCTACAGCTTCGAATACCTGCCGCCGCGCCGCCATTTCGGCGGTGACGACGCGAGCTATGCGCTATGGCGGCAACGCCGGCTGGATTTCATCGCCGCCAAATGGGGCCTCGCCAGCATGACGGTGCTCGGGGACAGCCCGGCGGCTGTCGCGGCGGGCCCGCTGCTGCTGTTCTTCCCGGATTATCGCGCGGCAAATCCGTACCAGGCACTGATGTATGCCGGGCTCGAAACTGAGATCGAGGTTGCAGCGGGGACGCTCGAGGCGGCCCTCGCCACGGCCGGTGGCCGACCGACGATCTTTCATCTCCATTGGCAGGACGCCGTCACCCAGCAGGCCCGGGTCATCGACCAGCCCGCTGCGATGGCCGCTTTCGTCCACTTGATTGACGCGTTTCGCGCCCGCGGCGGGCTGTTTGCCTGGACCGTCCACAACGACGATCCGCATGACAGCCCCGACTTGGAGCTCAGCCGCGCCTTCGCCAGCCAGTTGCTGGCGCGCGCCGACCTGGTGCATGTGCACGACGCTCTCGCGGCCGAGCGGCTGCGGCCAATGTTGCCGAGCGACGCGAAGATAGTGGTGATTTCGCACCCGGCTTACGCTGCGGCCGATACCGCCCCGGATCGCGCCGGCACGCGGCTTCGGTTGGGCGTCCCCGACGACGAAACGCTGTTTCTCACCCTCGGCAATATCAGGCGCTACAAGGGCATCGAACCGCTGCTGCACGTCGCCGCCGAGCTGGCCGATCTGCCGGTGCGGTTCCTGCTGGCCGGCCGCGCCGGCCGCTACGACCCACGCGCCGCGGCCCCGGGCAACTGCATCGTGCTCAGCGGACACCAGACCGATGACGAGGTTCGCGACCTGCTGGCCGCCGCCGATTTCGTCCTGTTGCCATTCGAGGAGGTAAGCACGTCGGGCAGCCTGATGCTGGCGCTGTCGGCCGGACTGCCCCTCATCAGCCCGGCGCTCGGAGCTATCGCGGCGATCATCGAGGATCAGCGCGAGGGTTATCTCTACTCGAGCGACGAACCCGGTGCGCTCGCAGCGGCCATCCGCCGCGCCGCAGCGACCCCGGCCTGGCGCCGCGAGGCAATGGCCCTGGCCGCCACCGCGACGGCCGGCCTGCATCAACCCCGGCAGTTCGCCACCGAGATCGCCGCTGCTTTGATGTCGCTGGTCGCGCCTCCGGTGCGGACCCGCCCACGAGATCATCAGGCAGCTGAGACGATGCGCAAGGCGCGGCAGTAAGGGCCCGGGCGCGAGGGGTCTTGACTGCAAGTGCTGGCGGTCAGGCCCACCGCAATGCCCAAAACTCGGTGTCATCCCAGCGAAAGCTCACTAGTGTCCGGGATTTTTGTTTGTTTGGGGTGGTGCAAGGCAGGCACCGCCAGGTGATCTGGCATAAAATCGAGTTGCGAGACTTGATTTGGAGCCTGCCATGCCATTTGAGCCTAATGGTTTCCTGCGCTTTCTGCAGCCCCTCAATCGGCACTCGATCGATCGAGCAGTGGAACGTCACCAGGGCAATCGAGGGGTCGGC
>NZ_LAJE02000336.1 GCF_000970465.2 Devosia insulae DS-56
GCGGGGCGCCTTCCCGGCGCCGACAGGGGATAGCGGCGCGATGGGCCTCGGCCGGCGCCGGGCATCAGAGGAAGGGATTTCAGATGAGAGTTGTTTCGAAAGAGGGCTGGCGCATTGCCGCCGGCGCCGTGGCGTTGACGGCAATGATGGGGCCGGCGCTGGCGCAGGATGTCACCACCATTCGCGTGCTCAACTGGCAGCCAGGCGGACCGGATTACTGGACGCAGCTGGTGGCGGCGTTCGAGAAGGCCAATCCGGATGTGAAGGTCGAACTGGAGACCGTGCCGTTCGACCGCTATCCGAGCGTCCAGGGTCCCTACATCGCGACCAAGAGCGGCCCCGATGTGATGGAGAACAATGCCGGCCTCGAGCTGTTCGATCGGCGCAGCGCCTATGTGCAGCTGCCCGAAGACGTGCTCGCCGCGGCGGGTGACCTGATCACCTATTCGGGTGGCTGCCTCAACTATGACACCACCCAGCCCTGCTACGGCCTGCCGTTCGGCTACCAGGGCAATGTGATGTACTACAACAAGGCGGTGTTGACCGAAGCCGGGCTCGATGCGGCCAACCCGCCCAGGACCTGGGACGAGATGGATGCCGCCTGCACCGCGGTGAAAGCCATCGGCAAGACCTGCCTCGCGCATGGCATGACCGGGGTGTTCCCGGCCTACTGGAACTTCCCGGAAGTCGCCCGCAACTTCCTCACCGAAGACGACATGCGCGCCATCATGGCGGGTAAGCTCCCCTGGACCGACCCCAAGATGGTGTCGATCCTCGAAGCCATGGCCTCGATCGGCACGACGCGCGGCTGGATCAACTCGAGCTCGCCGTCGATTTCGATGCTGCCCGATGGCGCCGATATCTTCCAGAGCGGCAATGCCGCCTTCGCCTCCACCATCATCGCCGATGCGGTGAACTGGGCGGCGTTCGGCAAGGCGCTGGGCGATGAGAATGTCGGCGCGATGAGCTGGCCGGTGCTGGTGGCCGATGCGCCGCTGGCCCATAGCTTCAGCGGCACCGAGAGCTCGGTGTTCGGCGTGACGCCGTGGAGCACCAAGCAGGAAGCGGGCTTCAAGTTCGTGAAGTTCGTCGCCGGGGTCGAGAACGCCAACCTCCTCGCCAGCGTCGCCGGCGGCATCTCGCTCAACAAGAATGTCGATCCCAACGCTTTGCCCAAGTCGCAGGCGCTGGCGCAGATCCAGGAGATCATCAAGACGCCGACCCTGCATGTCGGCGTGCTGCTCTCCGGCCAGGAAGCCGATGCCCTGGCGCGCGGCTGGCAGGAAGTGACGCTGGGGACGCTCAGTGTGGCGGACTGGACGGCGCAGATGCAGACGGCGCTCGAGGAGAGCCCGAGC
>NZ_LAJE02000337.1 GCF_000970465.2 Devosia insulae DS-56
GTCCGTGCTGCGCGCTTCGGCATCGGCGAGGCGCTGGGTTTCGAGCGCCACGGTCAGGTCGGCGGCGGCAACGGCGGCCTTGCTCTGTTCGAGCTCGACCCAGACCGGGGCATCGGCCTCGAAGCGGAGCGTGCGGTGTTGCGGCACGGTGCCGTAAAACAGGATGGCCGGCTGACCGTCGAGCCCGTAGAGCGCTTCACCCCGCTCGATGATTGCACCCACCGGCGCCAGCGCGGTGACCATGGCGGAGGCGCCGGCAAGGCTCGGGCGCAAGGCCGTGAGCTCGCTATAGCCGAGCGTGCCGGTGACGGTCTTGCTGTCGACCAGCTCGCCCAGGGTGATCTCGGCCGTCGCGATGGGGGCGGCGCTCGGGGCAGCCGATGGAGGCGCCGGCTGCAGCAGCACAAAGCCCGCGATCGCGACGGCCCCGGCGGCAAGCGCGAGCGCGCCGCCGGAGAGGATGGTGCGAACGGGGATCATCCGCCGATCATGATCCGGGCGCCACGGCTCAGCTCGCGGCAGGCATCCATGGCGGCGCGGAGCTTTGGATCGTCCGGTCCGGCGCCGATCTTGCCGGCATCGAAGCCGCCATCGGCGCTCGGGTCCGGGAAGTTCGGCAGCCCGTGCTCGCGCACGCATTGGGCAAGCTTGAGCAGGCCCTCGAGCTGCTCGGGGGTGACGCCCTCGCCGCGCATCCCCTCGGGAGCGAGATCGTGGCAGGCGGCCGAGGCCTTCTCGAAGCGGGCGGCGCTGCCGGGAGTGATGAGAAAGCGCATGCCCTCGCCGGGGGTCGGGTCGGGGAACTCGGCATAGCCGTTGTCGCGCATGCACTTGCTATAGGCGAGGGCGGCATCGTCGTTATCGGCCGGCGCCTGGGCGAGGGCGGCCACCGGGGCCACCAGCAAGAGGCCGGCAGTGAGGACCGGGAGGAGCAGTTGGGTAAGCATCGTCACGTCTCCGTGGTTGGGTGAGACGGGCGTACGAGATTGGGTATTAGGCGGGTGTTAGGGGGCTGGCAGTCGGCGTCCCTCTCCCGCCTGCGGGGGAGGGCTATCGCATATGAGCACTGACCGTAGACGGGTGGCCTTCTCCCCTTGTGGGAGAAGGTGGCCGAAGGCCGGATGAGGGGTTCTCTCCGCGAACACGGTCGCTCCTCGCTTCGCTCGGATCGCGCTACACTTCGTTGCGCGGCCCCCTCATCCGCCCTTCGGGCACCTTCTCCCCCAAGGGGAGAAGGCAAGATGTGCCCTCCACCGCCATATCTTTCGCTTATACACATCTCCGAGCC
>NZ_LAJE02000338.1 GCF_000970465.2 Devosia insulae DS-56
CCCCAAGCCCTCCCCTCAAGGGGGAGGGGAGCTCTAACTCTGCGGCAACCCAAGGCGGGTCAGCAGCGCCGTGAAGCGCGGCTCGGCGCGGAGGCTCCGGAACTCCGGTTCGACCAGGAGGCCGATGGTCTCGGCACGATCGACTGAGGTCTCGAGGTAGTCGAGGGCGAGATCCCTGTCGCCGAGCAGGGCGGCGGTGGCGGCGACCTTGTAGGCCTTTTCGCGCTCGGCCAGGAACTGGCGCTGCTGCTCATCGAGCATGGCGCGCAGCATGGCCTCGCCGCCTTGCGGAAGGGCGGCGCGGGCGGCCTTGGCGATGAGCTGGCGGCCGACGCTGCCCTCGACACCGGCGGCAATCTCGTAGCTGTCGAGGAAATCGGCGTAGCGGCGCTGGTCGAGATAGATGGTCGCGAGATAGGCCGGGACGGCGAGATAATCCGGGTTGGCCTGCCGCAACTGCTCGAGCATCTCGATCGCGGTGTCGGTATCGCCTGCATAATAGTGGATCAGCGCGGCATTGGCGCGGATGGAGCGCGAATCCGGCTGCAGCACCAGGGCGCGGTCGATCAACTGGAGCGGGTGCTCGAACTTGCCCATCTGCATGGAGGTCAGGGCGTACCAGTGGAGCGCCTGGGCATTTTCGGGGGCGAGAGCCAGCGCCTTGTCGAACAGCTCGGCGGAACGGGCGAACGCGTGGTTGCCATAGAAGGCGTTGAAGCCGAGCGCCGCATAGGCCTCGCC
Organism: Devosia insulae DS-56; assembly: GCF_000970465.2. GTDB lineage: Bacteria > Pseudomonadota > Alphaproteobacteria > Rhizobiales > Devosiaceae > Devosia_A > Devosia_A insulae. Next base: position 742 of record NZ_LAJE02000338.1, read on the forward strand.
GGATTGCGGATCGAGGCTGAGGGCGCGCTCGGCGGCCTGTTTGGCTTTGGCGTAGGACTCGGCAGCGGGGGCCAGCGTGTACTGGCTGATCAGGTTGTAGACATTGGCGCGGCCGACTTCGGCGCGGGCATAGTTTGGCGCAATGGCGAGTGCGGCATCGAACTTCTCGATAGCGGTGGCGAAGCCCGAGGCGGTGCGGCTGGTCCAGGCGATGACGCCTTCGTCATAGAGGGCACTGGCTTCGGCGGGGATCGCGGGGGTGGGTCGTGCCGGCGGCTGGGCTGTGGCGATGAGGCCAACG